>JANWJO010000038.1 GCA_025449435.1 Chloroflexota bacterium | reverse complement strand
CCCCGCACATACTCCATATGCAGGATGTGGTAGTGCACGTGCTGCTTCCCCGGCTCCCGATCCACCGGCTTGAAGCGATCGATCCCCTCCAGCACCACCAAGCGCAGGGCCTGGGCTCGTTCCAGCTGGGTGGCCCGCTCTGGCACGAGGCGCTGTTGCTCCTGTAGGGCCACAGCTAGGGAGTGTGGCAAGATGGACACCAGCGGCGAAGCCGCCAGCTCCGCGATGTGATAGAGCTCACGTAGCGCCTGCTCGGTGGCCAGGACGATGTCGACCTCCGGACGCTCAGTCAGGACGGTCGTCGTTACGCTTGTCGGGATCGGCGTGGGCGCGGTGGTGAACTCTGGCGGGTCTTGCACCTCAAGTCGAGCCACCGCCAGGTCGCGGGTGAGGGACACTTCCTGCCCGGACCGCAAGGCTAGATCGCGCAAGGCGGCGATGGCTGGGGGGAAGGCAACCTGGTCGACCAGGCGGCGGACGGTGCGCACGATGGGACGCGCCACACAGATGGCGGTGAGGCTCCAGGCGAGGAGGGAGAGGCTGATGAAGCTAAAGCTGCGCGCGGCCAGGACAAAGAGCACGGTAAACAGGGTGCAGATGATGACGTTGGTGGTCAGGAACTGGGCGAAGTCACGCAGCAACAGGTCGCCTTCGGCGGCGAGCGCGTCGGTGGCTACCTCAAAGGCTAGGAGGACGAGCCCAATACCCAAAAGCAGCGGGGTAGTCCACAAGGACCATAACGGCCGGATGGTGTAGATAGACGCGGCATATCCGACCCCACCGGCTAGAGTACATAGGGAGGCGACCAGGAGCCGTGCGAAACGCCAGCGTGCGCGTCCTGTGGTAAGGGCAGCAGCAGTGCCGGCAAGCATCGTGCCCAACACCACCGCACTCACCGCCACCACAACCGATACGATCAGGAGTGGCCCTGGCTGCAGGTAAAACCGGTACGGCCCTGCCTGGCTCACGAGAGCGGGTTCTTGCAGAAACAATTGCGGCCGGACGTATAACCCGACGATGCCAGCCACACTGAGCAGCGCCAGCAAGCCAAGCACAGGCTGTCCCAAACGGCGCCCAAGCCAGCGCAGGCGTGCGTCGCCTTGGTCGCGCACAAACTGCACACTGATCCAGGACCACAGGATGGGTACGACAATGATGGTCCAGCGCAGGTAGTGTGCCCAGGGCAGCCACTCCTGCTGCGTAGCCGCGTTGGCGCGCATCCCTTCGGCGAAAAACGCCAGCGCCGTGGCTGCGAGGATCGCAACCGTCCACCACATGGCGGGCTTCCCGCGGTCCCAACTGAGCAAGTAGGCAGCGAGGATCCACAAGATCACCATCGCGATGAAGTTCGGCAGTGAGTACCACTCGAACATACCGTTCGATCCTCCAGAAGCTGCCTGAAGAAGACGAGTCTGGATGGGTGGGCGCGGTAGGGGACTATAGCACGTTGCGGTGCACATCCGAATGTGTATCCTGCCACAAGTCCCAACACTTGGCATGAAGCGTGGACTGGACAGTGGGTGATCCCAACTTCGTGTCAGCGGGCAGGTGCCCATGTCTGCACGTAGTGCTCAAACACTTCAACCGCGCGTTGCGGACCGTTTTCACCACGGATCAGCGCACCCACGCCAGCCGCACGATCTCGTATCGATTGGCTAGTAATAGCTTCCTCTATCGCATCGTTGAGCTTGGCCGGTGTGAGCCCTCGCCAGCGCAAGGGGGCCGGCCCGGCACCAAGGGTGTGAACGCGGCGTGCCCAAAACCGCTGCTCGTTGAAAAACGGTGTCACGACCGTTGGAACGCCAGCGCGCAGGCCCGCTGCGGTTGTCCCCGCGCCGCCGTGATGGACAGCGGCAGCCGAGCGTGGGAAGAGCCAGTCGAACGGTACAGCCGGAACCTGTGCCACAGTAGGAGGCAGCGTTTCCGCCTGAATCCCGCCACCGCCAGTGACAAGGATGCCCCGCCTCCCACTGCTGGTCAGCGCAGCGATGGCGGTGCCGGCCAGCGCTTCTGGATCGTGCGTGCGTGTGCTGCCAAAGCTGATAACGACGGGCGGCGGACCTCCCTTCAGGAACTGAAGAAGAGGTGCCGGCGGCTTCCAGGAACCGTCATCATCGAGAAACCAATACCCTGTCACATGGCGCCAGTCGCCCCAATCGGCAGGCTTGGGCACCACCGCCGAACTGAACCCGTACAGCCACGGGTGACGGCTGCCCAGTAGCCGCTCGCGCGGCCTGCTCAGAGCCAGTGGCTGGAGCTGGGCGCGTTGACGCCACTGGTTCAGTATCGGCCGCCCTGCGAGCCAGATCACTCGCCGGCTCAGCGCATAAGCGGCTTGATTGGCACGACGACTTCCAGTAGGGAAGTTGGGGAAGGTATACGGCGGGAATTCTCCTGTGGGGCTGAGTGGTGTGAGGCCGGAATACAGTGACGGTACGCCCAGCCTTTCGGCGATGACATGTCCAACGGTACCCAGGTGCGTGCAGATAATGGCGTCCGATGCCTTGCAAGCAGCCCATGCTTCGTCAAACAGCCTGTTCGCCAGCGGCTGCACCGCTTGGGCAACGACGCTGCGCGCACGTGCGAGTTGCACGATATTGAACCGCGCATCGCGCAGAGTTGTCTTCACGGTTGGAAAATCGGCATTGGGGTTGAAGTCAAAGGGTGCATACTCGATGCCGCGCTCCCGCACCATGGAGGCGTAGGCCGCGTTGGTCGCAAGGCAAACGCTGTGGCCAGCGCTTTTCAGCCCAAGCGCAAGCGCCACATGGGGCTGTGCGTCACCACGCGTTCCCGGTGCCAGTATGGTGACCCGCATCAGGCTTTTCCACCGCTTCGTAGGGCGGCATCGACCACCGCTACCGCCCGGCCGATGCCGTCCTCCGAGCGGATGCACACACCTAAAGCAGCGGCGTGTTGCTGCATGGCAGGCTCGGACAGAGCTTGGTTCATGGCCGCGGCGAGGCGTTGCCGTGAAAGACGGCGAGCCGGGATGGGCTTGGGTCCGGCACCGAGCGCGTGGACGCGCTGCCCCCAAAACGGTTGGTCACTGTAAAATGGAATCACCACAGAGGGCTTGCCAGCGCGCAGCGCTGCACCGGTGGTACCCGCTCCTCCATGATGGACAACCGCCGCCACTTGAGGGAGCAGCCAATCGTGAGGTAGCCCGGCAACCGTCATGATGCGCTCCGGGACACTGGCACCGGACAGGCCGCCAGCGCCGGTGGCAATGATGCCCCGGCACCCCACCTGCTCCAGAGCTGCCAGGAGCACCTTTGTCATGCTCACCGGATCATCGGTTGGCATACTGCCAAAGCCAACGTACACTGGCGGCGGTCCGGCGGCCAGAAACCGGGCTACCTCGTCCGGCGGCTGCCAGTTCGAAGTACGGTCCGCAAACCAATATCCTGTGACGTGCAGGTGAGTGTCCCAGTCGCTGGGCCTGGGTACAACGCACTGGCTGAAACAGTACAGCCACGGGTGCGCTGAGCTTTGCAATTGCTCACGCAGGGTATATCCAGAGCGGTGGGGCAAACCGAGTGAACGCCGGCTGGTGCTCAAGAGAGGTGTAGCCAGGCGCACCACGATCCGCTGCGTCACTTCATAGGTCAACTGGTTATAGCTGGGCAACCGGCTGGGCGCTGTGGGAAAGCTCAGCATCGGGAATTCAGCTGTGCGCGCCAGTGGCGCGAAGGCCGTGAACAGGCACGGCACGCCCAGCCGCTCCGCAATCATCGGTGCGAAGAACGTCACCGGCATCATGGCAATAATGGCCTGCGCATCCTTGCTGGCGTTGAGGCACTCTGCGATCACTTGCTGCAGCAACGCCGCACGGTTCTGGTAGTTCTGGCTCAGATAGCGCAAGCCAGCGAGCGTCGTCACCAGTGAGCGGCGTCCCGACGTGAGGGCTCGCCGCTCGCGGGCGAACGTGGTCGTTGGGTCTCCAGATACCAGCGCGAACTCAAGCCCGTGGGCGAGCACATCAGGCATGTACTGTTCGTGTGTCGCGACCGTCACTTGGTAGCCAGCCTGCCGCAGGCCACCGCCCAAAGCGAATAGGGGCTGCACATCACCACGGGTACCGAGTGCGATCAGGGTGAGCCGCACGGAACCCTCCCTTAGGTGCCCTGGCTGGTCGACGGGGTGGCTCTAACTGGTGTGTTCTCAGGCCGGATAAGGATGCTCACAGGCCAGAGGCGACGCGTACGAACGAGGTAGGCGATCACGGCGAGATTAATGAGCAACAGGATGGCGGTGCGTAGTTCGCCCTGTTGCACCAGTCCCCGCAGTTCAAACGGCACAAAGCTCACGCTAAACAGGACTGTAAGGTATTCACCCCAGCGTTCTTGACGTAACAGCCCAATCCCTTGCGCTAACTCGACGGTCCCATACGCCACGAGGCTCACGAGGACAGCTTGCGGGTGCGCCGTGAACAACGCAAGGCCGGCGTTCACGAGCGTTGCCAAGATTGGATAGCCATCAAGAATATGATTTCCGGCGAACATCGCCTGTATGCCTCCCAGGGCCAACCAGTGTTGTTGGGTAGCAAGCAGGAGCAACACCAGCAGCGACACGAGGGTTCCGCGCGTCACCAAATGCAACGCAATAAGAAAATACACCAGGCCACCGTGGCGAGCCCAGCGGTGCTGTGTCCCAGCCATCGTTGCTAACTCACTTCCGGCGCCACGTGCGCTCCGCGCTTCACCCGTCGCTCGAGGGTCACGGGCAACCCTCCCTTGGGGCGCAGCGGAATGGAAGGCTGGATGCGTACCTGGTGACCACTGACCAGGTGGGTACGGAACCGTTGGACCACCATAGCGATGATAATTTGAGCCTCGATCGTGGCGAAATAGTTGCCAATACACTGCCTCGGACCACCGCCGAACGGGAAGTAGGCAAAACGCGGACGTCCAGCACCTTCTCCAGCCGCAAACCGCGATGGATCAAACCGCTCGGGCTCGTGCCAATACTGCGCATCGTGGTGGAGTACGTAGGTGCTGAGGACCACCGTGGTGCCAGCCGGTATACGATAGTTGCCAACAGCATCATCGGCGATGGGGATGCGCCGCAACGCCCAGTTCGGCGGGTAGAGCCGCAGTGCTTCTTCAAACACCATACTCGTGTAGGGCAGATTGGGAACGTCCGCAAAGGTCGGCGTGCGATCTCCGAGTACCGTGTCGACCTCTTGCTCCAGTTGCCGCACCACCTCTGGATGCTGTGCCAGGAGCGCAAACGTAAACGACAGGGCAGTGGCGGTGGTCTCAAAACCACCAGCAAAGATGGTGGCGACCTGATCCCGAATTTCTTTGTCCGATAGGCTTGCGCCAGAGTCAGCGTCCCTCGCCTGCAACAACACCGATAGCAGGTCGGAACCCTCGGCACCCGCCTTGCGCCGTTCGTCGATCAGGCGGTAAATCACCCGATCCAGCGTGGTGATCGCTTCATGAAAACGGCGGTTCTGTCGCGTTGGCAGGTCCAGGAGCAGCAGAATAAGACTTGGCAGGCGGCGCGTTCGCGCCATCCAATCTTGGAGGATGGCACGCACCGCCTCAGCGTCCTGCGTCACTTCGCTACCAAGCGGTGTGAGCGTGTGCACCAAGATGTCCAGCGTCAATTGCCGGAGCGCACTATCAAGATCAATCGGCCGGCCCGAGGCCGCTCGTTCATCCCATTGCCCGAGCATGGCCTGCGTGGAGGTAGCCATAATGCCTGTCCAGTCAGCCACGCGCTGCCTGTGGAAGGCGGGCTGCACCAACCGGCGTTGTTTGAGCCAGTAGTCGCCGTTGGTCGTAGCCAAACCGCGACCGAGCAAAGGCTCCAGACGCCGGAGGAAGAAATTCGGCGTGTTCTTCTCGTAGTTCTGGTTGTTGTCCTGCAGCACATACTTGATGTGCTCAGGATTAGACAGCAAGATGAACTGTCGGTTGAGCATGCGGAAGCCAACCACGTCACCAAACGATTGCCGGATACGCACGAAGAATTGCAGAGGATCACGGCCCCAAGTGAGCAAACTGCCCACGATGGGGTAACCAGGTGGCCCGGGCGGCGTTCGCAAGCCGGTTTTACCGGCAGTTACAACCACGTCACTGCTCCATCTGCATAAGGCGTCTTGCCAACCAACCCATCACGTTGCGGACGGTCGCTCATTTACGCGGTGGCGCCGCGTGCGGCGTGATCCTCGACAACACGCTTGAGCGTGTCGAGCGTGCGGCGCTGAGCTCGACGCATCGTGTCAGTGACGACGCCTGCGGGTACCAAGCTCGCCAATCCGACGCGCGTGGCGTGCTGCATGGTCTGTTTAAGCGCCGTACCCGTTGGGGTTGTTTCCAGCGTCGTACTCACGCTGCCGCCTCCCACTGGCCCGCGAAACGTAGCGCTCACCTTGAATGGCGGCTCACAAACCGTAACGGTGTATCGAACTTCTCCAGTGCGCGCAGCTCCGCCGCCAATGATGGTGTACTGTCCGCCCACCGGCACCACACCACCCGGCCACCGCACGGCGGTACACGCCGTGACGTACTCCGGAAAATGAGATGGGTCGGCGATCATCTGAAACACCTGCTCTATCGGCGCATCGATAGCGACTTCCTCCACATAAATCGTCATGGCCGGCCGTTAACCCTTCCAGCAACATCATGAGCATCGCTGACCGTTTCCACCGTCAGGCCGCCTGATGCGCCTTTTCTACAGCATCGATGTGAGCGAGCACGGGCTGGACAAACGCATCGGGCGCCAGCGCTGGCACCAGATGGCCGCTACCCGGCACAATCAGTGTTCGGCAGGAGGCCACGTGCTGTTCGAGAAACCGGCAGCTGCCCAGAAATGGGCTTAACTCGCCGTAAATCGCCAGCAAGGGCGTAGATAGGCTCTTGATGCGTTCCTCCGTGAGGCCCGCTTCTTCATGAAAATCGACCATGACGGTCGTCTCGTGCATGAGGCGATTCATGCGGGTCAAGCGTCTCGTCTTGCCTTGGCGGAGGCCGTGCTGCATGGGCAGGTTTTTCAGTTCGGGTAGCAAGGCAGCCAGATCCCACAGGTCGCCATTCGGCGGCAGCTTGACGCCGTAGGTATCAAACTGCCGCACGACTTCGGCATACATCGGCCATTCCTGGAACGATTGGTATTTGCGCAGGGCCGGAATGGCGGGATCCGTCGCCACCAACGAGTCGACGCGGTGCGGATACAGCAGCGCGTGGTGCATCGCGATCGTGCCGCCGAAACTGTGGCCGATGACATGCGCGTGCTCGATGCCGAGCCCATCCATTAAGCCATGCAGATCGGCCGCCATGTCCAGTGTGGTATACCCGCTGGCCGGCACGTCGCTGAACCCATGCCCGCGCAAATCGTAGATCGTGACGCGGTGATGCTTGGCAAAGGCTGGCAGCACAGTCAAGGTCCAAAACGCCAGATTACTGGTGAGCCCGTGAACCAAAATGACGTCGCTCCCCTCGCCATGCTGTTGGACATGAAGGCTGACGCCGTTTGCCAGGACTTTACGCATCTTGGTTCCTCGTTATCGTGGTAGTTGGCGCCAATTTCGGTGGAGCATGCCGTTACGACTCAACGTACCCTAACGCACCAAGGCGGCGCATCATCTCGGCTTCGTCACTCTCCGACATGGGCGCCTTGTCAGCTTGGCTCATGAACGACGCTTGCGGCAGCGTAGGTGGCCCGGGCCGTGGCGGATACTGTGCGAGGAACTCCGGTACGAACGCATCTTGTGGGATCGCGCCCTCGAAGTTCGCAGGCACCGGTATACCCAAGCTATACAGGAGGGTAGGAGCCACATCCACAATCGCCATGTCCGGCAAGACGGCACCGGAACGAATGCCCGGTCCAGCAGCAATAAAGATCCCCGCCGGATAATGCGTCCCAAACACAGCCGAACGCCGGCGAACTACGTTGGGCCTGTTAAGCAGTGACACCAGGCCGTAGTCCTGCATGAGTACCGTCAGGTCGGGGGCTTGAGGCGACGCGGCGCCAGGAAACGCCTCTTCGTTCGTCAACACCTGGCGCACCACTAGCTCACCGGTTTCGGGGTCGCGCACCGCGCGGAGACCGTCGGCGATCGCGCGGCGGACCTGCTCGTAGTCTTCCGGTGCAACGCCCATACCTTGGTCGCCAGCTCGGCGGATGCGTATCCCGTTGCCACTCACACTGATGCCATAGGCAATCGTGCGGTCCCAATCGATGAGGTAGGCCTGCTTGCGAGGTGCGTCTAGGCCCAGCTCGCCAGGTATTTCCTGGCCACGGTTGCCTCCGCCCACCGATTGTTCCGTCCAGTGTAAGTAGCCGTGTTGATGGAGCCAGGCGTTGAGATGAAACACCTTGCGCCAGGGACCGAAGCCGTGGTCCGAAGCAATTACGACGCGCGCCTGTGGCCCAGCCTGATCCACCAGGTCGCCGATGAAGCGATCGAGTTCCCGATAATAACCGGTGGCTTCCTCACGAACCTCTTGCTCCTGCGGTGAATAGTCGCCCTGTTGGAGCGCGGGGTCGAGCAGCCGGTAACACAGGTGCTGAATCTTGTCCGTACCGTCGAACAGCACGGCGGTCAGTGGCGCTGGGGCGTCACGCATGAGCGTCTTGGTAATCGCGTGCCAGAGGGATTCGCGGTGCACGTGCTCGCGTACCCAGGTAATCGCATCATCGGTGCCCATACCTTCCAGGGCGCGCCCCTCCTCCACCAGGTCCACGGTCAGGCTGCGCGGATCGAAACCCGCAATTGACTTGAACTGGTCAAACAACCCCGCTGGGCGGCTAGACATCCGCAGGTGGCGCCACGGCACCCACCCGGGAATCACGACGCCATCGATGGGACGCGGCGGCGACATCATGGGGAAGTTCAAGGTGATCACACGCTGTTCGTAGCGGTTGGCGATCTGCCAGACCGTCTCACACCGCACGTCCCGCGCCGTCGCAATGGTCAGCACGCGAGCATCGGCAGACTCTGGCCGGTAGAAATCAAGGATGCCGTGGTTTCCGGGCGAACGACCTGTCATCACCGACGTCCACGCCGGCGGTGTTAAGGGATGAACGGTGGAATTGAGCACAGCGCGGACGCCGGTGCGCACGAGCGCGGCCAATCGCGGCATCTGCCCAGCAGCCATCAGCGGATCCAGAATGGTAAAGGTCGCACCGTCCAAGCCGATGAACAGCGTCGTTGTGGCCGTGGTCACCGAGGCACCTCCGCCGTGTTTAACTCCCGTGCAACGAAATCAATGAGCTGGCCCACGGTGAAGTCGCGCTTCTCTTGTTCTTGCAAGTCGAGCAGAAACTGCGCGAACGGCAGCGGGCGTTGGTACTTCTCCTCGATGCTGGTACCAAGTGCAACGGCATCAATACTTTCAAAGCCCAGGTCCTCAAGCACGTACGAGTCTTCGCGGATGTCCTCATCGCTGGACTCCCAATCGCCGCGCAACTCTTTGAACAATGCCAGCACGTCCTCTTTGATAGTGACCCGAGTAATCATGCGTGTTCCCCTACTCTCTCCGCCGCGGTTGTAGCCACGATGAAGCCGTGTGCTCGCGCCGTGTGCACGATCAGTGGTGCGGTACCCAAGCCAGGTACCTGATGAGCCAGCTCACCGGCGAGCACGGCGTGCACGGTCCCCATCGCTTGATCGATGAACCGAATCTCGACATCCGCTGGTCCGGCGCGATGGCTCAACCCAGTTGCCTTGGCAACTGCCTCTTTAGCGCACCACAAGCGCGTCATCCATTCATCACGGTCGCTCACGTCAATCGTGTCCAGCAACGCATGCTCTCCCACCGAAAACGCCAGGGAGGTGAACCCTTCCGGCCTGGATCGTACCGGTTCAATGTCAATGCCAAGATATGGGCTCTGCTCAGCATCCCCAGCTACGGCTACCGCGACAAGCCCCTTGTGCGAAAGAGTCACGACGGGAGCAACCATGCCGGCAAGGGCAAGCCCACCGACCGTTGGGCGCCCGTTGGCATCAGGCACCACTTCAACGTCGGCCGGATATGCACGGCTGCCAGATCGCTCAAATACAAACGTTCGCGCGGCATCCTTGATAGCGATGCGCCCAATGAGCCATTCTGCTTTCCGCATCGCAGCTCCAGGCATGCCTTGCCAGTACGAGCGTTCCGCCTGACTCAGCACCAGGTTTCCCACCACATCGCTCAGCGTGTCATTGTCCTTCTCAGCCACCCCCTCCACCAGCACCGCGACGTACCCTCCCCTGGCTGGCAAACCGGCAGTGGCCACCGGCCAGAGTTCCCCGCTCAGTTCATCTTGGGGAGCGTGAAACATGCGAAACCGGTGCTCGGGAACGTGGAAGCGGAAGTCGCGCCACCCTTCCAGTCGCGCAAAGACACGAGAGCTTGCATCCGCGAGTTCCACGGTGGCACGCACCTGCCGGTGACCAAACTCCAGCATGCGCACCTGCGCGAGAAGCGTCGCCGGTAGATCGAGGCGGGGACCAAACAGCGTGACCATATCGATGCCAATGGGGAAGATTACGGCCGTCTTGGCAATCTGCTCATACGCCCACGCCCCGAGGAGCTGGCCAGCCGCATCGAACAGCACAGGATCAAGCACAAATGGCTGCTGGGTACCGATTCCACGCAGGCCACTGAGGTCGAGCGCTTTCAGCTCACCGATGAGACCATCATCACCGATCGTGTGCAGCGCCGAGATCGCGCGAAAACGCGGCCCGTGAAACAGGTAGCGATAGATGTCCGCCACGGTCGACCCGTACGGCCGGGCACCAGCTAGCTCCAGTGGTTCAAGTGTTGGTGGCGTTGGATACGCCGGCTCGAGCCGCACCATACCTTGGGCGGCGGGAGTAGCGTTTGGTTCACGACCAGGGTCGCCATCCCACAGTGACACCCGGACCCATTGCTGGTTCTCCACCTGGCGGACCTGCTCTGCCACAATATGTATCGTGGTTGGCAGCTCACGTACGACGATCCAGCGCATTGAGCGCACGTGTTCCATTCCGGTGACGCACAGTCGCGGAAACAATGCCTGGGCCGCTTCGGCCATAATTTCCAGACTCACGGTCATGGGCACAACGGCCAGGGGCAACAGGCGTGGATCAGCCGATACCGTCCTGCCCAGGGTGTGGTCCTTGAGAAATGCATCGGCGTCCACGCTGAGCGTCCGTTCGGCCCGCAGTGCCTTGCCAGCCAGGTACGACCGTATGCTGCCTAACAGTGGATACTCAGCGTGCTCTCCGGCGGCGTAATCCTGCGGCTGAGCCGCTACCGGTGAGACGCCGGCAAGAGGGACCTCCGGGCCAAGCGGCGACGCCGGCTCACTGTCGGGTGGACTTACATCGACCTCTGGCGGACTCGATGGCATCGCAGCACTTTGCGGCGCAAAGAACGACTCCATGACGGCCTGCTGGACGGCCAGGAACTCTTCCATAACTTGCAGGTAGCCCGTCATCGCGGCTTCGGATTGCGCGTCCGGCAATGACGCCAGCGCACTAGGCACAAGAAGCGGTGGCGTCAAACGTGCTTCAGCGTTGCCTAACGCTGGCGCGGGCGTGACCGAGGCACTAACAACGTTTGCGTCATCCGCGAGTGGGGCTCGGTCATCGTATGTCGAACGCTCCGCCCCGTCGCTGCCGGCGTGCTCATGCGGCTGCACAGTCACCTCAACGCCAACGGGATCGGAAGCCTTTGGTTCCGGTTCAGGCGAGACGCCTGGCGTGCCCTCAACAGGAAGTGTGATCACCAGTGGGTGCAATTGCGCCACCGCCAAAGGCACTGTGGGAACTGGATCGGCAGGACGGCCAGCTGGGGTGACAAAGGACACGAGCTGTGGCATGCGGCGGGTGAAGAGCGGATCGAGGCGCAGGTTCACGCCGTGCGCCGCCAACAAGCCGAGCGCAAATTGCAGATGCGTCACACCGTGTTTGCGCGGGCTATCCATAGACACGGCGAGGTATTGCTGGCCGCGCAAAATGTCATCGATGAACGATGTCAGATTCAGCCGGGGCCCCACCTCGACAAACAACCGGATGCCGTCGGCGTACATGCGGCGTATCGTCTGCTGGAACTGAACCGGTGTATGCCAGTGCTCGATGGCGAGCTGCCGCGCCTCGGCCACATCCGTTGGATACATAGCCGCAGAGGTACACGAGTACACGGGGGTGCGAGCAGGCTCCAGTTGCGCGTGCTCGAGGAAGGTGCGGAGTGGCCCGCTTTGCCCAGCAAATCCCGCGGTGTGATAGGGCCGGTCAAACGGCAGTCGTTCGCAGATGATGCCCCCAGCGACGAGAAGGGTTTGTGCACGCTCGATTGTTTCCGCGGGTCCGGCAATGACGGCCTGGTGTGGGCAGTTGTCCATCGCCACGGTGACGCTGGCAGCGAGGTCACCCAGCCGCTGCAGTATGTTGGACGCGTCGCCGCCCACCGCGAGCAGCCCTACCCGATCCTGACTCTCCTGTGGGCTATCGTACTGTTCCCACAAGTCAAACATGCCAGCAGCGGTATTGTTGTCGTACGTTGCCATGCCACCAGCCAGCATCGCTATAAAATCACCACTGCTGTGCCCCAGAACGGCCTCCGGGGTGAGCCCGATCTGTTGCGTCAAGGCCAACATCGCTAAATCAGCCGTGAGCACAGCCTTCACCGCTCCGCCGATGCTGGTCCACAACCGCTGTTGCGCGCGCTGCTCCCATTCCGGCCAGGGTGGAGGATAGACGTAGTCGAGGGATCCCGAATCGTCAGCGTGATCGAACGCGCGCCGCACCACCGGAAAATGCATACACAGGTCCGCGAGCATTCCAGCGTATTGCGCTCCTTCACCAGGGAACACAAACGCCAGCTTGCCCTGCGTCGCCAGGGGTGCCGAGAAATAGAAGGTGCCACGAGCATCTTTGATCTGTAGGCATGTGGGGTCGCCTAGGCGTTGCTCTGCTCGCTGGACCTTTCGCGTAAGGTCCGCTAGTGACTCAGCGACGAAGGCGATGCGAGCACCGCCGAGCTTCGCTTCCCCGTGCAACGTGTACGCAACGTCGCGGAGATTGACCGTTTGGTTGGCATCCAGCCATGCGCCAAGCTGATGCAACCGGACCACTAACCCCTCGCGGTCGGGCGCATCCACTATGCACAACTCTGTGGGAAACTCAGTCAGTAACGTCGGTCGTTCGTCCTCCAGAGGATCGCGATATTCCTCAAGCACGGCGTGCGCGTTGGCGCCACCAAACCCGAATGCGTTAACGCCAGCGCGCCGAGGGTGGCGCCCGCCGCCATGAATCCAGGGTCGCGCACGGCTGTTGAGGTAGAACGGCGAGTCGTCGAACTTGAGCTTCGGATTGGGGTGATCAGCGTGTAGTGTCGGCGGCAACACCTTGTGGTATAGCGATAGCACGGCCTTAATGAGGCCAGCCGCTCCGGCCGCCGGCATGGCGTGTCCGATCATAGACTTCACCGTGCCCAACGCAATGTGGGGCATGCGGTCAAGTGATCGCTCACCAAACACGCGACGCAACGTTTGCATCTCAGCGTCGTCACCAGCCAGCGTAGCGGTGCCGTGCGCTTCGATGAGTCCGAGCGTGTCCGGTGACACGTTGGCCATCTCAAAGGCGCGCTGCAGAGCCAGCACCTGACCTTCGACGCGCGGCGCCAGCAAGGCCAGTGCGCGACCATCGCTGGCCGAGCCGACCCCTTTGACCACCGCATAGATGCGATCGTTATCCGCTTGCGCATCGTCCAAACGCTTGATGACGAGCATGCCCACGCCTTCGCCCATGAGCGTGCCGTCCGCAGCTGCATCAAACGGACGGATCTGCCCCTGGCGCGACAGGGCGCGCAACTGGCTGAAGAGGACGATGGGCACCAAGTCGGACAATAAAAAGACGCCGCCAACCATCGCCACGTCACATTTGCCGGTGAGTAAGTCGCGTGTGCCAATCTCCAAAGCCACCAGTGATGAGGCACATGCCGCATCCACGGTGAAATTCATCCCCATGAGATTGAAACGATTGGCAACGCGTGCCGAGGTGAAGTTGGGTACCAGTGACGCGGCATTATCCTGGCCAAACTTGGTGAGTTGCTGCTTGATCGCACGCCGCACGTCTTCCACCGCGCTGCCGGGGCGCAACGATGTCCAGACATCAACAATGTCGGGGACCTCGTTGATGTGCTGGTTGGCGATCGCTATGCCACGATTCGGGTAGTTGCCCTTGCCGACGACCACCTCCGTTTGCAGACCATCCATCTGGTCAAGGTCATAGCCAGCATCGAGCAGCGCCTGGTGCGCTGCCTTGAGCGCCAGAAACTGCTCGGGTTCACCGGCCTCTACGATCACCGGCATCATGCCGTAGTCACGCGGATCAAACGCCACCGGTTTGCCTAAGAACCCGCCCCGGTTGGCATAGGTGGTGGAGAGGTCAGTAGACTGCGGGTCGTAAAAGCGGGCCGGTATCCGGTCTGCCGGAAATTCTGTGATAGCATCCGCGCCGGACACGATGTTCCGCCAGAACTCCGTAGCGTCGGCTGCTTGCGGATACACGCAGGCAATTCCTACCACCGCGACGTCGCCGCGTAAGGGAGCAACCGACCTTGACCGTAAGCGCGTCACCGATGCCCCCTGACAAGGACTTTGCCGTGCATCCCCAGGCGTCTCAGCGGACAGCCTGCCCGGTAATGCGGTTGAGTGCCTTGGAGCTGGCGCACTGCATATCGTGGACGGTACAGATAATCATGCCGTTCTTGTCGCTAAAGACAAAATCGGCACGAAACAGGGTGGCATTGGCTTCGGGGGCAACCAGCACCTTGCAATGCACCGGCTCGTTCGAAAATGATTGATAGCGCACAAGCTCCCCATAGCGCGCCGGCAAGCCCGTGGTATCCCAGCGATAGCGTTGCCACAGCAACGACAGCTGCAGAGCGCAGTCGAAAACGACCGGGTCGACGATCCAGGATCCCGGCCCTGCGCCAGCGAGCAGCGCATCAGGCTGGGAGGGCGTGATCCACGCTTCGAGGCCGTTCTCTCCAATGCTGGGAATCGCCTCGATGTGCGCCAGCATCGGGCCATGGAAGAGCCACCGATAGTACGCCTCGCTCACGGACAAGGGAAACGGCTGCGGCGACGTGATGGCCGTTTCACCTTTCTCCAGTGTCGGTCGAGCGATGCCAAGGTCAACATCGATTCTGAAGTGGGTGTTGGCCGGCGTGGTGCAGCTCACCATGGAGGCTCGCACGACGCTGCGGGCACCTGTCGATTCCAACGGGCGGGCAATCAGCCTCACTGTGTGCGCTGGCGCAGTGATGACCACTCCTTTGAGCACCTGCAGCTCGCGTGCGCGCACAAATGGGAACTGTGGCCACCCGAGCCTCACCAGCTCCAGGAGGAGTTCCTGCGCCATCGCCGTGGGGAGCACGGGCTTGCCGTCAATCACATGGTCCTGGAGATACCGATCAACCGAAACATCGAGCTGTATGTCGGCTACCAAGCTGCCATCTGGCAGCCATTGTGCTGCTACCGGGATGCGATCAACGCCGCGAGCCGCGCCGAGGAGTGGCCCGCGCGTTATCAACGCCGTCGCCGGACTGCTGGATTCCAGTTGGGGGAGCCAGGTACCACCAGCGAGCACGACTTCCGATTCGCCTTTACGGCCCCAGCGCATCTCGCTGTCAAAGAGGGTGGGACCAGCTTCGGGCGAAATTAACACCACGCCGCGCTCGATGAACCGCCGCTGCAACTCGGTCGATGCCATGCCGCCACTGGCCCACGGACCCCAGTTGATGGCGAACACTCGCGCGGATACCCGACGATCGAGGTCATCCGCGAGCTTATTAAGCACCTCATTGCCGGCGGCATAGTCGGCCTGGCCACGATTGCCAAATCGCCCGCTCACCGATGAAAACATTGCAAGAAACCGCAGTTGCTCAAAGTTGAGATGCTTTGCCAGCAAGAAGGCACTGTCCGCTTTGGTTTCGAACACACGCTCGAACGCTGCAGGTTCTTTCTGTACGATGAGTTTGTCTTCGATGACACCCGCGCCGTGTATCACACCATCGAGCCGGTGATAGTGCTCGTACAGCATGGAGAAGAATGCAGCAACGGCATGCTCATCGCGCATCTCGACCTGGAAGTAGCGACCAATCGCGCCTTCCGACTCAATGGCGTGTAGTGTCGAGCGCATCTCGCGCTGCTGCAGCAGACGGGTCACTTCGTTCTCTATTGCCGCTGGGTGTGGCACCTCTCCGGTTCTCCGGATGCGAGCGATGATGGCAGCCTTGATCTCATGCTCGGTTTGTGCCCCTGCCGTCTCCGGATCTTCCGGCTCGTGTGGGAATGGTGACCGTCCCACGATAAGCAAGGTCGGCCGATACCTGCGTGCGAGATCAATCGCGATTTGCGCTGTAATACCCCGGGCACCACCTGTGATGAGCATCACCCACGATGGGTCAGGGGTCAACGCAAGCTCGCGCCCTTCGAGTGGAACGGACTCCAGGCGCAAAGCAAGACGGCAGTCGCCCCGATATCCCACTTCAGTGTGCTGATCGAAGCAGTACAATTCGGTGGCCAGCTG
>JANWJO010000037.1 GCA_025449435.1 Chloroflexota bacterium | reverse complement strand
TGGCGCCTTCGCCCGCGTGGAAGATGGCGTCGAAGGGCTCGCGCACGTCTCCGAGCTGTCCAACCGGCACATCACCAATCCCAAGGAAGTGGTGAAGGAAGGCGATACGCTCGAGTTCCAGATCATCCACATCGACGGCAAGAAGCGGCGTCTCGGCCTCAGCTTGAAGGCGATGGATGGCGACGCTGGCGACTACGACGGTGACCAGGATGGCGAGTATGCTGAGGGTGACGCCGAAGCCGAAGGCACCGCCACCGAAGCACACATAGAACACGAGGAGGATGCACCCGACGGCGACACCACCAGCGAGTAACGCACCCACACAGAGCCACAGGCGGCCCCCAACCCGCGGGGAGCGGGGCCGCACACATGCCACCAGGAAGGCGGGCAATCAGGATGCAAAACGACCGATTTGAAAAGTTCAGCCAGCGGGCACGGCAAGTGCTCGCGCTGGCGCAGGAAGAAGCGCATCGCTTCAACCATAACTACATCGGCACGGAGCACCTCCTGCTTGGCCTGGTCCGTGAGGGCGAAGGCGTAGCCGCGAAGGTCTTGAGCAACCTTGGCGTCGAGCTCAACAAGGTGCGTAACGCCATCGAGTTCATCATTGGCCGTGGCGACCGCGCGCCGGTGGGCGACATCGGCCTCACGCCGCGCGCCCGCAAAGTCATCGAACTGGCCGTCGATGAGGCGCGCCGGTTGGGCCACCACTACATCGGCACCGAGCACCTGCTCCTCGGCCTGGTCCGCGAGGGCGAAGGCATCGCAGCGGGTGTGCTGGAGAGCCTTGGCGTCAACCTAGAGAAAGTGCGCCAGCAGACCATCATTGTAATTAACCAGAGCAACGCCGGCACCCATACCGAGGGCAAGCAGGCCAGCCGCACCCCCACCCTCGATCAGTTGGGTATGGATCTCACCGCGGCGGCCACCGCCGGGCGGCTGGACCCGATCATCGGGCGCCAGAAGGAGATCGAGCGCGTCATCCAGATCCTGTCGCGCCGCCAGAAGAATAACGCGGCGCTGATCGGTGAACCCGGCGTGGGCAAAACGGCCATCGCCGAGGGGCTGGCGCAGCGCATCGTGGCCGGCGACGTGCCCGAGACGTTGCACGGCAAGCGCTTGCTCACGCTGGACATCGGCTCGCTGGTGGCCGGCACCAAGTATCGCGGCGAGTTTGAAGAGCGCCTCAAGAAGATCATCGAAGAGATCCGCAATAGCGGCGACAGCATCCTGTTTATCGACGAGTTGCACACCCTCGTCGGTGCCGGCGCGGCAGAAGGGGCTGTGGACGCCGCCAACATCCTCAAGCCGGCGCTGGCCCGCGGTGAGTTGCAGTGCATCGGCGCCACCACCATGGACGAATACCGCAAGTACATCGAGCGCGACGCGGCCCTCGAGCGCCGGTTCCAAACCGTGACGGTGCGCGAGCCCACGGTCGAGGAGACCATCGAGATCTTGCACGGCATCCGTGAGCGCTACGAGCAGCACCACCGCCTCACTATCAGCGACGAAGCGCTCAAGGCCGCCGCCGAGATGGGCAGCCGGTATATCACCGACCGCTTCCTGCCCGATAAGGCCATTGACCTCATCGACGAGGCTTCCAGCCGCGTGCGCATGCAGCGCAGCACGCAGCCGCAAACGCTCAAGCAAGCGCTCAAAGAGCTCGAGCAGTTGCAAGTCGAGAAGGAAGGCGCCATCCAGGCGCAGCAGTTCGAGAAGGCAGCAGCCTTGCGCGATCGCGAGGCGCAGCTACGCCAGCGCATCGATAGCGCCGAACTCAACTCCGGTAGCACTGCCCAGAGCGACCGCCCCATCGTCTCTGCTGATGATGTCGCCCACGTCGTGTCCATGTGGACCGGTATTCCGGTGATGCGCATTGCGCAAGAGGAATCCCAGCGACTGCTGGAAATGGAGCAAGCCCTCCATGCTCGCTACGTCGGGCAAGATGAGGCGATCGCCCGGCTTGCCCAAGCGTTGCGGCGCGCACGCGCCGGCTTGAAAGACCCTCGCCGGCCCATCGGCAGCTTCATTTTCGTGGGGCCGACCGGCATTGGCAAGACGTTCCTGGCGAAGGTGCTCGCCGATTACATGTTCGGCAGCGAAGATAAACTGATCACCGTCGATATGTCGGAGTTTATGGAGCGCCACGCAGTGGCACGGCTGGTCGGCGCACCTCCGGGCTACGTCGGCTTCGACGAAGGTGGCCAGCTCACCGAAGCCGTACGGCGCAAGCCGTATTCCGTGGTGCTGCTCGACGAAATCGAAAAGGCCCACCCCGAAGTCTTCAACATCCTCCTGCAGATCCTGGAGGATGGCCGGTTGACCGACGCCAAGGGGCGGCAAGTCGACTTCCGCAACACCATCATCATCATGACCTCGAACGCTGGCAGCGAGTTTCTCAAGAAGAATGGCGTACTCGGCTTCCAGCGGACCACCACTTCCGACCAGGAGAAGGCCACCTACGACCGGATGAAGGAGCGGCTCACCGCCGAGCTCAAGCAAATCTTCCGGCCGGAGTTTCTCAACCGGCTCGATGACATCGTGGTGTTCCACGCCCTCACCCAGGAACAGATTCGCGCCATCGTCGACATGGAACTGCGGCGGGTGCAGAAGTCGCTCAACGAGCACCAGATCCTGCTGGAGATCACCGACGCCGGCAAGGACTTCCTGTGCGATAAAGGGTTCGACGTGCAAAACGGCGCCCGGCCGCTCAAGCGGGCCATCCAGAGTTGGGTGGAAGATAAGCTGGCGGAGGGCATCCTCTCCGGCTCGTTCCATTCCGGCGACACCGTGGTGGGCGACATGGAGGATGGCGCTTTCGTACTGCGCCGCAAGTTGGTCGAGGAGCCGCCGATGCCTATGCTGGCAGCCGCCGCTGGCGAAGCGTAGCACCACTATCCGCCGGCAAGGCAACCGCATGGAGACGCCGTCCGCCTACCAAGGCTGGGCGGCGTCGCTGCTTGCGGCCTACTCCCTCGTGAAGGACGCGTAATGCCAGCCAGGACCAAGACGGTTTACGTCTGCCAGCAGTGTGGCGCCCGTCAGCCCAAGTGGCTGGGACGCTGCCCCGACTGTAATGCCTGGAACAGCTTCGTCGAGACCGTTGAGCGCCCGGAACCGGCCAAAGGGAAAGCCTCCGTGGCGCCGATCCAAGGCTTCGCGACAGCGGTACCGCTCACGCAGGTGTCCACCGATGGCTGGCAGCGCCTGCCGTTGGCACTGGGCGAAGTGAATCGGGTGCTGGGCGGCGGTGTGGTGCCAGGCGCAGTGATGCTCATCGGTGGTGACCCGGGAATCGGCAAGTCTACGCTGCTGCTCCAGGTGTGCGGCCAGGTGGCGCACGACGCGGGCCCAGTCTTGTATATAGCTGCCGAAGAGTCGGCGCAGCAAGTCAAGCTGCGGGCGGGCCGCTTGGGCATCGCGGAAGATCGCCTACTGATACTGGCCGAAACAGAGCTTGACCTGATCGAACAAGCGCTCGCTGACACGCCGCCTATCCTGGCCGTGATCGACTCCATCCAGAGTGTGTCCATCGGCGAACTCACCTCGTCGGCGGGCAGTGTGAGCCAGTTGCGCGAGTGTACCCACCGGTTGGTACAACTCGCTAAGCGACTGCATGTGCCCATATTCCTGGTGGGGCACGTGACCAAGGAAGGCATGGTGGCGGGTCCGCGCGTGCTGGAGCACATGGTCGATGTGGTGCTGTACCTGGAAGGCGAGCGGTTCAGCAGCTTTCGGGTGCTGCGCGGCCAGAAGAACCGCTTTGGCTCGACCGATGAGCTGGGCATCTTTGAGATGGGCGACGCCGGCCTCACGGAGGTGCCTGATGGCAGCGCCCTATTCCTCGGCAGCCACGATGGACCCGCGCCTGGCGCAGTGATAGCGGCGACCCAAGAAGGGACGCGGCCGTTGCTGGTGGAGGTTCAAGCACTCGCGGCGCCCACAGCGTTTGGCCTGCCGCGCCGCTCCGCTACCGGCATCGACGTCAACAGGCTGTACATGCTGCTGGCCGTGCTCACCCGCCGGGCTGGATTGCCGCTCGGCAACCAGGATGTGTACGTCAACGTGGTTGGCGGCGTGCGGCTCACCGAGCCGGCGGCCGATTTAGCCGTGGCCCTGGCGGTGGCGTCCAGCTTGCGCGATCAGGCCATCCCGCTCGACCTTGCGGTGGCCGGCGAGGTGGGCTTATCCGGTGAACTTCGTCCGGTGCGCTATCTGGAGCGGCGTATGGCCGAGGCCGAGCGCATGGGGTTCAAGCGCTTGCTGGTGCCCGCTGACCACCGTGTCCGTACGGTCAAGCAGCCAGCGCGCTCTGGTGTACAGGTGGTACGTGCCACCTGGCTCGCGGAAGCCATCGAACTCGCACTCGGCCCGGCCAAACCCCACCGATCAACTCCTCCTTCACCATCCGTAGCCCGCGACGACGTGCTGGATTTCGGGGTAGAGGAGGAAGAAGAAATAGCAGAGGTCTGACCCCACCCCCAATCGCCCAGAGGGCACCCACCGATCACCCGGGGCCGGGTGCCCTCTGGGCGTAGGCACGGGAGAGAGCTACTAGCTCCGGTGGCGCTGTTCCTGGCCGGGCCGGCATTGCCGGACGCTCCTTGGCGTGGGCCAGGTGCTCACGGTGCAGGACCTCCACAGCGCCGATCAGCAGCCAGAATGTCATCGCCAGGTCACCCGTAAAGTAGCCCTCATCCACCATGCCGTGGACGCAAAACTCCACCAGCGCCGCCAGAAGCGCCCAGCCCCAGGCGCGCGTCAGCGGCGTAAGAGCCGTGCGAGCAATGCGCCATGATGTGAATATGGCGGTCACCACAATGCCGGCGCTCACCAGCATGCCCAGGAGGCCGAGTTGCAACCAGGCGTCGAGCAGCACGTTGTGGGGATGGGAGATGATGAAGAAGCGCAGTTCCGGGATGCCATACGACTCGGGATGTTGCGCCAGAAATTGGTCCAGCCCGATGCCCATAAGCGGGTGGTCGCGCAGCATCAACAGCGTGCCGTGCCAGATGTCTAGACGTGCCGCGCTGCTGCCGCTCTGCAGGTTGAACAAGCCTTTTAGGCGTTCCAGGCTGGAAGTCGCGATCACCGCTGCGCCAGCTACCGCTACGATGGCCAGGCCAAGCAGCAACCGCCAGCGGCGGGTGAGCAACGCTACGCCCGCCAGCGCCGAGCCAGTGGCGATCCAGGCGCCACGGGTAAAGCTCACCAGCAAGCCAGCACCACCCGGTATGGCCAGCGCGAGGTAGGCGGCACGCGCGCGCACGGATGGGTGCAACAGTGCCAGTACCAGCGCGAGGGTCACACCACGCCCGAGTTCGATACCCAATGCAGTGGCGCCCGGTTCCACACCGAGGGCGCGTGCCACGCCGCCGCTCGACCAAGTGTCCGTGCCAGTGACAAACTGCGCCGTGGCCAGCCATCCAATCGCAGCCAGCGCCACGATGAGTGCGTCCAGCGCCCAGCGCAAGCGGGGCTCGTTGAACACTAGCCGGGTCAGCAGCACGTAGAACAGCACCGGTTCGCCAATGACTACCCGGTAAGAGCGCAGGGCGATGTGCAGTTGATCACCTTTGGGCACCAGTAACGATAGCGTGGCGGCCACCAAGAACAGCGCTGCCAGCACGTCCAGCGGGCTCACGTGGCGGAAGTCGCTGCGCAGCGTTTCCTGATCGCCGGAGATCAGCCGCACGGCCACCGCGCCAGCTGTTGTGAGCAGCGCCAGTTCAGCAGGGGAGAAGTGCCAGCGCAGCACCGCGCGCGGATGGAAGAAGAACGGGACCATCGCGGCCACGCCCACCAGCGCCGCCGACGGTGACCGCAGCGCGATGAGGAAGAAGCCGATCCACGCCAGGACGGCTGGCACTTGTGGCGTGATGAAATACCCTGCTCCAGCAAGCGCCACGGCCAGTAAGGGAAGCACATCTTGCTCGCTGAGCAGCCGGCGACCGCTCAGCAGCACGCCCAAGGCGCCCAGCGCGAAAACGGCGAACAGCAACGCTGCTCCCAGCGTGCCAAAACGCGCGCGCAAGCCACCAGGAGCAGTGTCTGGAGCGGCCGCTACTTGATCGACCTGTCCACTGTACGTCTGCAGCAGTTCCTGGTAGTGCGGCAGCAAGCCAGCAATGCGCAGCGTGGGACCCGATCCGGCACTGAGCTGGCGCAGGTCACGCATGGCGGAGGCACGCTGGTCAGCCGTCAGGGTGGGCGCGTGCGCGGCGCTGCCGAGGCGCTGGGCAATGGCTGCTAGGTCGGTGGCGCTGGTCGGGTGTAAGGTGGTGTCCAACCCTAGCGGAGGCGGAAATTGCTTGACATATTCGACGAATGGCCAGGTGTCGGACCGCAACTGCTCGACTTTGGGACCCAAGCTGCGCGAGCGCGCCATCAGCGCGTCATCATAGCCCTGAAGTGCTGCTTGGTAGCTTGTGGACGTGACGGCAAGGCGGCTCAGGGCGATGGCATACGTGCTCGCGTTCACCAACGCCGCCGCAGCACCAGGTCCGCCAGCGGCCATGACGTCGAGGTCGGTGGTGGCATCATACGGCTGGCCGGTGGCGCCCAGAGCGGTGTTGTGCAGGGCATCCTGTGCGGCCAGGAAAGCTTGCTGTGCATTGTTGGCGCTGCCTAAGGCCGCTTGCACGGCCGCCGGCGAATCGGGCTCGCCACTGAGCAAGGGCGGCAATGCCAGGCCGCGTTCCGCCCCAGGCCAGATGAACGCGAGAGCAACCGACAGCACGAGCAAGGTTGCTGCTGCCGCCGACCACAGGCTCGGGGGAGCGGGCCGGTGGGCCTGCGAAGCGCTCAACGCCAACTCCTCACTGCGCTGTTCTGCCGGGCAGGCACGACTGCCATCTGTTGAGTGTAGCGGACGCGCGATCTGTGGTTGCTGGCTGGTACCCCAGAACGCAGCCTATCCCATGTGGGCGAAAGCATGGTGCAGCAGGTCACGTTCCCACTGAGCGATAGGCAACATGTGTAGCGCGGTAACCGGCACGAAGGTTGCACTCGTTACATAGGGATCCGGCAGCCGTGCCTGGGGAGTGTAGGTTGTTGCCACGGCGGCATACACCGGCTGCAGAAAGTCCGGATAGGCATAAGCGTAGTGTTCCGGCCGGGGCGTGAGGTGATGGTAATGCAGGCAAGCAAACGCGCGTAGGTGGTCGATGTGCCAACCACTTTCTTCCAACACCTCTCGTCGAGCCGTATCGGTGAAACGCTCACCAGGCTCACAACGTCCCCCAGGCAACAGGTGCATGCCGTTGCCGTCGTTGATTACCAACACCTGAGGTACTGGCCCGGGGCGCACCACCAGCGCGCGCACGGAGGTCACGAGATCGGCGAGGGGGAGCTCGGAGGTGACGTAGACGCGGCGACGCAGTTTAATCTCGCCCCACGCCGTTTCGGCTTCATGCAGTAACAAGCAACGCGCCACGCGTCGCGCCGGAGGCGGCGAACATCTCTTCGAACGTGTTGGGGTCGACGGTGTAGTCTTGGAAGAGGCTCAACCGGCTCCCTCACACGCAGTCGGCACGTCCAGGAACCCACAGGTGGAAACACCGGTGGTGCGGCGCATGGTGCAACTGGGCAGACCCATTGCCCCATGCCTGTCCACGCTGACCGGCGTATCATACCAAAGCCGGGGAAATGAGGAAACAGCGCTTGTCCGTGCTCACGCCGTCGCCAGCCTTGCGTGGCGGCGCCGCAGTGCCCACATCACCAGTTCAGGGCGCCGTACTGCCGCCCTGGCAGTTGGTGATCACCGTGCTGCTCCTCCTGCTCACCTTTGCCGTGCGACTGCGTACCTTTGCTCCCCTCGAAGTTGGCATCGACGGCGCGCTGTCGATGGACCTGGCCATGTCGCCGGTAGGCCAGATCCTGGACTTCAATGCACAGGACGTGCACCCGCCGCTGTTCTACCTGGCGCTCAAGGGGTGGTTCTGGCTCGTGGATCCGGGCTACTACACGGCCAAGTACCTCACCATCCTGGCCAGTGTGCTGGGCGTCGCGGTGCTGGTGGCGCTGGGGCGCCGGCTGGTGCATCCGCACGCTGGCTGGCTGGCGGGCGTCCTGCTGTTGCTCTCACCGGCTGCTGTGCTGTTGGGTCCAGCAGTGCGCGATTACACCAGTGGCCTCGCTTTGTCGCTCCTGACGCTGCTACTCACGTTGCTCGTCACGGGTGACGGCTGGCGCGGACACAACCGGCCCCTCGCCCTGGCGCTGGCCGGGCTTGCCGTGGTGAGCGGCGCGGCGCTGGTGACCTGGTATTTCCAGTGGGTCATTCTGGCGGTGTGTGGCGTGATTGCTTTGCGCAGGTTTGTGCCGGTAGTCGGGGCGCTCCTTATTGGAATGGTGCTCGCCTCACCCTGGTATGTCTACGCCGTGCCGCGGGTGTTACAGAAAGTCTCCACCGGCACCACTGGCTACGGCGGCCAGCCAGCAGCGCCGTCGCTTGCCGCAATGCTGCCACCGCTGGCCCATAGCCTCACCGGGGGTGACTCCTCGCCAGTGTTAGTCGACGTGAGCATGGCGCTGTGGGCGGTGCTCGCGTTGTTGGGCTGCCTGGCGTTGTTCTGGATGCAGCGCAGCCGTCAGTTGGGCACAGATGCGAGAGCACTGCCGGTGCTGCTCGGCGCCTGGCTAGCCAGCATGGTCTTTGTGTACGTGGTAGTGGCGCGCTGGTACTTGCCATCCGATGCCGGCCGCTACGCCTTGCTGGTGGTGCCGTTTGCGGCCCTGCTACAAGCGGCGGCAGTGTGGCGGGGGTTCCTACCGGTGCGCCTCGTGAGCGCACTGGGCGTCGTGGTGCTGCTGGGGTGGAACACCGCCTCCTGGCACCAACTGGTGACCAGCCCACCTATCGACTGGGCGAACGACCCGGGCATCGCCTACGTCAGCGAGCACCTGGCGCCGGGCGATGCCGTGCTGTTTTCCGACCGCGCGCGGCGGTTGCGCTTCGCCCTCGAACTCCCTAGCGTCACCACTGGCGTGGTACATACAGCAGGCCAGCGCTACTTCTTGCCGCTGGCGCCGGCCGCTGTGACGCGCACGTTGCAGCGCGTACTCCCCAGTGCCAATCGCATCTGGTATCTGGAGTCGAACGAGCCGCCCAACACGCCGCCCTTGCTGCGCCAGCAACTAGTGACAGTGGCGTACCCGGCGCAACGACAGAACATCGCCGGCACTGATGTGCAGTTGTACCTCAACGGCTTGCCGGGTATCAACACCACGCCCCGCGCTAGCTTCGGCACGCTTGCTCAGCTCACCAACGCCAACTACGACGGTGTGGTGCAGCCAGGAGGAGGCATCCGGGTGGCGCTCACCTGGCAGTGCGTCACACCATCCACCACGCCCTACACAGTGTTCCTCCACCTGGAAGACATGCACGGGAATCTCATGGCGCAGCACGACAGCCAGCCACAAGATGGCTTCGCACCCACACCCACCTGGAAAGCCGGAGAGGTCGTCCTCGATCACGCCGGCATACCACTACCCGACCAGCTCCCCACCGGCGCGTATCGACTGTATGCCGGCCTGTACAACGGCAACACCCGTCTCACCTTGCCAGATGGCAGCAACCAGTTGCTGGTAGGGTTGGTGCAGGTGAACTAACGGACGCCACCCCGTGCGCCTCTCCTAACCGCATTACCACAAACCCCACCCGGGGTTGGGGTGCGTCGTACCCTTCCCTGCATCACCACTGCAACCGCAGCACCTGCGCTGGTGGCGAGTGCGTTCACCACGTCGTTGGTCACCCAGGGCATGCCGCGCACCAACTCGGTGGCCGTACCGCAGGTATGTACGGTGCGCTCGGTGGGGGTGTGGCAACGCGGGCA
>JANWJO010000036.1 GCA_025449435.1 Chloroflexota bacterium | reverse complement strand
GGTGGCGAGTGACGTCGCGACGCCTGTACAGCGCAGACCGGCAGCCACGCGCGGCCCGAGCGCCCGCACCATGTGAGCCGCGGTCGATCCCGTGCCCAAGCCAACGGTCATGCCATCTTGGATGCGCTGCGCCGCCCACGCGCCCACGATACGTTTCTGGCTCTCGGCATCCAACATGCTGTCCTCCTGACCTGCTGACCGTCGCGCGCGTGTGAGCATAGCGCATTGGCACTCGCCTGCTGGTTAACAGGGGGTTATAGTGGCCGCCAAACTAGACAGTGGAGAAATGATGGCAGAGGAAGCACACGTAGCGGCAACTGACTGGGAAAGCGCCATTACGGCCGCTGAAAACAACCCATGGACCACCTTGGAGCGCGACTATGCCTACCAAAGCCCCTACATCAAGGTGCGCCACGACAGTGTGGTCGCCCCTGACGGTGCCTACCACTCCTATGAGTTCGTCGAACTGCCGCGCGACTTTTCCACCGTCGTGGCGGTTGACAATACCCAACAGGTGTATCTGGTACGCCAGTGGCGCTATCCGTGGCAAGAATCGTCCTGGGAAATCCCGGCTGGTGGCATGGAGCGCGGCGAAACACCGCTGGCCTGCGCGCAACGCGAACTGCTGGAAGAGGTGGGCTTGAACGCGTCGCAGTGGACCCCGCTAGGTGTGTTCAGAACGAGCGCATCTATGACCGTGCGCGGGCACGTTTATCTGGCGCAAGAACTCACCGCTTCTAGTGCAAACCGAGAGGGGTCCGAGAGCGACATGATCGTGCGCACCGTGCCTCTTGAAAGTGCATTGGAAGCCGTGGCGGCCGGGCGTATCGCCCATGCCCTGTCGAGCACCGGTTTGTTTCTCGCACAGCGCTGGCTCAGCCGCCAGGCAACGATGATCGACCGATAGGCTACACTAGTAAGCGACCCTGGTTAGCCCGAATGGGCAATGCCGTTAACCGGTCATTGGTGGTCAGTCTATGTCGGTGTCGATCCGTGTGCACCACAAGGACGAGGAGGCCACAGGCATGGCCACTTCCGTTCAGGACAAATCAGTTACAGCATCGCCCAAGTCTAAACGTGTGCACAAGCGCTATGTCGCGCTGGGATTCGTGGTCGCGCTCGTGCTGTCGTGGGCCCTCATACCGCCCATTCATCTTGCTCCCACGGCCCTGTACATCCTGCTGTCGGTGATTCCTGGTGTGCCAACTGCACCAATCGACCACGCTTTGGGTACGCCCACAGTGCAAACCTTCCAGTTCGATGGCGAGGAAGGGCAGGTGGTTGGTGATCTGTACCTGCCGCCCAACGGTGGCGCTCATCCAACGCTGTTGCTTATCAATGGCGCACTGTCTGCTGGCCGGAAGTACCCACCGTTAGTCCAGTTTGCTGAGGCCATGGCACGGTCCGGCTACA
The DNA here is from genome assembly GCA_025449435.1 of Chloroflexota bacterium. Next base: position 7,644 of record JANWJO010000036.1, on the reverse strand, counting down.
CGGTGCTGGTGCCTGATTATCCACATCTGCTGCACGAAGAGCTTACGCCGGACAGCCTGGCCGACGTCAATACCACGATGCAGTTGCTCACGAAGCTACCGTCGGTAAAACCTGGCCATGTCGACATCGTGGGCTTTTGTGTCGGCGCCACGCTGGCGATCCTCAGCGCTGAGGACCCCAATGTGCCGCATCCGCAAGCCATCGTGGACCTCGCCGGCTATGTGAGTTCGGAAGACATGATCCAGCTCATCACTACCAATACCTACAAGTATCAAGGGTCCCTGCGGCACTTTGCTGCTGATCCGTGGGTGGTCGCCGCAGTCGCCCGCAGCATTGTGGCTGGGCTGCCTTCGGCGAATGATCGTGCTGTGTTTGCGCCGTTCGTCCGCGATCCGGACCCGAATAACCCGGTGGCACCTGAATGGAACAAGGTTCCCACAGCATCGCTCACGCCGGCTGGGCTCGGCTTGCTCCAGTTGCTGAAGAATCGCGATCCCAGCAGTGTTGTACAGCTCATTGCTGCCTTGCCAGCGCCGATGCCGCAAACGTTGCTGGCGATGTCGCCGCTAGACCACGCGAACCAGCTCAACACGCCGGTTTACAGCGTGGCCGACCGTGCCGATACCTATATTCCCAACGGCGAGTCGCTCGACTTAGCCGCCAAGCGGCCTGGATTGGTCCACATCGCCTACGTGAGCTTACTGTCTCACGTCGAGCCCACCGTCGAATCGCAAGGCAACATCGTGGCCACCGTGCTCGACCTGTTGGGCGGTGCCTGGCAACTCTTCCAGTCGATCGAGACCGTTTTATTGACGATGGGTACCTAGCCAAACGGCTAGTGCCTGGCCCATCGTTAGTATGAAGCCGGCCCGCAGCTTCCGGGATACGCTTTGCGGCATGCAGTGCACCAGTTGGCCGCTGCCGCATATCTTGAGGAGAATTCAAACATGCCCGACTTCGAAGCCTTATCGTCCGCCATCGCCGGCGTCGTGGAAACGGCGTCTGGCAGTGTCGTACGTGTACAGGCGCGTGCCCGCCAGGCCGCTAGCGGCGTGGTGTGGGACGCTGCCGGCACTGTTGTCACCGCGGACCACGTAATTGAACAAGAAGAAGGGATAACCGTCGGACTGCCCGATGGCACGTCCAGTGCGGCTACTCTGGCCGGTCGCGACCCGATTCATGACATTGCGGTGTTGCGTCTTGCCACACCGAGCGCCAAGTCAGCGACCCTAACCGCGCAAGCACGCCCTAAAGTGGGCACGATTGTCATCGCAGTGGCACGTCCGGGTGACGATGGCGTGGAGGCAGACCTGAGCATGATCTCAGCCGTCAGCGGGCCTTCCCGCACCCGTCGCGGCGGCGTGCTCGGTGGCGCTCTTCGCACCGGCGTCACGATGTACCCCGGCTTCTCTGGCAGCGCACTCGTGAACGCGACCGGCGAGGTCGTAGGGATCCTGAGCTCACACTTGGGCAGCGACGCGGGCACGGCCATTCCTACCCACGTGATCAATGGCATCGTTGCCAACATCCTGCAGCACGGGCGTGTGCGCCGGGCCTTCCTCGGCTTCCGCTCGCAGCCGGTGCCACTCAACAGCGATAGCATCCAAAAGCTCGATACGAATCAGTCGCGCGGTTTGCTGGTGCTGTCGTTGGAGGATGACTGCCCAGCGGCGCGCGGCGGCTTGATCATTGGCGACATCGTGGTGAGTTTTGCGGATCAGGCTGTGCAGAGCGCCGACGACCTGCAGGCGCTGCTCACCGGAGACCGCATCGGAGTGGCCACACCGATCAAGGTGTTGCGTGGTAATGAGCCACAGACGCTGAGCGTGTTGCCAGCGGAGCGCACATAGCTTTCCCACACAGGTAGAAACTAGGAGGAAGGGTATGACAGCCCTTCAGGATATTTCCCCCTTCGCGCCACCCTTTGAAAACGGCGCGATTCAGCGCGGCGAACCGGCAGGAGGGTCAGACGCGGCCCTCCTCGACGCGTACTCCCGCGCCGTGATCGCGGCGGCGGAGCGCGTTGGCCCAGCGGTGTTGAACGTCGAAGTGGAGTTCACCAACCGCCAGCCCCGGCGTGGTCAACAGCCAGGCCCGGCTCGCGGCAACGGTTCGGGGTTTCTGTTCACACCCGATGGCTTCGTGATGACCAATAGCCACGTGGTACACGGGGCACGGACGATTGGCGTGGCACTGGCCGATGGCACTCATCGACCAGCCGAGCTAGTGGGCGACGACCCCGATACTGATCTGGCCGTGTTGCGAATTGCTTCACCAAGCTTCACGCACGCGGCTCTCGGCGACTCGCAGTTTTTGCGGCCCGGACAACTCGTGATTGCCATCGGCAACCCGTATGGCTTCCAGGCCACCGTGACCGCTGGCGTTGTCAGCGCGCTCGGACGATCGCTGCGCACGCAGAGCGGCCGCCTGGTCGAGAATGTTATTCAGACCGATGCAGCGCTGAACCCTGGCAACTCGGGCGGACCGCTCGTCGATTCGCGTGGGCAGGTGGTTGGCGTCAACTCAGCGGTGATCCTGCCGGCGCAAGGAATCTGTTTTGCGATCAGCATTAACACCGCTAAGTATGTCGCCGGGTTGCTGATTCGGGAGGGGCGCGTGCGGCGCAGTTCCATCGGGATTGTGGCCCAAACGGTGCCGTTGCATCCACGGTTGCAACGGTATCACCACCTGACCAATACTATGGGTGTGCTCGTAGCAGAAGTTGAGAACGGCAGCCCAGCCAGTGCTGGTGGCTTACTGGCCGGCGACGTCATCGTGAGCTTTGGCGGCGAATCCGTCAGCGGCGGCGACGACTTGCACCGGCTCCTGACTGGTGACCGGGTAGGTAGGCGCGTGGAGGTTACGATTATTCGGGCGTCGGCGCTCCAGCAACTCACGTTGATCCCTCGCGAGCCAGCGCCACGTCCAATTGAGCGTTAACGCGTTGCCCATGCTCGCGCCGGTACCATGAGCCACAGCAACAATTCTGGTGGGGGGCGGAACGGTTATGACTGTTCCGCCCCCCACCGTGCGTTCGCTCTCCCTCGTCGTTGGTTCAGCTGACACCCTCTCGCTGAACGGCTTGCGTGCGCTCATCGAACAGTCGGGCAACTCGGTGGTGGCCAGCGCACGCTCCATCTGGCAGGCGGCCGGGCAAGCGCGCGACTTGCACGCCGATATGGTGCTGTTTGACGTGGGCATCGAGGCTCGACTCGGGCGTATGCTCGCTGCAGAGTTGCGACGGCTGGAATTGCCGAGTTCACTCATCGTCATTACTGAACAGCCATTACGTCACCTCGATGCCGGAATAGCCGGATGGCTCAGCCGGGAAGTGACGGCGGAAACCCTTGGCGCGGCGATCGCGGCGGCCGCCGATGGCCTCGTGGTCGTTCATCCGCAGTTGCTTTCCGGCCACATTCAGGCGAGAGATGATGTCGACGCGTTAGAGCCGCTTGCTGATCCACTCACGAGCAGGGAGCAGGATGTGCTCGCCCTGCTGGCCCAAGGGAAGAGTAACCGGCAGATCGCCCAGCAACTCGCCATTAGCGAGCACACGGTGAAATTTCACATGAGCGAGATAATGAGTAAGCTGTCGGCTTCCTCACGGACCGAAGCGGTGACGCGTGCTGCACGCAACGGCTTGCTCGCGTTGTAACAGCGCGCCAGGCGGTCCCTAGCGTTCGCTCACGAAGGCTTCTTGAGCCTGAACAGGTGCGCGAACCGATAACAGCACAACAGCAGCGACCGCGGCGCCGGCTGTGAGCACCACAAAGATCGAGCGATACCCTTGCAGCTCGATGAGTGCTGACGATACGAACACCGACGCCGGGATCGCCACCGACTCAAAAGCCGCCTTGAGGCCCGCAAAGACGCCAAACTCGTTTGACTGTATGAGCTCGGTGAGCAGGGGCCAGCCGGCGGCGGTGATGCCAGAGTTCGCGATGCCTGCCAGGATGACGATCACCAGCGTTTGCGGCACGTTCTGCACGAGTAACCCTGCTGGCGCGGTTACGGCCATCAACACGATTCCAGCCAGCAACACTGGCTTGCTGCCAAAGCGACGGCATACCAACCCTGCGGGCACTACCAGCAGACCGGTCGCCAGCACGAGTCCCAGAAACAGGAGCGTCGCGCCTGTATCGTCGGTGTGAAGCACGTTTTTGGCATACAAGGTCAGGTAGGGCAGGATCGCATTGACGCCGATATTGTAGAAGAACAGCGTGATCAATAGTCGCAGTGCCATGCGGTTGCCGGAGAGCGCCCTGACGTACTGTCGCAGCCGCTCCATCCGTGATGCTTGAGGGCCGGCGACCGCCTCTTCCCGCGCACCAGCCAGCTCGCGATCCTCAGGCACGCCTGCGATAGTGATGGCAAAGGTGATGAGCATCACGGCGCCCACGACGTCAAATGCTTCGGTGATGTGTCCTGCCGAAGCGAGCTTGGCGACGCCTACGATGACGGCTACCTGGCCAATGAACTGCAGGAGTTGCGCAATACCGTTCACTGTGCTACGCACCGCCACCGAAAAGCGATCTGCCAGCAAGGCGTTATAGGGGTCTACGGCGGCGTTAAAGGTCAGCGAAAACAGGACGATGGCAACCACCAGGGGAACCAGGCTGGTGGCGAATGGTGCGGCCAGGAAAAATAAGGCGGACACACACACGCCGGCCGCCATAAAAATCCGCCGCCGGCCCAGCACGCTCCACGTGCGGTCACTCCAGGCGCCGACCAGCGGCTGGATCACCACGCCCTCTATCGATCGTGTGCTGCTGAGGAGCCCGATGAGTAGTGGATTCTGGGTGTACCGGTTGAGGATGAGCGGCAAAGTGGCATTGTTGAACGCATAGAAAAACCCAGCGCCAAGTTGCGCCACGCTATAGATGAGCGCTTGTGCAAGGAACGACGTAGTTGGGCCCACCCGCGGGTTGGCTGCGTAGCGAGGAGACAAAGTGCTCGACATAGCCAGCACTCCACTATCGATTGCAGGTTGCACGTTGGGGATTGTGTCGGTGATGATACCGGATATGGATCGCCGCCTCTACGAGGGTGCGGCCGTCTAACTGGTACGCTGAGCGCGAACGACAGACAGGAGTTCCCACCGGTGGCGATGATCATGTACTCGCTGTCCGACTGCCCCACGTGTATCAGAGCTAAGCGCGAGCTACGCCGGCGCGGCGTTACGTTCACCGAACGCCAGGTGGACGACGAAGAGATGTGGCAAGAAGAGGTAGTCCGCCTCACCCACCAAAACACGGTGCCGGTGTTCGTCCACGAGGATAAGCACGTTGAAGTAGGGTTCGAGGGCGAACGGGGTTGAGAGTTCTAGCCGCCAGCCGTCGGCTGGCTAGCAATTCCTGAGCGTCCGTTCGTGCTGTCTATCGCCCAGAACGCTATCCTCAGGTTTGCAGATTGGTGTTGGCGCTGGTGAGTATAGAGGCGACCTAGACAAAACAGCAGCGGCAGCGACATTGGTGTTCTCACCTTGGTGCTGAGCCTGGCGCTCGCGGTACTGCTGACCCTGTCCGACATTCTTTCGGTCCTCGTAGCTAGTGGCTGCTTGTGTCCGCGCGGACGCGCGCAACCACTGCACTTCGGTATCTAACGCAGTGCTGTTACCACGTGGAAGTTTGACTTCCGGCAAACGCTTATGCCGTCGCGTGTGAGCACTGGTGGGCGACTAGTGAGTGCTTGGCATAAGCGTGCGGTATTCACCGATCTATTCACCGAGCCGTGACATACTGAGCCCATTCGGCCCAGGACGAGTCCGAATTCAATGCAAGATCGCGCTTTGGGAACAGTTGGCATGCGCTCACTATCAAATACTCAATGCGTGCGCCTAATAAGCCGGTCAGGCAGCAGAGCCCGGCCCTGAGAGAAAGGAAGCGATCACATGGACGTTGGACAATGGTCGCGCCACCCGCTGATTGCGTCGGTCGACAAGGGGATGGCAGTGCTAGACGCCGCTGGCCAGAAGGTTGGCACAGTCGAGTACGTTGGTATGGGCGATCCGAGCGCTGATACGACGAGGGGAAACCGACCGCAAGTGGACCTTCTCGGTCAATTTGCCGAGGCAATGACGGGCGGCCAACCGGAGCCTGACGTGCCAGGGCCGCTACGCGACCAACTACTGCGCTACGGCTTCGTCAAAGTCGACGGCCCCGGCCTTTTCCACTCGAATCGCTACGTTCGCAGTGACCATATCGCCAGCGTGGCGGATCAAACCGTCACCCTCAACGTACGAAAGGATGAGCTCCCTAAGGAGTCATGGTGAGTTGGCACACCTCAGGGTTCGCGCCTTTGCTGGATACTGTTTGGTTTGCGCGGGCGCGGCGTCCGGCATCTGCGCTTGTGAGTGAAGGCCGGCCCCGACCGCCAGGCCCAGAGCAGCCGTACGGAGCCACCGCGGGTCGAGGGCAGGGCCAGGGTGACCCGCGCCCGCCCTCCCTTGGCGACCAAATGCGCTCTCCGCGCACGTGGATCACCCTGGCGGTGATCTGGCTCGTCAGCATCTTGCTGTTGCCACACCTATTCGCTCCCCCCTCCAACAGGTTGGTGGTCACGTTCACGTCGTTTACCCAGCAGGTACGAGAGGGAAACGTCGCCGCTATCGCCATCCAGGGCACGACAATTCAGGGAAACTTCAAAACCGCCATTGCAGACCCAGCACCACCAGTGGGCGTTGTGGCGGTGCCTGGCCCCACCGCCGCTGTCACCGCTGTGGCCTCTTCTGGTCAGCCAGTACAGACCTATTCCACATTTTCGACCGAGGTGCCGTCCTTTGCTGATAACAACCATCTCGCCACGCTCCTGGAGGCGAACGGCGTCGTCGTCACCGCTAACCAGCCCCAGGCAGGCTCGCCGTTGCTGACACTGCTCCTTTCTTTCGGCCCGGTCATCCTCTTGATTGGCGGTTTTCTGTGGCTCTCGACGCGCGCGCAAGCGGCTGCGGGTGGCGGCATCTTCAGCTTCGGGCGCAGCCGGGCCCGCCGTTACGACGCGACGGCTGCGACGCCGCGCATCACGTTCGCCGATGTTGCCGGCATCGACGAGGTCGAGAACGAATTGGTGGAGATCGTCGACTTTCTCAAGCAGCCGGCAAAGTATCAGCGTCTTGGCGGCGCGATGCCGAAGGGCATCCTGCTGATCGGTCATCCCGGTACCGGCAAAACACTGCTGGCCCGTGCTGTGGCCGGAGAGGCAGGAGTGCCATTTTTCAGCATTAGCGGCTCCGAGTTCATCGAGATGATCGTCGGCGTTGGCGCTTCACGCGTACGCGACCTCTTCAAACAGGCGAAAGAGGCGGCACCAGCCATCATCTTTGTCGATGAGCTCGACGCCATCGGTCGCCGCCGAGGGGTCGGCGCCGGATTCGGCAGCAATGATGAACGCGAGCAAACACTCAACCAGTTACTGGTAGAGATGGACGGCTTTGACGCCCGGCAGGCAGTGATTGTGTTAGCGGCTACCAACCGCGCGGACGTGCTCGACCCGGCGTTGCTGCGCCCTGGCCGCTTTGACCGTCGTGTCGTCGTGCAGCCACCGGATCGTGCCGGGCGGGCCGCCATTTTGCGTGTCCACACCAGAGGTGTACCGTTGGACCCGAACGTCAGTCTCGATGAGGTCGCTGGTGAGACGCCAGGCCTC
>JANWJO010000035.1 GCA_025449435.1 Chloroflexota bacterium | reverse complement strand
TCGAGGCCGAACAAGAAGCCAGCATTCCCTCCAGCGGGCAGCAGCCCTTCACTGCTTATGCGAAATGGGCTTGCGCCGCCGGCCTGCAGCTTGGCGATGAGAGGATTGCTTGGGTACAGGTTGGTGTTACCCGGCACCGTTTCATAGCCTGGATGCGCACTCAGGAGGTCCAGTGCGCACAGCGCCGCCACTATCCACGCCAGCACGGGTAGCTGTCTGCGTGTCAGGGCGGCGCCGAGCAGCACGGCGAGAACTGCCACGACGACCAGCAGCGTCCAGTCCAGCCCCTCACGGGCCTGGTCGATGGTGTCGACGATCTTCTGGGCGAAGCCTTCGTGCAATTGGGTGGCGAGCACGAGACTGGTGGCGCCACCCGCTGCCAGCGCCGCCGCCAGTGGAAAGGTGAGCGCGTGCGCGAAAGCAATGGCGCGTGGCTCGGCGCGACAGAGCACCTGATACACGCCGTTGCCAGCGAGAATGGAGATCCCAAGCGTCAGGAGCAGGATGGCCCGTTCTTGATCGCGCACTTGGGCAAAGCCCGGGAAGGTGAGGTAAGCCAACGGGTACACCGCGCTGTACTTGCCCAGTGCCAGAGGCAAGCTCCAAGCTGTGAGCACCGCTGCGTAGCGCCGTGGATCGGACGGTCCGGTCGCGAGCCCGACGAGGGCGAACGCCAGGGCTGCCGCCCCAACGTACAGCGGCGTGGCGCCATCGAAAGCCTTCGGGATGAACAGGCCGACCAGTTCATGCGGCAGAAAGCCACCAGACAGGAAGTCGAAAGCGAGGTTGCCACGCACCGTTCTAGGCGCGAGCTCGATGGTAGGTACGAGCTGGATGGCCCCCAAGCACAAGCCGCCTAGGAAGCTACCAGCGCCAAGGATCAACCGTGAGCCCGCTACACGCCAGTTAGGGAGCGCACCGCCAGCCAGCGTCAAGGTGTACAGACCCGACGCATACGCGGTGTACAGCAGCACCTGTGGGTGCCCAGCCAGCACCACCAGTGCCACCGGAATCGCTGCCAGCCCCGCCCGTGCCACGCTCTGGCACACCAGCGCTACGTCGAGCGCGAGCACCACCCACGGGAGCCACACCGAGGCTTGCAAGATGTTGACATCCTGGACCGGGTAGGTAGTCAAGTAGCCGCTGAAGGCAAAAACGAGCGCAGCGACGAGGCCTGCCGGCGCCACGAGCGCTTCAGCGTGCTCCGCTTGAACTCCTCCATCTGGATTCAGCAAGCGCGCCCGCTTTGACCCCAGCAGCCAGCACACCAGCACATACGCACCGAGTGCCGCGACAAACTGGTGCAGCACATCCAACCAGATGAGTAGGTGCGGCGTGAACTGGCCGGTTGGGCCCAGGATCAGCCCGGTGAGGATGGTGGGCGGGTAAAAGGTGTCGAACTGGGTGTCGGCAAAGGCGGGCTGGCCGGCGTCGATCGCGGGTGTCCAAAGCAACGGGTGGCCGTGCTGCCAGGCTTGTACTGCGGCCAGGTGGAACGGGTAGTATACGTACGAAAAGTCGCCGGGAGCAATGCTGGCGCGGTCGGCAGCCTTCGGTGTCAGGAGTGTCCAGCTCCCGTATAGCGTCACGGCTACGAGCGCCAGCACGGCGACGGCGTGGGCTGCTACCGAACGCATATCAAGCTGCCAGGGACCCATGAACCCCATCCCCATCCGCGCCCGGGTGTACGCCCAGAGGGCACCCTGGCGCGGATGGGGATGGGGTTTGGTCGTTCGCACCTCGCACCGCTGCAAACGTCACGCGACGGATCAAAGGGTAACAACATGCTGCCAGTGGTGGGGTTCGACGGCCATGGCGAGACCTCACCCGCGCACCTCACCGTTAGCTGTGAGCCAGCCCTTGACCCAGGCGTACTGGCCGGCGGTCATCGCTGGCAAGCCATCGGGACCTTGTGCCACCCAGTTGTCGAAGATCTGGCGGCACTGGCTGCTGGCATCCCACCCGTTCTTCGCGTAGAACTGCAACACGTCCGCGCGGTGCGCCGCTAGCGCCACGTACGCGCCGTTGCCGGGTCCGTTGAGGCAGTTGGATTGCGCTACCGCTGGCGTAGGGCTCCCGGCCGGTGCACCAATCGCGTTCAACGCCACGCTGGCACACAGCGCTCCAGCCAGCGCGCCAGCCACGACAAGCATCAGGAGCCGCGCAGCGCCGCCAACCGTGGAGCGCAGCATGAGTACTTCACCTCGTGCTTGCCGTACGACGGGTACGAGTTGTCAGAGCGACGGCTGGCTTGCGCGCCGGCTAGCCCGTATGCACGAAGTCAAAGTGGAACACCCCGGCTACGTGGCAGTTGGAGTAAGTGATGGTATGTACGTCACTGATGCGATTGCCGCTGCCGTCGATTACCCATACTGATACTGGGTAAACCCCCTGGCGGCAACTGGAGCCGATGGTGACGGTGAACAGCCCATCCGACTCCGTGACGATCTTGGCCGAGTAGTTGAAGATCGAGTACATCATCGGCACGCCGCCCAGCCCATTACCGTTGGTGTCCATCACGTGCCCCTGGATGAACTCGGTGCCAGCGTTGGGGTCTGTTGGGTTGCAATCGACGCGATTGGTTGGGCCACAGTCGGTTGGCGCGACGTTCACCTCTTTCGACGTGTAGGGCAGGCCGGACGGCGGTGGCCCAGCTGGCGCCGTGGGTGTGGGAGGAACCACCGGCGTTGCCGTCACCGGCGAGTTGACGATGCCCGTGCTCGACACAGTGTACGCCGCTGCCGTGGGCACCAGGCCCAGAGCCTTGGCGATGTCGCCACCATTGACTACCGTGACATCGCCAGCATGAATACCAGAGGCTGGCGAATCGACGGTCCAGTGCTGGATCACGTCGCGCTGGTTGCGGATGATCGCAAACGGTCCGGCATTGGTCACTTGGGAAGTCGGCAGGCCGTTGTACTGAATGGCGGCCGATTGGCTCTGCCCGCCGAAGTAGCGAGCCGAAATGGCCGGATCAGCGTTGAGCAGCGCCAGGCGCCCGGCGGCGATGTCGTTGAAACTAGTCTTACCAGCGTCAAACGATGCTGGGACCGGCGGAGGCACCTGGTAGCGCGCCTGCAATTGAGCGTCCAGGCCAGCGTCGTGCAGCTTGTCGAACACATTGACGAAGTACACCTGGGGCGGGCTGACGTCGGGCCGCCACTGCAGGATGAACTTCTGGGTGGCTTGTACGGTGAATCCATCGAGCGTGAACCGTTGGGAAACGGGGTAGCCCAGCGCCGAGACGCCGCCGAGCCGCTGATACTCCGACCACATATTGATGCCGCCGTCGTTGGTGATGGTGTAGCCATACACACTGCCCGGTGCGCCGTTGGTTTGGGTGTAGAAGTGGCCGTTGCCGCCAGACAGGTTAAAATCTGGCACCACAATTTGGGCTGATGCTTGGCGCTGGCCGGCTATGCCTGCCAGCAGCAGGATGAAGAGGGCCCCGATGGCCATGAATTGCTGCCGTCGTTGCAAGATCACGCGCTCCTTCGCTCCGGCTTGCCATCACCATGTATCCGGGGCGATCAGCAAACGGTGGCATGGGAGTGCCTGTCGTTAGCCCGCGCTCGCGGAATGGTCCGCAGTGTACAGTACCGTGACCCGCCACGTTGTACTATCGCTGCGGTGGTTCGTAACCCCAACGAGTGAGGTGCAGCGCGGTGACGGCGTCAACTTTGCCGCCACCTGCGCTCCCGCGTGTGCAACGCACCGCCTGGCTGGCAGCGGTGTGCCTCCTGTGCCTCGCAGCACTGGCGCTCCGCTGGCACGATATCGCTAGGCAGAGTTTGTGGCTGGACGAAGGGGCCACCGTTGCGTTCGCTAGGCTGCCCTTTTCCGACCTGCTGAAAGCCACCTTTAGCTCTGAACCGAACCCGCCGCTGTATTACGGTGCGCTGCATGTGTGGATCAAACTGGCTGGCACCAGCGAAGCGTCGTTGCGCGTGTTTTCGTTGCTGCCAGGTGTGCTCACGGTGGCACTGGTGTACCGACTCGGTGCGGACTTACTGGCCCGAGGCGCCGGCCTGGCCGCGGCCGCACTGGTGACAACCAGCCCGTACCTGCTCTGGCTGTCGCAAGACGCCCGCATGTACAGTTTGCTCGGCTGCGCAAGCGTTGCCTTATGGATGTTGGCAGTACGTACGGGCCGGCAAATAACGATTCCCCGGCTGCTGGCCTTCGCCCTTATGCTGTTGGTCACGTTATACACGCACTTCTTCGGTGTGTTCAGTGCGGTAGTGGCCGTGCTGGCATTGCTACTAAGCATCGACAAGGCAGGGTTACGCCGGCATTGGGCCGGGTTGCTGGCAGCCATCGTCATCCCCGGCGTTGTGTATGTCCCCTGGCTCACCGCTGCTTTGCGTGCTGGCGCGGCAGGGGTCACCTGGCGTAGACCAGTGAGTTTGGCGCAAATGCTCGCGGCGCTGGCTCAAACGTTCAGCGGCGCTATGTACCTACCGGGAAATCTGCAAGATGCCGTTACCCACGTCGCCGCGGCACTGTTCGTTGCCGGTAGTCTAGTCTGCGTATGGCAGGCGGTTCGACGATCGCGTACAGCCCTGTTGATCCCAGGTGGGTTCATCCTGGTCATCGCCCTGGTCGACGTGGCTTCCCGCAAGTCGCCTATCTTTGACGCCAATTACCTGGTGGCGCTTGCTCCCTTGGCGTACCTCGCGGTTGGGGCTGCGCTGCACTGGCTCACCCTGGGGCGCACCGGGCTCACCGCGCTGCCGCTCCTGCCGTGCGTGGCGGCAGGCTGGTTTGGCATTCAGCAACTCCAGATCAACCCCAACTTCCAGAAGGAAGACTTTCGCACCGCCTCGGCATTCCTCGCGGCGCGTGCCGGCGCGAGTGATGTCGTGGTGTTGCTGGCCGAATATGCCCGGCTTCCCTTCACGTACTACTATCACGGCCCCTCAGCGCTCGACCCATTCACCGGCGACCCTGCGAACCCTGGCGCCGCGCTGACGCCCGTGCTCCAGCAGGCCAGCGTCGCCTGGCTCCTGCTGTCGCACGCCGATCAAGTGGACCCTAAGGGCCAGGTGAAGCAATGGTTCGACCAGCGCTATCCGCAGGTGACGCAAGCCTATCCCAGAGGCATCCAATTGCTGGGCTACCGAGTGCGGTATGTCGTCGCGGCGGTTCCGCCGGGCGCCACGCCCAAACGGGTGCAGTACGGCGCGGATGTAGTGCTGATCGGTTACACAGCGCAAACGGACATTCCACCAACCGACACCGTGCTGCACCCGCCCAGCAATTGGCTGCACGTCGTGTTGTACGTGCAAGCGTTGCACGCCATCAGTGTGCCGTATCGCAGCTCGGTGCAGCTGGTCGATGTCAAGGGCGTGTGGGGCGACGAGCTCGGCAGGGCGCCCGACGCCCTCTCGCTCGCTGCCAACCACTGGCCTGCCGGAGCCATCGTCGTGGAAGATGCCGACATCAACCTCAACCCCGCAACCCCGCCCGGCACCTACACTATTGCTGCTCACCTGCTCAATGCGGCCGGACAGCCGCTGCCTGTTACCAGCGGTGATGCGTCACTGGGAACGGTGCATATCGTCAATCCGTAAGTGCATCCTGGCTTCGCTACACTGTGCGTTGATATGCAACACCATCCGCTATAGGGGGCTGGTGAGGTCCGGTGAGACCTGAGAGGCAACATGGCAGCGACGCAAGCCCCGCCTGCCGTTGCTTTGCCTGAGAGGGCTCCGGTTCATCGTACGTATGCCCCGGTCGCAGGGCTCCTGCTGGTGACCGGTGCGCTCGCGCTGCGCTTCTTCCAGATCGATAGCCAGAGCCTGTGGTACGACGAGGGCGTGAGCGCCGGCATGCTCGGCAAAGGGGTCGTGGCCATCACCCTGGCGGCAGCCGGCGACTTCCATCCGCCGCTGTACTACTACCTGCTCGTAGGGTGGGCGCACCTGTTTGGCGACAGCGTGGTGTCTCTGCGCGGGCTCACGGCTTGCTTCGGCGTCGTGCTGGTAGTGGCGAGTTGGCGGCTCACGCGCTCGCTGTTCGGCAGCGTGGCCGGCTGGTTGGCGGCTGTATGGGCGGCGATTGCGCCACTGGGCGTCCAATATTCCCAAGAGCTGCGCATGTACATGCCAGCCGCGGCATTGGTCAGCGTTGCAGCTTGGTGTACGGTCGCCTGGTTCGATGCCAGCGAGACGCCGGCTACTGACCGCAACCCGAGCGTTGCTCCGCGATGGCTGCTCGCTGGCTACACGGTTGCCGCCGCAACTGCGCTGTACTTCCAATACGTCGCCGGGTTCGGCCTCGTCGCCATTGGGCTGTATGGGCTGATCCGCACCGGTGGCAAGCGCCGCCTTCACTGGCTGGTTGCCAATGCCGCCGCCTTGCTCCTGTTTGCCCCTTGGGTGCCTGCATTTATTCACCAGATGACAGTTGGCCAGAAGGCCGCCGAGAGCGCCGCCACGGGCGTGATCCCTGCGGTGTTAGGCAGCTGGCTGCTCGGCACGGAAGGTCTGCCTACTGTTTTGGGCGTGGTCGGCGTGGTGGTGGTTGCGCTGCCGGTGGTCGCCGGGCTGGTGTGTGTACTGTGGACGGGTAAGGGAGGGCTGTTACCCACCTTGCTGCTGGTGTGTACGCTGGGCGGTGTGGCGGCGTATGCTGCGCTCCGGCACGTGTACGAGGTCCATTTCATCCTGGTAGCGCTGCCCGCGGTAGCGGCGCTGGCCGGCCTAGGTGCCTCACAGCTTATTGTGTTGATCCGGCGCGTGACGCCGCCGGTTGCTTATCGGGCCGTGATGGTGCTAGGCGCCGCGTTGGTTGTGGCCGTGCTGCTGGCCGCAGACGTGCGCTATCTGTTGTTCAACCCCCAACCCAACGACGACTACCACGGCCTGGTGGCTCAGATCGTGCAGCGGGCCACGCCAGCCGATGCCATCGTGCTGTACGCACCCGGCCAGGATCAGGTGTTCGGCTACTACTATCGCGGCCCGAATACCGTGGTGGGATTGCCCACGCAACGGCCGCCCGACCGTGCCGCCGTCGAGGCCCAGCTAGCGAGCCTGGCCTCTTCGCACGCGCGGGTCTGGGTGGTCGAGTACGGCAACACCGAAGCAGATCCGCAAGGCATCGTCACCAACTGGCTGGCACAGCACGCCTTCCTCGCCAGCCACCAGTGGTTTGGCAACGTGCAACTACTGCTGTATGCGACGTCGGCGACGAGCCGGGCCGGGCAGGAGCAGCCGCTCGGCATCCACTTCACCAACGGCGCGCAACTCGTGGCCTATGCCACCAACGCCAACGTCGTGCATCCCGGCGATACGCTGGCACTCACGCTCATCTGGCAGGCTGATCACCCGATCGCGCAGCGCTACACGGTGTTCACCCATGTCCTCGACGGCAACAACAAGGTGGTGGCGCAGCACGACGGCGAGCCCGCTGGTGGCGTGCGCCCCACCACCACATGGCAACCGGGCGAACGCATCGAGGATCACCACGGATTGGTGTTGCCCGCGACGTTGCCCCTTGGCACCTACACCATCGAAGTGGGACTGTATATTCCCCAAACCGGCCAGCGGGCGGTGACGGTTGGCTCGGCTGGCCAGCCAGCGGTCGATCACATTCTTCCCGGGAAGATAACAGTAAAGGCAGCGCCGTGACACCACCCGCACCTCGTGTCGATAGCACAGTGATTGCTCGCCGCCAGTTGGTGCTCGCTGCCGCCGCCAGCGTGGCCGTGGGGCTGCTCAGCGCGTGTAGTGGGGCCGCCACAACCATCCGGTCAACAGCGACGCCGCGCACGGCAACGGTCCCGCCGAGCACACCGGTCGTCGTGGTCGCGCCATCCGGCACGCCTACGCCTCAACCTGCGGCCACCGACACTCCAGCGCCAGCCGCTACCGCTGAGTCCACTGTCACGGCAGCACCCACGGATACGGTGGCGCCTACGGCTACTGCTGCTGCCACGCTGACGCCTGCCCCTGCTGCCACGGCGACGCCGGTAGCGACAGCCACGCCGCTGTCGGCGACGGACGCGCTCAACCACCAGTTCGGCAGCTTCGGCTGGGATTTCTCCCAACGGCCCGTGCTGTTTCAGATCGACAACGCACAGCCAGCCTGGCCACAAAGCGGCCTGAGCAGTGCCTACGTCGTGTACGAAACGCTGGCCGAGGGTGGCATCACGCGGTTTAGCGCACTCACCGTGCAAAAGCAATTGAGCACTGCCGGCAACTTGCGCAGCGCACGCCTGATCGACCTGGACTTGGTGCCACAGTGGAACGCGGTGCTCGTACACGTGGGCGCCAGCACGCCGGTGGAACAGATGCTTCGGCAGGCTGGCGTGGATGGCCTGGATATGGAGAACGGCGCGCTCTCCGGTGCGAGCTGGCGGGTGGCCACGCGGTACGCACCGTACAACGATTACACCTCGCTGGGTCGCGTCCAGCAAGCCATGCAAACAGTGGGCATAAGTCAGACTGTCGCCCAACCACGTGCGTTTCCGATTGGCCCGTTGCCGCCGAAGGTACAAACAGCTCCGGCAACCGCCATCAGCTTGCCCTATCTCACGCCGTCCGACGGCCGCTACACCTGGGATGCCGCCAGCAACGGCTACTCACGCTTCGACGACCGCGGGCCCATGATCGACGACAACACAGGTCGCCAAATCGTCGTGGCCAACGTCATCTTCCAGTACGCGGTAGAGACGGTGACGGATATTATCGAAGATACGGGTGGTTCCCGGTCGCTGGCCTTTAACTTGCAGGGGAAGGGCGCCGCGGCGTTATTCCGCGACGGCACGCGGCTCGACATCACGTGGTCGCGGGCCGCACGTGGCGACCTCACCCAGTTCCTGCTCAGCGATGGCACACCGGCGCCGCTTGCGCCAGGCAATGTGTGGATCGCAATCGTGCCGGAGTCGTTCCGTACGGGGTGAGTCGATGACCGACAAGCGACGGCTGGCGGGCGTGGCGTTGGGCCGCGATGTCGCCGACTTGGTGCTTGCGAACGGCCGTGTGTTCGACGTGCTCACTGGCGAGTTCCGGCTGGCCGACATCGCCATTTACGACGAACACATCGCCGCGATTCGTCAGGCCGGCGTTGACGAGCCGTTTAACAGCATCCAGACGCTGAATATGCGCGGCCGTGCGGTGCTGCCTGGCTTCATCGATGGCGCGGCCTGCTTCGCTGCCAGCCACCTCTCGCCGGCGGAGTTCGGGCGCATCGCCCTCGCCGGCGGCACCACAGCGGTGGTGGCCGACCTGAGTGCGTTGGGCGCCGTGCTGGGTACGGGTGGCTTGTTTGCCCTCAGCGAACACGCCCGCTTGACCGACCTCGACGTGCTCTTTGCCGTGCCCGTGTGGGCTGGCGGCAACTGGGAGCAACCTGCCGTGCGTTTCGATCAGCTCGATGCACCGCTGTTGTCGCTGCCCAACATCGTGGCGCGGTCCGGTCCGGTGACCATTAACGCGCTCCTGCGGTCAGGGGAGGGAGAACGGGCCCTGCGCTGGCCGGCCGAAGGTATCGCCCCACCGCTCTTGATCAACGCTCCTGGACTCAACGCGAGCGAGATCGCCGCTCTGGCTGCCTTTGGCACCGTTGCCGATCGCGGTTGGCGGACCGTAGAGGAGGCGCAACACAAGCTGGCCGCTGGCTTCTGGCTACTCGCAGGCGCAGCGGCCCACAACCACGCCTTAGCTGACGTACATGCGCTCACCCAGAACGGCGGCTGGCAGCGCTGCTGCCTGGTCTCGGGTGAGCGCTCAGTCAGCGAACTGGTTGAGCACGGGCACATGACAGAAGCGTTGCGGGCGGTGGTGCAAGCTGGTGTGCCCGCGGCGGACGCCATCCGCATGGTGACCTCGGTGCCGGCATCGCTATTCGGGCTGACAGATCGCGGCGTGTTGATCCCGGGGCACGTGGCCGACATCACGGTGGTGGATGATGTGCGCACCTTTCAAGTGGCGCTCGTGGTGAAGTCCGGGCGGCTGACCACCTGGCGCGGCCAATTGCTGCACGATCCGGGGCCACCTCCCGCCATAGCCGCTGGCCGCCGCTCGATGAAGATCGCACCTCTCGACATAACGATGCTGGCGGTGCGTGGCACGGCTGGCCCTACAAGGATTATCGATCTGCTCGACGAGTGCGCCACGGCCGAAGTTGAATTGGATCTCGCCAGCAAGCGCGGGTCACTTCTAGCCGACCCGGCACAGGATGTGTGCAAAGTAGCGGTGATCGACCGCCACCACGCCAGCGGCCGCCGCTGTGTGGCATTCGTGCGCGGGCTGGAGCTCACGTCCGGGGCGCTCGCCTGTTCCTTTGGCGGAGCGGCGCAACAACTGATCGTGGCGGGTGCCGACGACTCGTCGATGCTGGAGGCGCTCCACGCGGTGATCGCGAGTCAGGGAGGCGCGGCCGTAGCAGAATATGGCGCAGTCACCGCATCGCTCGCCCTGCCGGTGGCCGGGCTGCTCAGCGACCTTAGTGCCGAAGAACTGTCCACGCAGTTAGAGGCGCTGCGGCAGGCAGTGACCGGTTTGGGCTGCCAGTATTCTGATCCGTTCGCGGCGCTCGCGTCACTCGCTGCCGTGGAACTCGGCGGTGTGCGTATCAACGAGCAGGGCATATGCGATATGGCCACCGGCCGGTTGCTGGCGCTGCAGGACCGTGACACAGATTGGCTGGGAGCGTAGCCACGGCAGCTTCCCGTCGCGCGTCATTCACCGGTGACTTTACGACCCAAGAACGCGCATTCCTTGAGGACATGTATGGCGCCTGCCAGCTGACGCTGCTTGCTCGTGGCACGTCCCGTCGGACCTTGCTCCTGGTGCGCTGGGATGCACAGCCCGCGCCAGGTGGCTACGGCATGCCGTTGCGCCGCGTGCAGCAGCACGCCATCTACATGTTCGACGTCGCATCAGGCGCCAGTGAACTCGTGCGCGACGCCGCCCACCTCACGGCGCTGGCGCCGGGCGAGTTCGATGGCACGCTCGTGGCCGCTCCGGGCGAAACCTGGTGGCAACTCGTGCTCGACGGGCTACACAATCCTTCACCGTGGCACATCGTCGCCGTCATCGCCGTCTGGCTGGTGTGCCTGGCATACATCGCCTGGCGCTGGCTCACTGGACAGGGCGTGTGAGCGGCTTGTCGACGATCAACCCGGCGAGAAAAGTGAACGTTTCCGCAGGACACGGCAGCCGGTGCCGGTAATTGTTGGCGACCTCGCTGTCCTCAAACGCGGCGGCGTTGCGGTCGTGGAGGTATTGCGGTCGCGTCATAGTGTGCCTACTCCGTTCCCTCGGAGCTTGTTGTTACCCACTAAGCCTTGGATTGGGCTGTGGGGGCGGGAGAGGGCGACGAACCCCACCCCCTCGTCGCCCAAACGGCTTCCGCCCCAGCAAGCTCTTACTTTTACCCACATGATTGCGGGTTGTTTGTCTAGAGAGTAGCCCCAACCCCATGCCCAGAGGGCACCCGTCCCCCCTTAGCAGGGGGGACGGGCTACTGGCAGGTGGACTCGATCCCTCGACCAGGCATGAACACCTGGCTGGACGACGGCCGCGTAGTGCCAGTGCAACGTCCCTCCTGCGGTGCGCAGGGCGGATTAGCCAGTGGCGCGGGGGGACCAAAGGGTGCTTGAGGAGCCGGCAGTACGGGGGAGGCTGGGCTGCACGCTCGATGGCAAGAACCTAGCACCCGACCACCCGAAGAGCAAGGTACGGACCTCACCCCGACCCCTCCCCTAAAGTGGGAGGGGAGTTTTCACGACGGAGGTTCACCACCATACGTCCAGCCGCCAGTCCCCCCTGCTAAGGGGGGACTACAGGGGGGTTGTGCCCCAGTTTGTCAGACAAGCAGCCCGCAATGATGTGGGTAAAAGTAAGAGCTGGCTGGAGCGGGTGCCTTTTGGGCGCTTGGGGTGAGGTCTCCCTCTTCCCACGAAGGCCACGAGCATCCTCTCTCCGCAGGCCCCCTCTCCGGACGGAGAGGGGCAGGGGGTGAGGCCCGTACCCTCGTCCCTCCAGACGAGCGACCGCCGCGCAACCCGCGACATCGTTGCTCAGGGAGCCTGAAACAGAGAGTCCTCTAGGCGTTGTGCCCCTTAGCCCCAATACGCACCACCTCGCCGCTGGCAGCCGACTCGTTGGCCGCCAGCGCTACCTGCTGGGTCTTCCAGGCATCGGCGTAGTCCGACAAGATGCCGCTGTGATCGCCGGTGGCGATTGCCTTCAAGAACGCAACATTTTCCGCAAGGCCGGCATCGTTGCCGCGTGCCCAGTGTTCGACGCCTGCTGCCGTATCGACGTCGGCCTCGCTCTCGCGGATGGTATACGCCTTGTGCTTGCAGATGATCTCTAGGCCCACGCGGTAGCGTCGGTGTAGTGTGGAGCACGCCTGCAGCGTTCCGATGGCGCCGCTT
Source organism: Chloroflexota bacterium (assembly GCA_025449435.1). The sequence goes on along the minus strand of JANWJO010000035.1, from coordinate 25,618 downwards.
GCGAAACGCAGGGTCACCACGTGGGTGTCGTCCTGGTCGTGGCCGGGCTCCGCGGCGTTGGCGCGCAGCGCGTAAGCCGCGTACACGCTCTCGACCTCACCCAGCAGGAACCGGCTCAGGTCGAGCATATGGATGGCTTGTTCCACCACTTGGCCGCCAGAGCGCGAGCGCACGCGCCACCACGGCGTGCCAGGTAGCACGTTGAGGAATGAGGCCACTGCCATGCCCACCTGGTCGTGCCGGAGCGCCGCGCGCACGCGCTGGACGTGGTCCCACTGGCGCCAGTGGTAGCCCACCGCCGTCACGATGCCCGCTCGCTGCGCACCGTGCGCTATAGCCAGCGCTTTCGTCGGGTCGAGTGGCAACGGCTTCTCCACGAACAGGTGGATGCCGCGTTCAATGGCGGTCAGTTCCTGGTCGGTGTGCGCATCCGGTGGCAAGCACACATATAGCGCGTCGATCTGCTCCTGGCGGATCATCTCGGCGAAGCTGAGGTAGGCATGAGCGCCCCACGGTGCGGCGGCGGCTACGGCACGCTCTTCGATCACATCGCACACGGCCACTACGCTGGCCTGGTTGCGCAGCTTGCTAAGTGCGTCGAAATGCCGCCGCGTGATCGCACCGGTCCCGACGAACGCTACTTTGATCATGCGCACGGTCCTTTCAACTTCAGCAGGTGATGTGGTCCGATGGTTTAGCGTGGGCGGTTAGCGATACCCAATGCCCGCCGCGGTCATGTGCCGCTGCAACCCGGCAAACGAATGGCGGCTCGAAGCCTCTTTGCTCAGGTGTTCGCCGTGCCAGTGGGTCTCCAGCACAAACGGACCTGGTAGTCCATCGACTGCGAAGGCGGCCATCTGTCCGGAGACATCGAGTCCACCTTCACCCACAGGCATCCAGGCGGTGAGGCCGGTGGACCAGTCGAGCACGGCAGCGTCCTTCCAGTGCACAGCTTCGATGTAGCCGGTGAGCGCACGGTAACCGGTGTAAAAACGCTGCCCGCACGACACATAGTCGTTGCCGATGTCCCAGATGGCGCGCAGCTCCGGCCGGTTGGCAGCCCTGAGGATGGCTGCCGTATTCGCGCCGCTGTTGCCCCAGCAGGACCGCACGTTCTCGATGAGCAGGCGCACACCGAGCTTCTTGGCCAGGTCCGCGGTACTGTCGAGTCCCTGCACAATGCGAGTGAGGGTGGCTGCGTCGATGCCACCGCCGTCGGACAGGATCGGCCAGGGATTGCCCAGCCCTTGCATCGGCTCGCGCCGGAAGCTAAAGATGCGTACGTGGCGGGCCAGCATGCGACCCGCTAGTGCATCCGCCACTCGCGCCGCGTTGGTGATCATCTCCAGGTGTTCGGCAAACTGCGCCGACTGAGTCAGGTCAGGCTGCTCGCTGAGTTCGATGGCCTTCAGGCTGGCCACGCTCACGCAGCTGACCTTGAGGCCGTAGCGGTCCACCAGCGTCGCCACCCGGCTCACTTCGCCAGCCGTCAGCTGGTCTACGGGTTTGCCCCATAGGGTATTGAGCTCCACCGCGTGCATGCCCAACTCGCGTGCCACCTGGCACGCACGGTCGAGGTCCTGGTCGATCTCGTCGCTCACCACGCTCATGGTAGCCAGTCGAGTGGTCACAACGAAACTCCTGTCAGGTGGTGCGCTGGCTGTTGTGCTGCACGCCGTGCCGCCTAGCCCTCGGTGTGCAGGCCAAACAGCACCCAACCTGGGCGGTTGGGGTCGGTGCCGGCTTGCGCGGGTGTAAAGCCGGTGCGCTCGGCCAGCGCCTTGCCGATGGCAAACTTGCTCAGGCCCTGCACCCGCTCCATCTTGTCGATCTCATCCAGGCTGAAGTATCCCGCACCCGTCACCTCATTGCCATCGCACGCCGGCTCACCGCTCACCGGTTGCAGCCGGAAGATGACGTACACGTTGGAACTGGGGCCGCCGATAGAGCCCGTGCCGCCCACGGAATGGCGCAACCCCAGCACATCGACCACGGTTGCGGTGACACCAGCTTCTTCCAGCACTTCGCGCTCGACGGCGTGGGTGACCACTTCGTCGTGTTCGACGTAGCCACCGGGAATTTGCCACCAACCCCGGCCCGGCTCGTGGCCGCGCCGGATGAGCAGCGCCTTGTTGTCGCGGATTACCACGCCGCCACAGCCGATGCTGAAGTCGCCAAAGAACATGAACGAACAGGCGGGGCACGCGATGCGGTCGCGACCGCCTTCAAAGCGGGTGGTGAGTTCAGTGGCGCAGCGAGGGCAATACTTCACCAGATGATCTCCTTGAGGGTCACTCACACGCACGCCGTGTCGGGCGATAGCATACGCGCTAGCCGCTGTGCCCGCGCCGTGCTCGGTAGCGCCGGATGAGCGCGTTGGTCGAGCTATCGTGCTGCAACGGCGGCTCGGCGGCGTTTTCGAGCTCGGGCACGATGCGCTGCGCCAGCACTTTGCCCAGTTCCACGCCCCACTGGTCGAAAGAGTCGATGTTCCAGATGACACCTGCCGTGAACACGCTGTGCTCGTACAGGGCGATGAGCTGGCCGAGCGTATGAGGCGTCAAGGTGCCGGCCAGCAACACGGTGCTCGGCCGGTTGCCCGCAAACACCCGATGCGGCACCAGCCACTCCGGTGTGCCCTCGGCGCGCACCTGCTCGGCCGTCTTGCCAAAGGCCAGCGCTTCCGACTGCGCGAACACGTTGGCCATGAGCAGGTCGTGGTGATTGCCCAGCGGATTCAGGCTTTGGAAAAAGCCGATAAAATCGCACGGGATGAGCTTGGTCCCCTGGTGGATAAGCTGGTAGAACGAGTGCTGGCCGTTGGTGCCGGGCTCCCCCCAGAAGATCGGGCCGGTTTCGTATGCTGGGTGCGTACCATCCAGCAGCGTGCTCTTGCCATTACTTTCCATAGTGAGTTGCTGCAGGTAGGCCGGGAACCGTTTCAGGTACTGTTCATACGGCAGCACGGCGACGGTCTGAGCGCCAAAAAAGTTGTTGTACCAGACGGTGAGCAACCCCATGAGCACCGGCAAGTTGCGCTCGAACGGCGTGCTTCGGAAATGCTCATCGATTTGGCGGAACCCAGCCAGCAGCTCGTGGAACTGTTCTGGTCCAATCGCCAGCATCGTGGACAGCCCAATGGCCGAATCCATCGAGTAGCGGCCGCCCACCCAGTCCCAGAACTCGAACATATTGGCGGTGTCGATGCCGAATTGGGCGACGGCCTGGGCGTTGGTCGACACCGCAACAAAATGCTTGGCGATGGCGTGCTCATCGTGCAGTGCTCGCAGGCACCACTCGCGAGCCGAGCGAGCGTTGGTCATGGTCTCCAGCGTGGTAAAGGTCTTGGACGAGATGATGAACAGCGTTTCGGCAGGGTCCAGGTCATACACCGCTTCGGCGAAGTCGGTGCCATCCACGTTGGACACAAACCGGAATCGTATCGAGCGCTCGGAGTAGAAGCGCAGCGCCTCATAGGCCATCACCGGTCCCAGGTCAGAGCCGCCTATGCCGATGTTCACGATACTGGTGATTGGCTTACCGGTGTATCCCGCCCAGGCGCCCGAGTGTACCCGCCTGGCGAATTCGCCCATCCTATCGAGCACGGCGTGTACGCCAGGAACCACATCTTCGCCATCGACAAATATGTGCTGATCGCGGGTCGCCCGCAGCGCCACATGAAGCACGGCGCGGTGTTCGGTGAGGTTGATCTTGTCGCCCCGAAACATGGCCCCGATGTGCCCTGCCAGATCACATTCCGTGGCCAGCTCGGTGAGCAGGCGTAGCGTTTCGGCGGTGATGCGGTGTTTGGAGAGGTCGGCAAACAGATCGCCGGCTTGGAACGCTAGCGTGTCGCTACGCTGCGGGTCGCTGGCAAACAGGTCGCGCAGGTGAGCGGTGTGGACCTGGTCATAATGTTGCTGTAATGCGCGCCACGCGGGTCGGGCCGTCAGGGCCGTCGAAGCAACCGACACTGGAATCTCCCCTCCCGTTCCACGCCAATCGATTGTGTGGGCGAGGGCGGCACCCTGCCCGTACCAGAGGTGTTATCGCTGTTTGCTCGCGGCGATAGCGAACGCGTCGTCGTGCGGCGTGTAGTGCACTAGCCGGTGCGTCGACTCGATCTCCATCTTGACAAACTTGTTATTGGAGATGCCATGCACCACAGCGAAATTGACTTCTGGGCCGGCGTTCACACAGCAGTCGAACAGCTGGCACAGATCCTCGTGCGTCACGATCCAACTCAGGCGGCGGGTATCCCAGTCGGGTTGGATGCTGTCTCGATGCGTCACGCCGCCAATGCGGATGGCGATGGCGCTGGGCAACTTGTCCTCGGCAACGTAGGTAGCGGCCAGTGCCTCGCCCCACGCCTTGGTGGCGCCGTACACGTTGGCCGGCCGGGCCACCATATGTGTGTGAACTTGGACGTGCTCCGGGTACCCCAGAATGGCGTTGATACTGCTGGCGAAGATGACGCGCTGAACGCCAGCCTCGGCTGCCGCCTGAAACACGTTATAAGTGGCTTTAATGTTGCGGTCGAGCAGGGTGGCGTAGAACTCGGCGCGGGTGCTCGGGTCCGCTGCCAGGTGCAACACGGTGTGCGCGCCGGCCACCACTTCCTGCGCGTGGTCGAAGCTAGCGAGGTCACCGGTGAGCACCGTGGCCTTGCCGAGATTCTCCACCGGCCTAATATCTTGTAGCCGGAGTTGCCAGCCCTTACGCTGGCCGAAATGCTGCCGGTAAAAAGTGCCGATGCGCCCGGCGGCTCCTGTGATGACGAGCGTCTTAGTGTCAGCCACGGGCGGTCCCGGCGGGTTGCAACTCGTCGGGTGACTCTTCAGGAACCCGGCGCAGGCTCGCCAGGCTCTCTAGCCGGTCGACGAACATCACGCCGTTGAGATGATCGATTTCGTGCTGCAGTACCCGTGCCAGCATGCCGCTGGCACTAATGCGCAGCGGTTTGCCCGTGCGGCTCACCGCCTTCACCGTCACCTTTTCCGGCCGTACCACGTCGCCGTAGTAGCCGGGCAAGCTCAAGCACCCTTCTTCTATGGTGGCTGAGCCCTCCGACTTCACGACCTCGGGATTGATGAGCTGATAGGCCGAGTCTTCCACATCGATCACGATGACGCGCAGCGACTTGCCCACTTGGGGCGCCGCTAGCCCAATGCCGGGCGCGGCGTGCATGGTTTCGACCATGTCGTCGAGCAAACCCAGGATGGAGCGATCCACCTTGCCGACTTTTTTGGCGTGCTGACGCAACATGGGGTGATCGCCAACGAGGATGGGTAGGATTGCCACACGGCCTCCGCTTGAGGCGCCAGATGCGCCAGCAACCACACAATTCAGCGGGAAGTATACCGCGCCATACACGCCGTCTCGGGCGCGGCTAACTGCTGGCGAGCAACGGAATGAGCAGCCGCTCTCCTGGAAAGATAAAGGTTGAGTTGCCCATTCCATTCGCGGCTTGTATCGCTGGAATGGTCACATGGAACTGCTTGGCGATTTGATACAAGTCGTCGTGTTGCTGCACGGTGTAGAGGACGTACGTCACCGTTGGCGCCGCCGTTGCGACCGGTTCGGCTGAGGGCGTTGCCGCCGGCTCGGCGGTCGCCGTGGCGCGAACGGCCGTGGCGGTGGCGGGAACCGCTGTGGCCGTGGCCGGTACCGCTGTGGCCGTGGCCGGTACCGCTGTGGCTGTAGGGAGCACCGTCGGAGTCGCGATAGCTGTGGGCGACGCAGTGGGCGTGGCCAGGGGCACTACTTCCAGCGACACTTTGGGCGTGGGCAGCGCGGGCAATTGGCTGAGTAATGCCGGTGCGCTGGGTGCCGGCGGCGACGGCTCCGGCAGTGGCGAGGTTATGGGTAGCGGTGTGGTTACTGGCTGCGCTTGTGCAATTGGCGCGGGTGTGGCTACCGTCGCGGGAGCAGCGCCAAACGCAATCCGCAACTCGCCAGTGGTATCGCCATTGGGCGTGCCTTGCAACGGCGCTGGGTAGGGGAAGTACACCTTGGCATCCTGGTTGGCATATTCTTGTGCGATATGCGACAGGTCGTGCCAGTTCCCTGTGACGCCGACGGCGAAGCCGCCATTCAATGGCCCTACCCAGGCACCATCAGCGGTCCGGTTCCAGTCCGGCGAACTGCGTTGATATCCACCATAGCTCGACGGGAGCAGATTCGCTGATTCGAGGGCCAGTGGCGATAGCTCACCACGCGGTACCGATCCCTGGAGGCCCTGTTGGGCCGCTTGGTACAGCAGCAGAAACTCCTGGTCCAGCACCATGGCGTGTACCGAGGCAGGCGTGGCGCCCTGGTACAGCGACCAGAAATCAGGTGGCACGGGAAAGAATGTTACGCCGTCCTTGGTCAACCCCTCTTGAAATCCGATCGCGGCTAGCGTTTGCGCCAGCTCGGGTGGTACCGGGTTGTTGACGACCACTTCCTCGACCCGGTAGGTCCCCAAAAAAGCACGCAGTTCCAGTTCCTGTGCAGGACTTAAGTCGTAGTGTTCGTCCTGCAACGTATCGACGATGGCCCACTGGTCGAACGGTACAGGAACCCATGTCCCGGCGTAGCCTTCGGGCATCGTGAACTGGAACGCGCTCAACGCCTGGTCGGCCATCGCTGCCCCAGCGCGGCCAAACGGCAGCAACACCACTGACTCTCCCGGATAGAAATACGTCGTGCCATTGCCGGCGCTAAAAAACGGCGGTACCACACGATCGAGCGAGGTCCAGTAGTAGCGCTGCAGTGTATTCCAGCTGGGAAGTAGGAACACGAGCGCGAGCGCGCCCAAGGCGACGCGTGGCCAGTTGGTAAGCCGATCGCTGTCAACGCGGAGGGATGCCCATGGCACCATCTTGTCCAAGGAAAACGCCGGTCGGTGTACGGATCGCGCGGCTTGCGTTAACCAATCCGCGGTAGCAATCGCGGCGCACAGCCAGACCACCGCCATGCAGCGGGCAGGCAACACGTTTTGCAGCAGCGGTACGTGGGTGATAAACGCCCACGGCAGGCGGATGATGGGCTGCCCGCCAACGTTCATCACCGGTCCGAGCGAAAACAGCAGAAACACCACGCTCGTTACCACGTTGACGCCGCGCCAGCTCCGCCAGTTGATGGTTACGGCGTAGGCCACAAGGATGGCGACCAGGGGAAGTCCTAAATAGGCGCCGTTCTCCGACGCATTCCCCGCAAAGGTCGCGGTGATCGTCCGGAACCAGCCACCGCCCAACCAAGTAAGCTGGCCAGGCATCACGACGCCCAGCAGATCGATGGAAAATTGGTCTGGCGAATTGATGGGTTGTTGTGGCGTAGCACCACCCAACATCACGTGCAGCACCGGCGACACGATGAATATCGAGAGCTCGAAGCCCGCGCCGATCATCAGTATGAGGTCGAACACGCGTCCGCGTTCAGAGGAGACCAGAACCAACGCGGCGGCGGCGGTGACGGCGAGCGCCAGTGCCATAATCGCGTAGAGTTCCGGCCCCAGCAAGAACTGCACGGTGAACAGCACACCGCACAGCAACGCCGTGATCCAGGCGGGCCAGGAGTTCTGATACCCACGTACGACTGCATACACCAGCAACGGGAGCACAAAAGCAGCCGACACTTGCGGGTGACCGAGCTGTGCGCCAAGCATCAACGTCGAAAAACCAAACAAATAGCCTCCAACCAGACCGCCGAACCATGACGAGGTGAGCCGGCGGATCAGGAGGAAGCCACAGAAAGCACTGGCGGTTGGAATGGCGAGCATCATGACGTTGTACGCTGCCACGACGCCGAACTGGAGCGTCACCGGCGCCAGGGCCACACTCAGCGCAGGGATGCTCGTGGCCCACGTCAGGTTGAAGCCTGTAGGCGCCCAGGCAACCTGTGGCAGCAGCGGGTTGAGTCCGTGCGTGAGCGCATGCGGCCACCAGGCGAGGAACCACATGAACTGCGGGCCATCAACCGGGTCGCCCACATACCGGGTCGTGAAGTGGCCGATCACCGGCCCGCCGAAAAACAGCACTGAAAGGTAGGTGTACGCTGCCAGAGCAACCACCCAGCCTGCGAGGCCGCGCCACCAAGAACCTTGTTGTGGCGGCGTTGCTAGCGTCATCGCCTGTGGTGCGGCATCAACCGCTTCGTCCGAGACCACCATCATGGCTGTTTCCCTAAGGCCTGGTCAACTTGACCAGGCCCCCTTGCGTAGACCGAGTGTGCAACCGGCTCAGCGTGACGACCGTCCACCATTGCGTGACCGCACTTGGATCACCGACACTACGAGAACGACTGTAACTAGGATCGCGACGAGATCCCTCACCCAGGATACCTCGGCCTCACCGCCGGCGCCGGTGTGGGGTAGGGCCGCTGGTATTGCCCTAGTCGATGGCGTCTGTGGCACTTGCGCTACCGTGGCTGCGCAGTGTTCGTACACCACCGTGGTGACCGCCGAGATCTGCACAGTCAGGGTGTGGCCGCTGACCTGTGCGCCCGCCAGTGGCGCTAGGCCCGTCGTGCCGTACATAAAGGCCTTGTCCGTTGGGCCAACGCTAGGGTCGCTGATGGCCAGCGAGAGCGGCTTGGCACTTGCCGTCCTCGGCAACCAGGACACTTGATAGCCTGCGACGATCGCGCAGCCCGCCGCCGGTTGGCCGGAGATCAGCGAGGCATCAAACAGGAAGATGGTGACTTGCGTATCGGCGCTGAACGCATTCGCCGGTACCGTGAGGCTGAGCGTGGTCAGCCCCAGCGCCTTCTGACCGGACACGGCGAGGGTTCCTCCCGATGCGCCGATCGTCTGGCTACCTATCGCGGTCGGCGCCGACTGAGCGTCGGCGGTAGCCCACCCGCTGGCTTGCGCCACCAGCGCGCTGCACACGGCGACGGCGGACGCCAGGGCTGCCGAACGAAGGAACGACGCAAGATGACCCACGAGACACTCCCCCAATCATCTGAAAGTACCTGCCTGCTAGTACTTCTGGAACGCTGGAACTGTACCGGCGTCTGGTGGGGGGTGCGCGAGGTGGTGGCGGCAGTTTGTGCTATCTGGTCACTCCCTGGCCATCTGGAGCGAGGTGAGCGAGTACCGTCTCTATCGCGGCCAGCGTGTGCCCGATGTCCGTCGAGCTGTGCGCCGTGCTGAGGAACGCCGCCTCGAACTGACTCGGAGCGAAGTACACTCCATGCTCGAGCATGCGGTGGAAAAACACGGCGTACCGTTGCGTGTCGGCGTACTGTTTCGCAGAGGCATAACTGTCGATCACCGCTCCCTGATGTCGCAGGAAGTAGAAACCAAACATGCTGCCGGCCTGCCCCACCTGCAGCGCTACGCCGGTGCGGGCGGCCGCCTGCTCGATGCCGCTGGTCAAACGCTGGGTGCTCGCGACGAGGCGCTCGAAGGTGCCAGGCGTGAGCAAGGTTTGGATGGTGGCGAGTCCAGCGGTCATGGCTAGAGGGTTGCCCGAGAGCGTGCCAGCCTGGTACATCGGACCCGCCGGCGCGACGTGCTGCATGATCGCGCGCTTGCCGCCATACGCGCCCACCGGCAGCCCACCGCCGATGACCTTGCCCAGGCAGGTGATGTCGGGGTCGAGGGCCCACGCCTGCTGCGCGCCGCCGGGCGCCACCCGGAAACCGGTCATCACCTCATCGAGCACGAACAACGCGCCGTGCTGCCGGCACAGGGCCTGTAACCCGTGCAGAAAATCGAGCTTGGGCAGCACAAACCCCATGTTGGCCGCGACTGGCTCGACAATCACCGCCGCGATGCTATCCGGATGAGACGCGAACTGTGCTGCCACCCCAGCGAGGTCATTGTACTCCACCACCAGGGTATCCGCCGTCACCGCCTCCGGCACCCCCGGCGAATCTGGCAATCCCAGTGTCGCCACGCCACTGCCAGCCTGTACCAATAGCAAGTCGGCGTGACCGTGATAGCAGCCGGAGAATTTAATAATCTTTGAACGTCCGGTATAGGCGCGGGCCAGGCGCAGTGCGCTCATCGTGGCCTCGGTGCCGCTGTTCACAAAGCGCACCATTTCGACGGAGGGCACGGTGTCGATCACCAGTTGGGCGAGCTGGCTTTCCAGCTCGGTCGGCGCGCCAAAGCTGGTGCCGCGCTGCACGGCCTCTGTCAGCGCCGCCACCACCGCCGGGTGGGCGTGGCCCAACGTGAGCGGACCCCACGACAGCACATAGTCGATGTAGCTATTGCCATCAGCGTCCCAGATGGCGTCACCGTAGCCGCGCACGATGAAGCGTGGCGTGCCGCCCACGCCACGAAAGGCGCGCACCGGGCTATTGACGCCACCAGGGATGAGACGCTGCGCCTCGTTAAACAGGTGTTCTGAGCGAGATATGTTCATACGGCGTCGCCGCCTACTTTCTGTGTTGGCTGCGGCAAGCCCTGCAAGAAGCCGGTGATCTTGTCCGCAGCGAGCTGGCCGCTGTGTACGCAGTCGGGCACCCCGACGCCATGATAGGCACTGCCAGCGACGGCGATACGGCCGGGCAAATTGGCCTCAATGCGGCCGACGCGTTCCAGATGCCCAACGTCGTAGCACGGATAGCCGTCAGCGAGCCGGAATACACGGCTGAACAACGGCGCATTCGCGATGCCGAACATAGTGAGCAGTTCGCTTCGCACCACGTCGATCAAATGGGAATCATCCAGATCGAACGTTGCGCGAGTGTGCGGACCGCCAAAGAACACGCGCAGCAACGACACCCCTTCCGGTGCGCGCCGCAGCCACTTGGTGCTGGTCCAGGTGATTCCGTCGATAGGTCGCCGTTCGCTCGCCGGTATGACCAGGCCAATGCCGCCCAGCGGACGCGGGACATCGCCCGTGCGGAAGGCCAGGTGCGCTGACCCGATGCTGGAAGTGCGCATCTGGCCCAATTCCGCCGCCACCGCTGGCGCGGCGCTGCGCAACACTCGTGCCGTGGCTTGAGCCGGTGTGGCCACGATCACCGCATCACACGAGATGTCCGGGCTGTTTTCCAGCGTCACCACCAGGCGTCGCTCGCTCTCGTGGACGCCGTTGACGCGTGCGCCCAACCGCAGCGAGGCATCGAGCTGCGTCACTAGCGCATCCACCAGCATCTGCGTGCCACCATCGAAGGAGAAAAACGCTGGCGAGCGTGTGGGTTGGGCGGGCTGAACCTGTCGCTGCTTGCTCGTCTGCGCCCGCGCCGCCAGGATGAGGCTGCGCCGTTCCCGCTCCATCGCGGCGAATTGCGGAAAGGTGGCGAGCAGGCTTTGCTGGTCTGCCTGTGCGTTGTACACGCCGGCGAGCAGGGGCTCAGCCAGCCGGTCCAGCATCTCGCTGCCAAGCCGGCGGGTGACGAAGTCCGCCAGCGACTCGTCGGCCGGGCTACGGCGCTTGGGTATCACGAGGTCCAGAAGGACACGTGCCTTGCCAGCGCGGCTGAATAGCGGCGAGCGCAGGAATGGCCTGATGCGCGCGGGTACGAGTAGTTGCGTGCCTGCAGGAATGGGCACCGGCCGGCCGTGGTGCAGCACAAACGTCCTACCGGCCTGTTGGTTGACGTACGTTAGGTGTGGCTCCAAACCGAGTTGCTTGGCCAGCGCTAGCGCCCACGGTTTGCGCGTCAACAGGGCATCGGCCCCGTGTTCGAGCACCAGCGGCGGGTCGCCTAACGAACCGTCCACTGTTGTTTGGATCTTGCCGCCCCAACGTTCACCAGACTCCAGCACGGTGACGTCAGGCGCTACCGGCAGCGCAGTGGCCGCGTGCCGGAAGTGCCAGGCAGCGCTCAAGCCGGCGATGCCACCGCCTAGGATCACGACGTGCGGAGCGCCCGCCGAGTTAGCGAGCGGCGTAGCTGTGGACATGGTCGATCACCCGCCGCACGTTGTCTTCTGGGGTTGTGGGCAAGATGCCGTGGCCGAGGTTGAAGATGTGGCCCGCTCGTCTGTCGGCCTGATCCAGCAGACGTTCCACAATGGGCCTCAGTGCATCCCACGGCAACAGCAGCGCTGCGGGGTCGAGGTTGCCCTGGATCGCCACCCCGCCGCCCAAGCGCTGCCAGGCCACGTCCAGGTCAATCCGCCAGTCGATCCCCACCACATCACTGCCGGCCGCGCCAAAGTCCTCCAGCATCCCGGCGGTGTCGGTACCAAAATGGATCAACGGCACGCCGGCCGGGCGGGCGATGGCGAGCGCTCGTTGCGTATACGGCCGGACGCAGTGACGATAATCCTCTGGTGAAAGCTGGCCCGCCCAGCTATCGAACAGTTGCAGCGCCTGCGCTCCCGAGCGGGTCTGCGCCAGCAGATACTCGCCCACCACTTCGCTCAACTTCGTCATGAGCGCGTGCCAGGCGGCTGGCTCGCGATGCATGAACGACTTCACCTGCAGGAAATTGCGGCTGCTGCCACCCTCGATGGCGTAAGCCGCCAGGGTAAATGGGGCACCACTGAAACCGAGGAGTGGTAGCCCACGTGGCGCCAGCTCGCGGCATACCAGCCGGATGGCTTCCAGCGTGAACGGCAGCGTTTCCTCCGGCGCTAACACGCGCAGCCGCTCAACGTCCGCCGCTGTCCGCACCGGGTTGTCGATGACCGGTCCTTCGCCCTCCACAAACTGGAGGTTGAGCCCCATACCTTCCAGCGGTGGCAAAATGTCGGCGAAGATGATGGCGGCATCTACGGCCAGCGCATGGACAGGCTGTAACGTCACTTGCACCGCGAGTTCCGGCGTCTTGAACATGTCCAGGAGCTCGTGGCGCTCGCGCAGTCGCCGATAGGCTGCCATGTAACGTCCTGCCTGGCGCATGAACCAGACGGGCGTGGTGTCCACCGGCTGTAGCCGGCAAGCCCGCAGAAACCGGCTGGCTTCTGGCGTCACGGCTGTCCGGCACGCAGCCAGCGCGCGGCGTCCTTGGCGAAGTAGGTAAGGATCATGTCCGCACCAGCACGCCGGATAGCCATCAAGCTCTCCATCGCGCAGCGCTGAAGGTCCAGCCAGCCGTTGGCCGCCGCTGCGTGGAGCATCGCGTACTCCCCGCTCACCTGATATGCAGCGGTGGGCAGGTCGTACAACTGGCGCACCTTGCTCAAGATGTCCAGATACGGCAGCGCCGGCTTGACCATCAGGATGTCCGCGCCCTCGGCCACGTCCAAGGCAACTTCCTTGAGCGCCTCGCGGCTATTAGCTGGGTCCATCTGGTACTGGCTGCGATCGCCGAATGCCGGCGGACTCTCCGCGGCATCGCGGAACGGACCGTAAAAGCCGCTCGCGAATTTCGCGGCGTAGCTCATGATGGCGACGTGTTCGAACTGTGCGCCATCTAGCGCCGAGCGAATGGCGCCCACCATGCCATCGACCATCCCAGACGGTGCAATAAAGTCTGCCCCGGCTGCCGCGTGCGTCACCGACGCTTTGCCCAACAGCTTCAAGGTGGCGTCGTTGAGGAGGTAGCCCTCTGGCAGAGCGGTGGTGTACAGCGGCGTGCCCGGCTGATTGATGATGCCGCAGTGACCGTGCGTGGTGTACTCGCAGAAGCACATATCGGAAATCACCAGCATGTTGGGCAGTTCACGTTTGATGGCGCGAATGGCACGCGGCACCACGCCATCAGGGTCGTAGTTGGCGCTCCCGGTGGCGTCCTTGTGTGCAGGAATGCCGAACAGCATGATGGCAGGTATGCCGAGCGCCGCCACGTCCTGCACCTCCGGCACGAGGCGGTCTACCGACCACTGAGCCACACCAGGCATGGAGGAAATCGGTTTGTGGATGCCAGACCCATCGCGCACGAACATCGGGTAGATCAAGTGGCGCACCGATAGCTCGGTCTCGCGCACTAGGTCGCGCACTCCGCTCGTGAGTCGTAGCCGGCGCGGCCTCACGCTGGGGAACGTGCCGAAAGAGGCCGCTCCCCGCTGGGGAGGGATAGGGACCACGACCCCCCTGTTGCCCCCCCCTGGCGGAGGGGACGTTGCGCCGGGAGTGCTGTCATGACCCGCTGGCCCGTCGTTACTGCGCCCCGCCCCGGTCCCCGGGGCGGGGTGGGGGGTGGGGTTGCGCAAAATATCCCTTAAAGTAAGCCCCTCCCCGTCGGGGTGGGGTTGGCGAGGGGTTTCATTCTCCATCGCTTACTTGCTCTCCGGCCGCGAAAGATATGCCTCGAGCGCTCGCACCAGGCCGGTCGGCGTTTGATCGTCCGCCACGACCGTGACCCGCACGCCAATACGTTCTCCCGCTTGGGCAGTATGGGGGCCCCAACAAGCGACGATCACGGCGTTCACCGCCGCGAGCGCTGCCTTGGTCGTCACACCGGCGTCGCGCTTGATGCGCTCGATTAGATTGGTCACTGCCGACGCACTGGCGAGCGATATGGCGTCGACGCGACCCGCCTGTAACTCATCCCACAGGTTGATGCCGCCCGTGCCGATCACCGTGTCGTAGGCGGTGACCGTGGTCACACTGACGCCCAGCGCCGTCAGCAGTTGCACCAGCTTGGCATCCGACAGTGCCGAACGCGGCAACAGGACGCGCTCGTGCCCGGTCAGCGGCAAACCCGCTCCCAAGCTCACATCATCGGGGTTGTCAGGCACGAAGTTGGGCTCACGCGCCAAACGGGTCCGTATCGCCAGGGTCGTGGCGGAGCCGATGGCCGCTAACTGGCACGTGCGTGGCAACTCAGCGCTCGCCAGCCCAAGAGCGTCCATGCGATTGGCGACCGCTACGACGGCGTTGGCGCTGGTAAAAGCAATCCACTCATACTTGCCAGCAACGGCGTCGCGAATGGCGGCGTCGAGCTCGCTGGAATCACCCGGCGGTTGTATGTCGATGCACGGATAGTTCAATGGCACCGCGCCGTGGTCGCGAAGGAGTTGGGTGAGCGCCGCAATTTGGTGAGGAGCACGGGTCACCACCACACGCTTACCCTGGAGTGGTGACAGCACCGACGCTCAACAATTCGTCTGCCCCTGCTGCGAGCGCTTGATCCGCTAGGCGCTGGCCCAGCCTTCGTGCACCCGAGACCGTGACGAGATCTTCCCCACCCACGTCGATCGTTCGCGTCGCATCTAGGGCGATCACCCGGCCGCGCAGAAACAGCCGCCGCCCCGTTACCCGGCCGAGCGCTGCCACCGGCACCGCACACCCGCCGCCCAGCGCTTGGAGGAACGCCCGCTCGGCGGTGGTTTCAATCGTAGCTGCCACGTCGACCAGCGGTGTGAGCATGCGCTTGTTCAGCCACTCATCCCGGCACTGGATCGCCAGTGCTCCTTGCCCCGGTGCGGGCAACATCACCTCCAGTTCCAGCAGTTCCGTCACCTGCCCGCTCAGATCGAGGCGTTCCAGTCCGGCGGCCGCCAGTACGATCGCGTCGTATGGGCCGTCGCTAGCGAGCGCCTTCTTCAGGCGAGTGTCAACGTTCCCACGTAGGTCGATTACGCGCAGGTCCCGGCGGAAGTGGCGCAACTGGCCCGCACGGCGCAAGCTACTCGTCCCCACCACCGACCCCTTCGGCAACTTCAGCAGCGTCTGCGAGCCCCGGCTGATCAGCGCGTCGCGCACATCTGCCCGCGCGGTGATTGCGCCTAGCAGTATTCCATCTGGTTGCTCAACTGGTAGGTCTTTGAGGCTATGCACAGCGATATCAATAGTGCCCTCGCGCAACGCGGTTTCGAGCTCGGCGGTGAACACGCCCTTGCCACCGATGCTAGGCAACGGCGCGTCCGGTGTCCGGTCGCCGTGCGTCGTGATCTCCACGATCTCGAAGGCGACGTCGTGCCAGGCATCCTTCAACGTCACCACGGCTTGTGCCGTTTGTATGCGGGCCAGTTGGGAGCCACGGGTGCCCACGCGCACCGTGCGCACCAGTTTAGTCCTGGGCACGCGTGCCTCGCCGGCGGTTCCGTTTGTTCGGCGCATCCAGGCCAAAGAGCTTCGTGGTGGCGTGTACGTAGTCGAAGTGGTCACCCATCTGGCCCCTCGCTTTGAGCGCCACGGTGGGCTCGTGCAGCAACTTGTTCACAATGCGCTGCGCCATCTCCTCGACGATGGCCGCCTCATGCTCGGACAATTCGGGCAAGCGGTTGCGCGCACGTGCCACCTCGGCGTCGGCGATAACGCGGGCATGTTGCCGCAGTGAGGTAATCGCTGGTACCACCCGCCGCCCAGCCAGCCAGCGTCCAAAACTGTTCACCTCGGCGTCGATGATCGCCTCAACCGCCCGGATTTCTGATTCACGCCGCTGCAAGTTCACCTGCACCGCCGCTTGCAGGTCATCGACGTCGCGCAGCGTCACGTCCGGCACGCTGGTCACCCGCGGACTCACATTGCGTGGCACGCCGATATCGACTACGAATAGCGGCCGCCCTGCCCGTGCGGCCATCACTCGGTGCATTGCCGCAATATCGACGACGGGCCGTGCCGCCGACGTCGCCGTCAGCAAGATGTCAGCGTGGGCCGCCACCTCTTCCCAATCCCGCCAGTCATGCGACCCGATCCCGAGCCGCTGCGCCAGGGCCTGTGCTCGGGCCGGGCTCCGGTTGATGATGTCTATCCGCTTGACGCCGTGCTGGCGCAATGCGCCGGCGGCTAGGGCCGCCATGGTGCCGGCACCCATCACGAGCGCTCGCTTGTTCGCTAACGTGCCGAGTCCTTGCTGCGCCAGTAGTACGGCCGCGTGGCTCACCGACAGGGTGTGCTGGCTAATAGCGGTTTCGTGACGGGCGCGCTTGCCGCAGTGTACCGCTGCGCTGAACAGCCGCGACAGCACAGGCCCGATGGTGCCCTGCGCACGAGCGGCGGTGTAGGTGCCGGCAACCTGGCCCAGGATTTGTGTCTCGCCGAGCACGAGCGACTCGAGTCCGCTGGCGACGCGAAACAGGTGCCGCGCGGCTTCCGTGCCTTGGTGCGTATACCAGGAGGCATCTTGCGCATTGCTGGTCAAACCGGCTGCATCGGTTAAGAACGCGATGAGCGCGTCACTCATGTCGGGCGTGTTGATACCCGTAGCAACCACTTCGAAGCGGTTACAGGTTGACAGCACGAGCAACTCGTCCATACGGTGCGCGTCCCGCAGATCACGCGCAGCGTGGAGTTGCTCGGCAGCAACCACCAAGGCCTCCCGCACATCCACCGGTGTCTGATGAAAATCGACGCCAACCAGCACAGTGCTCATCGGAGCACGCCAGCCGGTTGTGCGTGCGACGAGCCACTAGGGCGCGCCGCCACGTAGGCGCAACAGCCAGCGACACAGGTTTCCGGACTGGCTCCCGCGTCGCCGAGCCAGCGCGGCGCCAGCCCAGCGGTTCGCTCGCCGATCAGTTCGCGAATCATCGCCACGTAGGCTGGGTGTGTCCCCGCCGTGCCCGTTCGCACCATCGAGATGCCTAGCTCTCGCGCTAGCGCTTGCGCCTCGATATCCAGGTCGTACAGCACTTCCAGGTGGTCGGATACGAAGCCGATGGGTGACACGACGGCGTCGCGCACACCGCGCCCGGCGAGGTCGCGCAGGTGGTCGCGGATATCCGGCTCCAGCCAGGGTTGCGCCGGTGGCCCGCTGCGACTCTGGTAGGCCAGGTCCCATGCATGCACGCCCACAGCTCCGGCCACCAAGCGGGCAGCCTCATGCAATTGCTGTTCGTAGCTGCTGCTGCGCGCCATCGCCACCGGCACGCTGTGCGCCGTAAACACCAACGCCGCCGCGTCGCGGCGATCGGCCGGCACGTGCTGAAGCGCTGAGCGC
This sequence comes from Chloroflexota bacterium, assembly GCA_025449435.1. The sequence continues at coordinate 7,900 of JANWJO010000035.1, read as the reverse complement.
ACTCGATCGGCGTTGGCCCCGATAAAACCTGGGTGATTGTAGTGCCGGCGCACAAACTGGACGCGCGGTGCACTGTCACCCACCACGGCGCGGGCGGCTGCAACTTCCTCCTGGTACTGCCGGCAGGCTGAGTACGAACTATACGCCGAGGTGATGAACGCTAGCGCATGACGCCGGCCATCGCGCGCCATCGTGGCGAGCGTATCGGCAAGCAACGGCTGCCAGTTGCGGTTGCCCCAGTAGATGGGCAAATCTGGGCCGTTGGTAGCCAGCTCCATCCGCAGTGCAGCAATCAGGGCCCGGCACTGGCTGTTAATGGGGCTGATCCCGTTGAAGTGGTAATAGTGCTCAGCCACCTCCAGCAAGCGTTCCCGTGGCACGTTGCGGCCGCGCAGCACATTATCCAGAAACGGCAGCACGTCCTCCATGCCTTCGGGTCCGCCAAACGACACGATCAACACAGCATCGAATGGTGTAGCGTCTACTTCATGATGCCCGTTGGTGACAGGAGCCACGCTCAGCGTCACGCGTGTACCGCCAGCTCCACCGGCGCCGGTGTTCCAACCCTGATAACGCCGTTCTCAACCCGGATGCGATAGGCCGGCACCGGAGCGCTCACCACGCCGCCCACAGCCTCGCCACTGGCCAGGTTGAACACGCCGTGGTGCCACGGACACGTCACTGTGCAGGACTCGCCGGTGGATTCAACCACACCTTCACTCAACGGGCCGCGCGCATGGGAGCAGCGGTTGCTGAGCGCAAACAGCTTGCCGTTGACGCGGAACACCGCGACGGCTTGTCCCGCGAGGTACACCACCTTGGTCGTGTTGTCAGGAAAGGTCTCGAGCGGACCGGCGTCGGTCCACGCTTCTGGCATGGCGACGGGTTCGTGCGCCGAAGCCACCGGTGGCCCACCCAGGGCATCGAACGCCTGGTCCAGGTGCATGCGGATGCACGAATACAGCGGCGTATCTTGCAGTGTGTACATGCTGGCCTTGGTCTCGCGCAGTTCCTGCACGAGATCCAGAAAGTCGGCAGGTTCGTCGGTCTCGAAGGCGACCACAAACTCTTGGTCGTCCAGCCCGAACGAATAGCTGGTGTTGAGCTTTACCGCCGGATATTTGCGCCCCACCCGAATGTGCTCGTCCATGAGCGCCTGGCGTTCGTCTAGCGAGAGCTGATACCACGGCCGGGTCTTTACAAATGGGTACACGAACAGATACTTCGCCTCGCTGGGCGCGATCACGAGCCGGTTGGCTTGTTCGCCGCCGGCGTCGCGCATCTCGTACACCGAGCGTTTGGTTTGAGACAGGTAGGACTTGCTCAAGCGCAGGTACGAGCCCATGGCGGTGGAGTTGATGCGTGCCGCCAGTTCCTGGAATGGCTCGATGCTTTCGGCGATTTGCCACAGGAGCAACTCCACGTCGGCGCGCGTGCCCAGCAACGAATAGGGCCGCAGCAATACCTGCCGCCCGAACGACTCGATCACACCGAGCAATTCGCGCTTATGTGCTACTTGCCGCTCCTCGGGTAGGCGCCGCCACAGAGGGTCCAGCGCGTAAAACGCGAAGCGCAGGTACTGCCGCTTGGTCGAGCGTGCACCCGCTGGGCGTGTCGCCGCTGCTGGCATCGCTCCTGTGGTAGGCACTGCTACGGGACGGCCAGCTACGGGTACAGCCATGATCGTCACTTTCCAGGGGCAGAACACCACCCCGCGCGGTTGGCCGGCGACGAACCGCGCACCTATACCTTGAATAGTAGCGCAGCAACACGGGTGCCTGCCTATACCTGACCAGCACTATTCCTGCAGATGGTAACGCCGCCGTAACACCCGTCCCGGCGCAACGGCCCTCCTCGCTCGTACAATGCCTGGACTATCGCCACCAACCGTGCCGGTGCCGGTGAATGCAGCTATGTTCCAGTGCGGGCCAGGCACGAGCGCGAAAGGATAGCGTGGTGCCACTAGAAGGCAGCGAGCGCGAGCTTAAGTTCTCTGTTCCGGCTGACTTTGTATTGCCCGATCTCAATGGCGTCACCGGCTGGGTGGCCGATCCTGTGGTGGAGCACCACTACGAAACCCAGTAGTACGACACGGCTGACTATCGCATTTCGCGCTGGAACTGCGGGCTGCGCTACCGCGATGGCGAGGGCTGGACCGTGAAAGCCCCTTCCGCCACGACCGAGCTCGGGTTGATCCGGCGTGAGCGCACCTACTCTGGTGCGCCGCTTAGCCCGCCCGCTGAGGCGCTCCATATACTGCGCGCCTACGTTCGCCGTGACGACGTCCAACCAGTGGCGAAGCTGTCGGCAACCCGGCGGAAGGTGATCGTTCGCAGTGCAGGTGGCGTCCCTGCTGCCGAAGTGGTCGACGACCTGGTCCGCGTGGAAGGCGACCAGCCGTCACAATTCCAGGAGGTGGAGCTGGAGTGGAAGGAAGCCGCCACCGAAGACGGCATTCACACCATCACCGACCGCCTGGTTACGGCCGGTGCAACCGTCACCCTCGATGCCCCCTCCAAGCAACTACGTGCCCTGGGCGACAAGGCGAAGCTACCTCCGGAGGTCGAGCCGCCGGATCGAATTACCGTCTCCACCATCGGCGATGTGGTGCGTCAGGCCATCAATCGCGCCGTCATCGGCTTGCTCGCCCACGACCCCGGCATCCGGTTCGGCGGTGATCCCGAAGACGTACATCAGGCGCGCGTCGCCACCCGCCGGCTGCGGTCCGACCTCGGCACGTTTCGCGACCTGGTGGAGTCCGAGTGGGTCGCCCACCTGCGTAGCGAACTTGCCTGGCTGGGCGGCGAACTCGGCGCCGTGCGCGACCTTGAGGTGCTCGAGCAGCGGCTCCGTGGGCACCTGCTCTTGCTGGACAAGGGCGACGTTCCGGCGGCCGAACAGTTGCTGGCGACCTTTAGCGAGGAACTCGCTAGCGCACGCCAATCATTGCTCGAGGCGCTCGACTCGGATCGGTATCTTGACCTGCTCGATACGCTCATCGGGGCCACCAGGTCGCCCAACTTGCTGCCGGAGGCCGGCAAGCCAGCGCGCAAAATCGCCCTCAAGCTCGTACGCAAGCCGTGGAGTCAACTCATGGCGGCGCAGCTGGCGTTAGGTGACTCGCCAGAGGACGCCGCGTTGCACCAACTGCGCATTCTGGCCAAGCGCGCGCGCTACGCGGCCGAGGCCGTGACCTCGGTGTTGGGCGAGCAGGCCGCGGTGTATGCAAAAGCGGTTGCCAATGTGCAGACGGTGCTAGGCGAACTCCAGGATGGCTTCTCGTCGTACCACTGGCTGCGCGACCATGGCACCGGCGCGCATGGTTTCAGTGCCGGCCAGATGGCGATGCTCGAAGTCTCCTTGATGCGCTCTTCCCGCGCCGTCTGGCCCGACGCCTGGGATGCACTCAACCGCAGGCGCATCGTGGGGTGGTTGGAACCAGCTGCTGTTCCATCTGGTGTTGCTCAGGTGAAAGACTTTCCAGCCAATGGCGCTGCCCACCCTGCCAAACAGAAGAAGAAAAGCAAGGCGAAGGACAAGCGGTCCCGGCGCCATAAGCACCAGTAAAGGGGGGCTGCGCAATGGCCGAACTCTACCTATTGCGCCATGCCCAGGCTGGTGATCGAACACTCTGGACCGGCGACGATCACGTGCGGCCGCTGACCAAGAAGGGCAACCGCCAGGCCGTCGCATTGGTGCAGCAGTTTAAGCAGTGGTCGGTGACCTCTATCCTCTCCAGCCCCTACCTGCGTTGCAAGCAGACCGTGGAGCCACTGGCCCAAGCCAGAGGTCTGCACATCGAAACCCACCTGGCGCTGGCGGAAGGTGCGCGCGACGACGACATCCGCCGCCTACTTCAATCGGCGGGCGATGGCACGGTGCTGTGTACCCACGGCGATGTCATCGGCTTCCTCCTGTACGACCTGATGGCACGCGAGATCATTGAACAAGGCCCGTTCCTGGCGGCGAAGGGTTCGCTGTGGGTGCTCGAGCGCACGGCTGGCACGATCACCGCCGCTCGTTACGTTCCCGCGCCAGCGTGACGGACGAGATACGACCCCATCCCCGACCAACCAGCCGACCACTATTCTGTGGGCGAAAGTAAGATCTTGCTGAGGCGGGTGCCCTTTGGGCGACGAGGGCGCGGAGCGTTGGGTCCCGTCCGGTACGCTACATTCACAAGGAGGCACCTGTTGCATGGCACGCACAACCGCTCCCAGCCCCGTCGCTGAAGGCGACCTGGCCCCAGACTTCACCTTGCCGGATCACACCGGCAAACTCATCCGGCTTTCCGACGAATGGCGGCAGCAACCCGTTGTGCTGTTCTTCTATCCTAAGGACGAGACGAAGGGGTGTACCGAAGAGGCGTGTGCGTTTCGCGACGCCTACGGCGCCTTCACCGAAGTCGGCGCAGCGGTGTTTGGCATCAGTTCAGACTCAGTCGAGAGCCACAAGCTGTTCGTGCTTCATCAGCGTCTGCCGTTTGCCTTGCTCAGCGATACGCACAGCGCCATACGCCGATTGTACGGCGTCCCCAAGGCGCTGGGGATCATTCCAGGGCGTGTGACCTATGTGATCGACCGAACTGGCGCCGTCCGGAAGGTGTTCAACTCGGCGACCAATATGGCGCAGCACGCTCGCGAAGCACTCGCTACCCTGCGCGCGTTTGGTGCTACTGACTGAGCGAAAAGGGCGGATACTGGTCGGTGAGGCCCAGTAGAAAGACTTGGAGACGGACCGACCAGCGCAGAATGCCTTTGACGAATCCGAACAGGCCAGTGGGATACTTCCCACCAAACAGCACTGGAATCCAGATCACCAGTTGAAGCACCTCGAACGCCAGCAGCAGGAAGTACAAGATAATGAGGTGCGGGATAACGATGATGACCTTGATGAGCCATCCGATAACGGGAATGGCCCAAAACCGCGAACTCGATGCTGGCTCGGGTACCACCAAATCGACTGGATACGAAGAAATCATGCCAACTCCCTTCCGTGGACGACGTCACGAGTGAGGCCGGGCGGCGCAGCAAGGAGTATAAGCGGTTTTCCGCTTGGTCGATCAGCGTCTCCCGAATGTGCCACACGCAAGTACGTGCGTGGCGGCGAGTCGCGCGGTAGCATGGCTCGCGGGTGGCAGTGCCGCCCAGGTGTACATGTTGGTGGCGACACTGGCATCGCGCACCGTATTGGCAACTGAAGGGTTTGGCCGTGGTAGACGTAGGACAGCAAGCGCCCGAATTTACGCTCACCGACACGAACAACCAGGAAGTACATTTGTCAAGTTTCCGGGGCAAAGCGGTGGTCATTGCCTTCTTCCCCAAGGCCTTTACTGGCACCTGTGAGCGCCAGCTTAGCGATCATCAGCACCACTTGAGCGAGTTTGAAGCGCTCAACGCGCAGGTGATCGCCATCAGTACCGATCAGGGTCCAAGCCAAAAAGCCTTTGCGGGGAATTGCAGTATTACCTACCCAGTGCTTAGCGACTTCCGCCACAAGGTGATCACGCAATTCGGTATCAATCGCGAAACTGGGCTCGTAGCCAACGAACGCGCCGTCTTCATCATCGACAAGGATGGCAAGCTGGCCTGGAAGCACATCGAGGCGGCCCCCGGCCAGTGGTCAGGCGTTGCCCCAGAACTCGAAGCACTCAAAAAACTGTAATCCGACCCAGTGCTCCCAGATGGGCTTGACCAAATGGGAGCACCTTGGCGCCAAACGCAAGGTATCTAGCACCGGTTACACGGCTCCATCACCACATCAGTGCAGGAAGGTTCACATTCCGGTGACAGTGCTCTACGGAACGCAAACGATTTCGGCGCAAGGCCACCTGGAAATTGGTGGCTGCGACACGGTGGCACTCGCCCACCAATTCGGCACGCCGCTGTACGTCTTGGACGAACGCCCCATTCGCGCCCGCTGCCGTGACCTGCAGCAAGCTTTCCGCCAGCGCTACCCCAACTCCAGCGTGGCCTTCGCCGGCAAAGCCCTCCTTACCTCGGCTGTGGTGCGCCTCATGGCTGAGGAAGGCATGGACCTCGACGTGGCGTCTGGTGGCGAACTGTATACGGCGCTCCAGGCAGGCTTTCCCGCCGAGCGCATCACCATGCACGGCAACTTCAAGTCCGACGCTGAACTCACGCTCGCATTGGATCACCAGGTGGGACGCATCGTGGTCGACAGCCTCGAGGAGGTGGCGCAACTCCAGCGGCTAGCCCTCGGCCGCGGCAGGCGGGTGCCCGTACTCATGCGTACCGCCCCAGGGGTCGACCCTCACACCCACGGCAAGATAAGCACTGGCCAGGATGACACCAAGTTTGGTTTCAACATCAGCAACGGCAGCGCCGAGCGCGGTGCGGTAGCCATCCTGCAAGCCGCTGACCTGGAGTTGCTGGGGTTCCATTGTCACGTCGGCTCGCAGTTGCTCGACACCGAAGCCCACGAGCAAGCCGTCGAGCGGTTGTGCGCCTTCGCCGCTGCCATGCGCGATGGCCACGGCTACCAGACGCAGGAACTCGTGTTCGGTGGCGGACTGGGCATTCAGTACCTGCCCGACCAGCAGCCGCCCTCGGTTGACGATTTTGCTGAGGCTATCGCGCACACGCTGCAACACGCCCTCGCCCGCCATAAACTGGGCGAGCCCTGGCTGGGCGTCGAACCCGGCCGGTCCATCGTGGGCGAATATGGCATCACCCTGTACAGCGTGGGACCAGTGAAAACCGTGCCCATTCACGAAGCACCCGGCACGCGGACCTACGTTGCGGTGGACGGCGGCCTCTCCGATAATCCGCGCCCGCTGATGTATGATGCCCGTTATCAGGCGCTGCTCGCTAATCGCGCCAGTGAACCGGCCAGCCACACCGTGCGCATCGCGGGGAAGCATTGCGAGACCGACACGCTCCTGCCGGAGGTTGCGCTACCGGAGCCGCACTGGGGCGACATCCTGGCCGTGTTGTGTACCGGGGCATACAACTACGCGATGGCCAGCAACTACAACCGCTTCACCCGACCCGCTATGGTGCTGGTGCGCGATGGCCACGCCGACATCATCGTCAAGCGAGAGTCGCTCGATGACCTGTTGCGCTCAGACGTCGTGCCGCAGCGCCTTGGGGCGCTGGTAGAAAAGTAACCGATGCAACAATTGTTTCCAGAGCAGCGCCCAATTGCCGTTCCAGGCGTCATTTACGACGACCTGGTGTTTCCTGCTCATTCCGACCGGCCGTACGTCATCGCGAATATGGTGAGCAGCGTCGACGGCAAGGCGCAACTGCGTGGCTCCGCTGCTGGCATCGGCAGCCGGCTCGACCATACGCTCCTGTTACACTTGCGGGGCCTCGGCGAAGCCGTGATGCTCGGGGCGGGAACCATTCGTGCCGACAAACCGCTCGGCATCTCGCCACCAGAGGTAGTAGCCGTTCGTGTTCGCCGCGGTCTTGCTCCACAGCCACGCTGGGTGCTCGTGACCCGCTCCGGCGACCTGCCAGGTTGCAAGCCATTATTGCGCGCAGCGGAACAGCGACCGGTCGTGCTCGTTCCCGCTGGAATGGCCGCCGACCGTACCCGCCAGCGGTTCTCCGAAACCCTCGATGTCGTCGAGCTCGACACGACAGGAGGGTCGTCAGGGTTCGTCGCTGCGCTCGTCACGTTGCGCGAGCGCTACCACGTTCACTTGCTCCTCTGCGAGGGTGGCCCAACCATTCTCCGCCAGCTCTTTGCGGACCGCCTTCTCGATGAACTGTTCCTCACCCTCGGACCCAAAATCCTCGGCGGTGCTGTCAAAACCATTGTCAATGGCGACCTACTCGGCGATTCCGGCATGCCGCTCGAACTCGTCACCGCCTACGAAGACGCCAGCGAACTGTTCTTCCGGTACAAGGTGGGGTGACCCAAAAGATACGAC
>JANWJO010000034.1 GCA_025449435.1 Chloroflexota bacterium | reverse complement strand
TGGGAGTGCCATCATTTTCTCGCAGAAGGCCTGGCCGAATATAAGGCAACCACACGTTTGCTCGTCGAATGCCCCGATAATGGAATTGGTCCGCCGCTGGTCTACGTGTCAAGTCTTCAGGTACACCGGACCACTACCGGTATCGTTCCGTTCGCCCGCAAAGCCAAAGGGCAGGATGGGCACCGCAGAGCTTGCGCGCACCCTTGAGTTCGCGAACCCTCCCCAGCCCACCTAAGTGGCCAACGCGCAGGTGGGGGCTTACGCCAATCCGGCAGCGTCCCTAGCACACCCTGAGCGGTTTCGTTGAAGGTTAGGCAGCTCAGGTCTGCAGCCGCACGCTGTTTCTTGGACCAAGGCAGATGCGTGTACGCCATAACACCTTTCTACGAACGTACGTCATCAGACACCGGCGGCAGCAGGTTGCGCACCGCCAGTTGTCGGTTGATGTCCGCACCGCGCAACACCGGGACGCGATACCACCACCACCGTTGCGGAGCCGTGCCCATAAGAGGTCTGGCCACCTCCACGCTGCGCGACCGGAACTGTGCGTCCGCCGCCTCCAGTGCCTTCCCTAGGCGCTCGCGCAGAGGGAAGCCGCCAGCAAGGCGCACTTCCTCCAGCGTATCGCGCTCAGAGAGCGCGAGGGTAAAATCATCGAGTGACATCGCATACGTTTCGACGAGTGTCGCGACGCGTCTACGCCAGTGGAACAGTAGCGAGGCAAGTGTGATTCGTGGTTGTGGATGTCCCCACTCCTGCGTGATGACGTTTGCAACCAGGACACGCTCTTGTTCAGACAGATTTTCAAACAAGTCCATCGATTCAGTGGCGATGGTTGAATCCTCCACGCCTACTCTCGTGGGGCATTCGCTACCTGCTCCTTCCAATGGAACGCGTTCGCCTTGTAATACGTTAGGATCGTCCGCCGGTCGGCAGCGAGAATCCCGAACTCCTCAGTCCTGGTGCGATAGTACAGCCACTCACCACTCTGAAGCCGTGGAACGATCTCGACGCCTCTTCCACCCGCGAACAGCTTCCTTGCGGCCCGCAAGTAGTCCGTCGGCGAGATGAAATCGAACTCGTGCCCGTGGTCGTTGAAGCGTTTCAGGAGGATATCCTTGCTGCCAAAGTTGAACTCACCGCTGCCTCTGCCGCCGAAATCACCCTGTCCACCAACGAGCACTGGATTGAGCGCGCAGAAACCGTTGGGCACGGGGTCCACGTTGATCACACCACAAAAGAGCTTCTCGAAGGGGTTCACATCGGCGCAGGTGTGTATCGGGGGGTCCTCTGGTGCGGCTGGCGGTACGTACTTCGGTTGCCAGCCACTGTCTGGTTTGGACCAGGTGAGTGCCGCTGAAGGTGCTGCCTCGTCGGTGGACGAGGCGCCCTCCCACGGCACAGGATCAATCCACACCGGTGACGAGCCACAATCGGTGTCACAAGCGACCATCGCCTGGCCAGTCGGATCGGTGCCCAGCACCGGGTTATCGTTGGCGTAGCCATACACCCACTCAGAGGGCGCTGGGTCCTTAGTCAAGAACCGGCCAGTGGTGGGGTCGAGGTAGCGAGCGCGCAGGTAAGTCAGCCCGCTCTCGGGATCAGTCTGTTCTCCGGCGAAGCCAAAGGGTAGGGTGGTCCCACTGGTACTGCGCACACTGCCGAAAGCGTCATACGTCTGGGTCCCAATGCTCCGCCCGTTGCTGCCGATGAGCACCCGGCTGCTGCCGAGGCCATCCACCAACGGGTAGCGCTGGGTGTTGAGGTTGGTCACCTGGCTCACCAGCCCGTTTCCCCACACATACTGGTAGCCATTGCTGTCGGCCAGCACGTGCCCGATCCCGGCGGGGTCCCAGGCGTAGCTCGTGTTGCTACCCGCCACCCTCTTGCTCACCCGCTCGCCATCCCCGTTGGGGTAGGTCGCACTGGTCAGCCGGCTCACGGCGTCGTAGCCATAGGACACCGTTCCCGTCACCGGTGCCGTGAGCGGAAGCACATGGTTGCCGGCAACGCACCTAAGCTGCGACCCACCGAGCACGGGACCGCTGGGCAGCAGGCTCACGGGATCGGCTGGGACGCTGGTGAACACCGCGCTGGCGGCCACCGGTGTAGGGTTGAGGGCCAGTCCGGTCAGGAGGAGCTGGACGAGCAACAGCACTCGGAACAGGCGGGCGAAGCCAGGAGTGTTCATGCTGGTCATGGTGCGTTCCTGCCAGCCGGTGCGCAAGCGCAGCCGCTTGCGGTCCGGGTTAGGCGTTAGCGAGCGAGCGGTGGCATGGGGAGGGGATTAAACGCCGTTAGGTTGGTAAGTAGGCAATGGGCGAGGCGATGGGTGCGCATGGGAGAACCCTTCCGGGGGCAAGCGGTGCGATGCAAAGCAAGCTTGCTCCGTCAGCGCGGGAGTATATATGCTGGGTTGTTGGAGGGTCGAATGAATGCAAGATGATTGGGGGATGTGGGGTGGCTGGTGAAAGGTTATCGAGGACGACGACTCCCGTACGGGGCTTTGTCAAACCGCCAGCGGCGACCCTGGTTCCATGAACTCGTGCGGGCAACGGTCGCCATTACGGGCGACGCCTGCGGCTTCGCTTCTGAATGCCATCGCGGGCACGCTCTGCAGCAATACGCACGTTGGGCGTGAACGGGCCCCACTCGCCGCGCTCACAGCGTTCCAGCACGCGCTGCACCACCGGGAGAATGGACGAATCGCCGATATCGACCAGCGCGTACAGCGCCGCATCGTCGAGTTCGCTTGGCGGCCCATCCAGAACGGCAGTAAGGGCTGGAAGCGCTCGCTGATCGCCGTGCCTGCCCAGGGCGAGGGTGGCTACCCAAGCAACACGCTCGCCATCGTCGTACATGGCAGCAAGCAGCGCCGGGACGATGCGGTCGTCTTTGAGAGGCCGTGGAAGCTCGTACATGGCGTTGGCAGCACCGCGGCGCACCCAGGGGTGAGGGTCGGTTAAGGCGGTGAGCAATGACTCAACCACGTCGGGACCACCTATGAGACTGAGCGCGTGTGCCGCACCGAAGCGTTCTTCGGCGCTGCGCTGTTTATCGGCCAGCATCGATTTGAGGAGTGGCTTGGCCGGGTCGCCGATGCGCTTCAACGTTGCAGCAGCGGCGTGTTGCGAAACATTGTTGCCCAGGCGCGCAGCCAGTCGTTTGATCTGGGCATCCAGTGTTTCGTCCGACACCGCGGTCGCATCCAGCGGGGTGAGCATCAGCCTGATCCAGGTACGTGCATAAGGGTCACCAGCTGGGCCGTACACCACCACCTGCGTCCTGCCTGCTGGCCAGGCGATGAGCACATCGCTGCCGGATGGTGGATCGCCCAGGTCAAGCCCGGCCGCGCTCAGCATGAGCAAGCCCTCAGCCAGCCGTTCGCCACGCCGCTGGCCTCCGCCGGTGCCGACGGTGACGCAGACCGCTGTGTCCGATGCGACCGTCACCGCAACGCCAGCTGTCCCAAACAACACGCCGGATGCAGGGAACTCCCATTCAGTAATGGGGCTGGGGGAAGCCGCATCGGCCAGTTGGATCAAGTGGTGAGATGGTGTGTAGGTGCGCTGTTCCAGCACACTCCAGGGGAGCGTCGCCACGTTGAGCTCAGCGTCCGAGGACGCGCAGGAGCACATCCGGGCGGTTGGTGGTGATGCCATCGACCCCCCACTCGAGGAGGGTGCGCATGTGCTGTTCCTCGTCGATAGTCCAGACGGTCACTGAGATACCGCGCGCTTGAAACGCGGTGACGAGGTCGCGCGTCATTCCCGACCCTTGCACCGTCACCATATCGGTAGGCACGGCATCGATCTGTGCTGGCGTGAGGTTCGCTAGCTCCGGACGGTTCAGTGTGAGCGACGTGGCAATCGCCGGGTTGGCTGCGTGCGTCGCCATGATGGAGGACAGCGGTTCACCACATACAATGGCTTGAGGGATGCCCGACGCGGCCACAGCGTGCGCCATCGCCTGTTCAAAGCCCACGCCCTTGATGTCGAGCAGCGCGACACCGCGCTGACGGAACAGCGGCAATGCCTCCTCCAAAGTAGGAATATGCAGCCCATCGGGCAGCGGGAACGCGCGCAGCCCCTCGAGCGTAAGGGTGCTGATGGGGTGCAGTTTGCCATTCCAGCGCAGCGCATCATCATGGAATAGCACGAGTGCGCCATCCTTGGTGGTGCGGACATCGGTCTCCACCAGAAAACAGCCGATATCCAGCGCATGTTGAAACGATTTCAGCGTGTTTGGCGTCACGAGCCCGCCGGCGCCGCGGTGGCCGGAGCAAAACGGACGGGGAGCATTAGCCAGCCAGGCAGGTCCACGGCGATTAGTCATGGTCGTGCCCTGCCTATGTTGGAGAACTGTTCAAGAATAGAGTGTGGACGATACTGGACTTGAACCAGTGACCTCGCGGATGTGAACCGCGCGCTCTAACCAACTGAGCTAATCGTCCCTCCGGCCAGGAGAACAGAGTATATCCGATGTTCGCTGGAGGTGGCAACCGCCTCCAGACGCACAAGGGGAACCGGTCCGGTGAGAAAAGGCTGCTGTGGTAGCATGCGGAATTGTACAGAGAGTCCCAACTGTGGCTGATTGGTAGGGTACGGGCTCCCGTTGATAGTCGATACCCACCTTCACCTCGATGCACCCACGCTGTCAGCCGGCATGCCGCAGGTTCTGGAGCGCGCTCGCCGCGCTGGCGTTACCTCGATGATCTCAATCGGCACCTCGGTAGCATCAAGCCAGCGCGTCATCGAACTGAGCGAGCAGCATCAGGAGGTGTTCGCCACGGTGGGGCTGCACCCGCACTATGCCGCCAGCGCTCCGGATGACCTCGAAGTCCAGTTGCTGGCGTTGGGTCGCCACCCCCGCGTCGTGGCGGTCGGCGAGACAGGGCTTGACTATTATCGAGACCTGTCTCCGCGTGACGCACAGCGCCGGGTGTTCGAGACGCATGTGCGCGTGGCACAGACGCTAGACCTCCCGCTCATCATTCATTGCCGCGACGCTAACGACGACGTGGCGGCAGTTCTAGAAAGCGCACGCCATTCACCGGTGGTGATGCATTGCTTTACCAGTGGGCAGGAATTCGCACGCCGTTGCCTCAATAATGGCTGGTGGCTGGCATTCGGTGGCGCCGTTACCTATCCGCGCAATGAAGAACTGCGCCAAGTGGTTGCAGAGGTTCCGGGGGATCGCTTGCTGTTCGAGACGGATGCGCCATACATGCCGCCAGTGCCGCATCGAGGTCAGCGCAACGAGCCGGCTTACCTTCCGCTGACAGTGGCCCGTTGCGCTCAAGCGCGCAAGGTCTCTGCCGCTACGCTGGCCGTGCAAGCGGCGCACAACGCACGGACTGTGTTTCGCGGACTACCGTATCCAGAGTCGCAAGGGGAGTAGTGGGCAGTTATGCCATCGCTGTTGTCGGTTCTGGGGTTTAACCCGCTCGCACTCTCCATCGCGGCAGACACGCGCCTGGTGGACGACGAACTCGATAGGCTCGCCGAGCGCGCGGCTGACGACGACTTGCGTGAGGCCCTGCGGGCACTGTTCCGCAGTGGCGGCAAGCGGTTGCGGCCCGCGCTGGTCCTCCTGAGCGCCCACTGGGGGACGTATAACCGCGCTCGCGCCATTGTGGCCGGAGCGGCGATGGAAATGATCCACGCCGCGAGCTTGATTCATGACGACATTATCGACCGCGCATCCACGCGCCGGGGCACGCCCACCACCAACAGCGTGTATGGCAACAAGGTAGCCGTCCTCAGTGGCGACTACTTGTTTGCCGCCGCTGCCGGTGCCGTGGCATCGATGAACGACGTGGCGCTTATGGCCGCGACCGCCCAAACCATTATGTCGCTGTGTGCCGGCGAGATCGCGCAATCGGCCCGCGCATTCGACTGGCAACTCAGCGAAGACGAATACCTTGGGTACCTAGAGCAAAAGACGGCCAGCCTCACCTGGCTGTGCTGCCGCGCCGGAGCGATGGTGGCCGGCGCGTCAGAACGCGTGGTCGATGGACTGTCCGATATTGGTCGGGCGCTCGGCATGGCGTTTCAGATCGTGGACGATGTGCTCGATATCACGGCCGGAGCCGACGAACTGGGCAAGCCCGCCGGCCTGGATCTGCGCGAAGGCATGCTCACATTGCCGGTGATTCACTTCTTGCGTTCTCCAGCAGGGCAGCCGTTCAAGGCTCGTTTATGTCAAGGCAAGCCAGCCGACGAGCAGACGGTGCAAGACCTCCTGCTGGCCGTGCGCAGCAACGGCAGTGTGGACTACGCCTACGACCGGGCGCGGTCGTACCTACAGCAAGTTGAGCAACGGGTGGCTGGGCTAGACTCTGGCGATGCAGGCAAGACGCTGGTGCAGGTGATGCGCTACGCGATTGACCGCCGCAGCTAAGAGCCGCGTCGTTTACAGCTAGGACCTTCATCCTGCAATCTGGCGCTGGCCCCTCCCACCCTCCTAGCCTCAAGGCAGCAGACAGGGCCAGCCAGGCAGAGCGGGACGATGATTACGAGCATTTCCTCTGATCTCGAGTTCTATGGGGATCGCTATCAGGTGCTCAAGCGATTGGGCGGTAGCAACACTTCCCAGGTGTGTGTCGCGTCGGACGTGCGCTCCGGAGCCTTGGTGTGCTTGCGGTTATGGCCGCTCCAGGCGCAGGCAGGCAACTGGCGTACGCTCCCCAAGCTACACCGGCGACCATCCAGCGGCCCTGCTGCGCTGCTGCCCTTTGCTTTTGGCGTCCACCACAGCACCGCCTATACGGTGCGGCCATTTCACGCCGGGACACCTCTGCCTCGACTCTGGAACGGCCCGGCGTTGGCAACCCTTCCAAAGCGAGTGAGGCTGGCCGCCGACATCGCAGCAGCGCTGCAGATGGCCCACGACAGCGGTTTTGTGAACGGCGATTTTGTCGCCGAGGACGTCATCGTATCTGCCAAAGCCGAGGTCAAACTGATCGGGTTCGACCGGACGGTAGGTCCAGCGACGGGAACAGCACGCAGCCGTGACGTGTCCGCCCTGTGTTCAATAGCTACATCCCTGCTGGCAGGCGCCGACGACCAACTGCAGCCGCGCCAGTACCAAAGACTTGCGCGCGTGCAACGTTTGCTGGGCCAGCAGATGGCTGCCGCCGCGCCGTCGCTAGCGTCGACGAACACCGCGTTGCGCCGGTTGAGTACTGCGCTTGCCCGGGATCACTCGCTGCCCCACCAAGTATCGAGTGATGGCGCCCAAAGACGCGGTTGGCGCCCGGTGGGACGCCGGATGCAGCGGCTCGGTCACCTGATCAAGGTCTATGGAGCCACCGCGGCGTTACTGGCCTGCATAGTGATCGGCGGCTACCAACTCATCCATGCGCCGCGCGCTACGCTGCAACGTGTCACGCTCGAAATGCCAGCGAACACTGCCTTGCATGTGCCGGCCAACCAGGCTGCGCCTCCCGTAACCACGTCGGACGTGCAGCTTGCGTCTTTCCAGCAACTTCCCGCGTCAACTGCACTGTCAAGCATCCCTCCAGCACACGACACGGTGCAATTTGCCGGTATCGACGCGCAGCCAGCCGCGGTCTCGGCTCACTCGCCAGCGAGTAGCACCCAACGTGCCACGGCGCCCGCCGTCGCCACACACGCACCAGCCAAGGCTACGGTGCACCAAACCACAACAAAAAAGGTGCCGGCAACAAGCGCACGCCAACGCAGCGCACCAACCGCCAAACCTAAGAGCGGGTAGCACGGCGCGGAAGGGGATGGGGCTAACTACGCTTCTCGCTAGGCAACCTGCCTGCAATCATGTGGCTAACCGTCCCGTTTTGACATAGTGGGGGCAGAAGCGCTACTATCCCGCGCGTGGACCGGTGAGCCAACCATCGTTGTAGCGGCCTGTTTGACGCTGCCGGTTGGCGTATTCTCCCCACTTTACGGCCAGACGGAGCAGGAATAGCTGATGATAGTGATTATGCAGCGGGGTGCTGCGAACGCCCAGATTGACAACGTGATCAGCCACCTGGAGCGTGAGGGGTACCGCACCAACGTCTCGCGCGGTGACAACCAAACCATCATCGGCGTGATCGGGGCGATCGATCCGGCCCTGGGCGAACGCATCGAAGCCTTGCCAGGCGTGGAGCAGACGCTGCGGGTGAGCAAGCCGTATAAGCTGGCGAGCCGCGACTTTCACCCGCTGAACTCGGTGATTGAAGTTGGTGGTGGTCGCGTCAAGATCGGGGACGGCCAGACGGTGATGATGGCCGGCCCGTGTACGGTCGAAACCGAAAAGCAACTGATGCAAACCGCCGAGTTTGTGGCCCAGCAAGGCGCGGTGATGTTGCGCGGCGGCGCCTACAAACCCTCCACCTCGCCCTATGGCTTCCGCGGCCTGGGGCCCGATGGACACAAGCTGCTGGCCAAAGCACGCGAGCGCACTGGCTTGCCGGTGATCACCGAGGTACTCACACCAGCCGATGTGGAACTGGTGAGCGAGTACGCCGATGTGCTGCAGATCGGCACGCGCAACATGCAGAACTACATCCT
>JANWJO010000033.1 GCA_025449435.1 Chloroflexota bacterium | reverse complement strand
CAGGCGCTCTGGCACCGTCTGGACGCAGTGAACGCAGTCAACCCGATCTTCGCCAAGGCCTCAACGTGGATGGTCGATCCCAAGAACAACAGACCATTCCCCATGCCAATCAACCTTCGCTTCTCCGAGATGCAGGACATACGTTCCAATAGCAGCGCAACGCAGTTTTGCGGCGAGGTGCTCATCGATCAGGGAATCAAGGCCGTACAAGATGCTTGCGGCGCCGTTGTGGCGTTGGCGCGCAACTAGGCGGCACTGAGACGGCAGCGCGGGGGAGTTAATTACTCCTCCGCGCCGTTTGTTTACCTCGGTTGGTTGAGCGATTCGAGCACTTCGCTGAGCAGTTGGAGTGCCGCTTCGGCAAACGCCTCCATGTTGTCCCAGCGGTCGGACTTGCCCGTCTCCAGGGTGATAGCGCGTTCGACAGGTCCACTCACTGCCACGCAACAATGCCCAGCCGCATCGCCATACCGATTGCCCGTTGGGCCAGCCGCGCCGGTCTCACCCAGTCCCCACACGGCATCGAGCTGGCGGCGCGCTGCTCGTGCCAGCACGAGCGCATGGGTTTCGGTGCTGGCGCGAGAGGCCGCGAACTCCTCAGCCGTCACGCCAAGCAGGCGTTCTTTGGCCACCGTGGTATACACCGCACCGCCACCACGAAAGTAGGCTGAAGCGCCGGGCACGGCCAGCAGGGCGGCGGAAATGAGGCCGCCGGCCGACGACTCAGCTACGGCGATGGTTTCCCGCCGATTTTGCAGCGCCACACCTGCACGCGCCCCCAGGCGGACGTACAGCGGGATAGTGCCGGCCATCTGGTTCCCTCCTCATCGAGCCACGATCAACTCCATGTGCTGTGGCGATGATAGGCACGCAGGCACGGCGCTGTCCAAAACGGCATACCTACCCGTACACCGGCCGGCGACCGGGCGACTACACCAGCAGTATTGAACACGCACACTGCGGTGGCCGCAGTCAGTCGCCAAATTCGCACTCAGAAAGGGCTCTATCCATGTTTGAAGGGATGCGCAACAAGGCGTTCGCAGCCGGCGTCGCGGCGGCTATCACGGCTTCGGTGTGCGGCGGCGGCGTGTGGGCCGACCAGCAACTCAACCCCGGACAGCCGGCAGCCGTCGCCGCAGCCGCGGCAGCCACAACGACCGCAGACAGTTCTTCGCTCGCCACATCAACAACCAGTCTGACGGCGAGTTCCACCAGCACGACGCAGAGCGCCATCGCCGTCGCGACTACCGCCTCCCGTGCGGCCAAACACGCCAACATCGGAAGTTCGCCCAAGGTGCGGGCGGCTCTTGATCTCCTGGTGCAAAACGGCACGATTAATCAGACGCAGGAGAATGCGGTCATCGGGGCAATCCAGAACGCGACCAAAGGCGCTGTAAAACCGGCGGCCCACCAGATCGAAGCGGCGGAGGTGAGCGCCATCGTGCAGACGTTGCACCTGACGCCCAAGCAGTTCAAGCAGGATATTAAGCAAGGGCAGACGGTGGCCCAAATCGCCCAGGCGCAATCGGTACCACTAGCCAGCGTGAGTGACGCCGCCACCAATGCGGTCAAGCAGGCGCTCGACGCTCAGGTGAAGGCTGGCACACTCACGGCAATCCAGGAGACCAAGCTGCTCAGCACCTTCGAGCAGCGCCTTCCCAGCCGCCTAACCACCGCGCATGCGGCTAAGGGCGCACACGCCACAAAGCACGCAGCATCGTCCAGCACGAGCGCAGCAACGACCACAACGAGCGCACAACAGTAATTCGGTCACGCTTCTCCTCCCGATCCCGGCATGGTCCAGGGCACGCCTCCGCCCTGGGCCATGCCGGCGTTTTGGCGAAGAAGCGTGTTGGTGCTACCGGCGTGTGATGCGGCGTGGAGCGCGCGGACGGACCATGGTGGCGATGAGGGCGCCGCTGAGGATGCCGATGAGGATGAGCCCCCAACCTGACAGGTGCCGCACACCCCCTCGCGTGGGCGGCTCTGGCGTGGCCACGGATGCTGGTGTGGCTGTAGCGGCAACGACCGTGTCGCTCACCGTGACGCTCGACACAACTGTACTAGCGTGGACCGGCTGCACACCGATTGCGGTGAACGCTATGACGGCAACCGCCAAGACCAGCTTCCGGAACATTGGCAACCTGACCATCGCAACGATCCCGAGCGGCCCGGACGGCCGTTAGTCTTTGTTCTCCAGTAGTGCTTGCGCCCGCCGCGCCAGCAGGAAGGCTGCTGCCTCGATACGCGCTGTAAACGCTGGAGCCGCTTCGCCCGGGAGCGGGCTCAGCGCTGGCCCAAACGCCACCGCTACGGAGTGCCGTTGCAGCTTGACGGCGATGCCTGCCACCACCATTCCCTTGTACCCTGGGGGCACGCGTCCCGGCACCACCAGTTCATCGCCAGCGATGCCCACGGGCACCACCGGCAAGCCGAGTTGCATGGCCAGGAACGCCGCGCCGGGCTGGAACCTACTCAACGGCGTGAGAGCCACCTCATCAGCTGGTAGGGTGTGGTGACCCTGCGGGAACATGACCAGCGAATTGCCAGCGTCGATCACTTTGGCGAGTTGTTGCAAGCTCGCTTCCCGCTCGCTGTACTGCCGCAGCGGGAACAAGCCATAGGCAGCGGTGACAAACCGGCCGGCCACGCCAGCATCGGCCACGATCCCGCCAGCAGCGGCAATGACGAAGCGGTTCCAGCGATCGTGCGCTGGCGACTCGCGAAACGCCCGTTGCAGCGTGGGTACGTCGGCAAAGCTACGATGCGTGGCGGCAAACACCACACTGCGCGGTAGTTGCTTGAGGCCCTCGGCGCCCACCAAATACACGCGCGGCACGAAATGCCGGTGCAGGAGTGTGATCGGCCAGCTGAGCCGCCGCAGAAACCTGCCGCGCGTGTACAACCAGAACGGCGGATGCCACGCCTTGGCTTCTACCTCGGCCCGTGCCGTCACCGGGCGGCCATTGAGATCGAGCACTGCGAGCGACGCGGCGTCGCTCTCGCCAGTAGCCAGCTTGCCGACCACCTCGCGCAGTTGCGCAACCGTCAGACTGGGCTGGAGCACCGCCTCGGGAATCTTGTGGCCAGTGCGCTCCTCCAGGCTGGAAGCAAGTTCAGCCAGCGTGAGGCTGTCGAGCCCCAGCGCGCTCAGCGTGTCGGCATCAGCGACCGACGGCCGGTGTGCCACTTCCGCTACCGACCGGGCGACGAGGTCATCGAGCCCAACAACGCCGTTGCTAGCCGCAAGTGGTGCTGTGATTTGGGCGTCGGGAGGGGTGATGAGCTGCCGGCGCACCTTGCCGAGCGCGGTGCGCGGGAAATCGTCTTCCGGCCACCAGGAAGCCGTGGCGACCCGCTGATGCTGTGCCAGCCGCTGGTTGGCGGCCGCCACGATGGCCGCAAGCACAGCAGGGTCCGGTTGCGCATTTGGGACCAGGTAGGCGTGCAGCGAACCGGCGCCTGTCGCTTGCTTGACCTGCATCACCACGGCGTCTTTCACCGCTGGCTGGTCCTTGAGCACCGCTTCCACGTCTTCTGGCCACACCTTCATGCCAGAAGGCAAGACAATCAGGTCGCGGGCCCGCCCCTCAATGAACACGTTGTCGTGCTTGTCGAGCCGTACTAGGTCGCCGGTGGCGTACCAGCCGTCTGGACC
This sequence comes from Chloroflexota bacterium, assembly GCA_025449435.1. The sequence goes on along the minus strand of JANWJO010000033.1, from coordinate 10,073 downwards.
CAGCACCTGCGCTGTGCGCTCAGGGTCCTTCCAATAGCCGCGAAACACCCCAGGGCCGTTCACCTGTAGTTCGCCATCAGCGCCCAGGCGCCACTGCGTGCCAGCGATCACCTTGCCAACGCTGCCATAGGGGGTCCGCCCCTGGAGGTCGCCCCCTGCAATCAAGGGTGAGCACTCGCTAGCGCCATACCCTTGTACCACCCGGATGCCCAGGCGCTGCCAGAAGGCGTGTACATCGGGCGGCAGCGCCGCACCTCCGCTGACAAAACACTGCAACTGACCACCGATCCGTTGATGGACCGAGCGGAACAGCCGCCGGCGGACACCCATAGGGCTTCGAGCAGCAACCGCCATCAGCGCACCGTACAGTGGCCCCGGCAAGGCGCCGTGCAAGCGCTTATCAGTGGCGGCGTACATACCATTCAGGATTTGCGGCACGACCAGCATGTGGGTGATGTGTTGCTCCGACAACACCCGCACAATGTCTTCGCCGCGCCGGCTGGGCACATAGTGCACGGCAGCACCGCACAGGATGGGATACAGCAGTCCCACGGTCAGCTCGAAGACATGCGACACGGGCAGGATACTAGCAATGCGCACGCCAGGCCCAACCGGCACGATGCCGTATATGGTCTCCACCTGGTAGCGCAAGTTGTCGTGGCCAAGCTGGCACCCTTTGGGGTTTCCGGTGGTGCCCGATGTGTAATAGATGGCAGCGAGGCCATCGCTGGCGGAGGTGTCCGGCAACGGCAGCAGGCACTCGCCTGCCAGTGGCTCCCGCCACTCCCGAACTGGGCAGTCGCCGGCCCAGGGCGGCACGCCGTTGCCGGTGATAATGGCACGTGGCTCGATCTGGGCGAGGATCTTCGCGGCGCCCTCGACATTCATCTCGCGGTCGAAGGGCACCACCACCGCGCCCAGCCGCCAGGCTGCGAAGAAGTACACTGGTGACCACCAGTGGTTGGGCAACCAGTACACCAGGCGGTCGCCGGGCCGTACGCCCACCGCCGGGCTGGCCAGGTAGGTTGCGAGGCCGTTGACCCTGTCGAGAAACTCGGTGGCTTGTACGGTGCGCCAGCGCAAGCCCTCCTGGCCGCCAACCAGTGTCGCCTGCGGATGCAGTGCCACGACGGCTGCTAGCTCGCGATAGAGATCAGGTGCCGCAAAAACGGAGGCCATCGACGTTGGTCTGGCTGGTGATTGCAACGATGCAACCAACGGTGTTCCCTCTCTCATTATGTGGGGCACCATGAACGAGCCGCCGTGCGTGCCGCTTCAGTGTACGTGAGCAGTGCTGCCAGCTCGCCACGGGTATGCTGGCGCGGTTGCGCGCACCGGCGGCGCGGTGTGGAGGTAACTCAAGTGCAGCGCCTGGGCATTTTCGGCGGCACGTTTGACCCCATCCATTTTGCGCACCTGGCGGTGGCGGAGGAAGCGAGCAGCCAGCTTGGGCTGCCAGAAGTGCGCTTCATACCGGCGTGGCAGCCGCCGCATAAGGGAGGCGTACACGTGACGCCGGCCGCGCACCGCCTGGAAATGACGCGCCTAGCTATCGCCGATAACCCGGCGTTCAGCCTCTCGACGCAGGAAATCGAGCGCGGCGGGCCGTCGTATACGGTCGATACGCTAGCGGCGATTCGAGCACGCGAACACCACGATTGCGAGCTGTTCTTCATCGCCGGCAGCGACTCGCTGGCCAGCTTCCTGACCTGGCGCGAGCCCGCTCGTGTGCTGGAGCTGGCGACGCTGGCGGTCATCCAACGGCCGGGTGCGATGCCCTATGACCTGGCTGCGCTGCACACGCAGTTGCCGGCAGTGCGTCACCGTGTGCTCCTGCTGCAAGGGCCGCGCTTCGAGCTGTCGAGCACCATCCTCCGGCAGCGCGTGCGCGCCGGGCTCACCATCCGCTACCAACTGCCGGAGGCCGTGCGCCAGTACATCGACTACCACCACCTGTACCAGGGTGGCGAGCCGGCATAAAGGCACGCGCTCTCCCCCTGGCGCTTACTTTTACCCACATCATTGCGGGTCGTTTGCCTGGTGAATGCGGCACAACTCCGGTCCCAGCCCCAGCCTCCCTAGCGGGTCAAGGTTACGGCCCCCCCTTCGCGCCCCGCTCGACGGAACGGTTGGTAACCACAAGACCCGTACATCGCGCACGCCTCTAACGACCCCTCCAATAACGGGATGGCCATACCCACCCTGAGCTCTCACCAAACCAGCAGCGACACGGGTAATGAATGGAGAGCGTACCGTGGGCGATCAGTTCGCACACCTCTTGCGTCGGGCAGGCTTTGGAGCCAATCCGACCGAACTCGACACCTATCGCCAGTTGGGCTACGCCGGGGCGGTCGACCGGTTGGTCAACTATAGCCAGGTCGATAACTCGGCTCTGGACGCCGCCATGCCCACCATCGACACCACGGGCACGCGGGCGAACAGCATCGGCGATGCCTGGATATTCCGCATGCTCAACACGCAACGTCCTCTGGAAGAGAAGATGACGCTGTTCTGGCACGGACATTTTGCCACCGGAGACATCAAGGTACGCAACCCCGCCTGGATGTGGAAACAGAACGAACTGTTCCGCGCCAATGCTGTGGGCAACTTCCACGACCTCGTGCTCGGGGTGTCCAAGGATGCGGCGATGCTCAAGTGGCTGGATGGCGACCAGAACCACAAGGACGTGCCCAACGAGAACTACGGGCGCGAACTCATGGAGCTGTTCACCCTCGGCATCGGCAACTACACCGAAGACGATGTGCACGCCGCGGCGCGCGCCTTCACCGGCTGGCGCACCCATAAGGACGGCAACTTCGTGTTCCTGGCCCATGACCACGACACGTCACAGAAGACATTTCTTGGCCAGACCGGTAACTGGGACGGCGATGACATCCTCAATATCATCCTGCAGCAGCCGGCCCACGCCACGTTTCTGATGACGAAGCTGTATCACTTTTTTGTTGACCCCAACCCCTCCAACGACACTATCCAGAAGTATGCGTCGATCTACACCGGCAACAACTACGACCTCGCGCCGGTGCTGAGCGCTATGTTCCAGTCGGACGAGTTCCTGGCCCCCACTGCGTTCCACGGGCTGATCAAGAGCCCGGCTGAATACGTGGTGGGATCGCTCAAGTTGCTCGGCATCACCACCTTGCCCAAGAACCCCTCGGGCTATCTCACGCTGCTCGGTCAGCAACTGTTCAACCCACCGAACGTCGCAGGCTGGCCCGGCGGCCCCACATGGATCAATACCGGCACGATCATGGACCGCTACAACATCGCCAACCGGCTGCTCACCGCCCGCACCGACGATGGTTCGAGTTGGTCGCCACCAAGCGATTTCAGCTCGATTGGCAGCGACGCAGCGAGCGTGATCAACTACTACGCGAGCTTACTCCTGGATGGCGACATCACCGATGCGGCGCGCTCGGCGCTGGTGTCGTACCTCAACGGCAGCAGCGGGTTTAGCACCGACCCCACCACTCTGGACAACCAACTGCGCGGCGCTGTGCACCTCACGATGATTAGCCCAACGTACAGCCTCAGCTAGGCGGCGCTAATTGACACCACGTTCAGTAGAGAGAGGAACACGAACATGCCTTTCACGCGACGGAACTTCCTCCAGCGGGGCGGCTTGCTCATCGGCCTAGGGCTGATGGCGCCGGCGTTCGTCACACGGGTGGCTGAGGCGGCGGGCGAAATGCCTCTGGCCGGCACGAGCAGCCAGAAGACGTCGCTTGTGGTGTTGCAGCTAGGCGGTGGCAACGACGGACTCAACACCATCGTGCCCTACGGCGACCCTACCTATTACAGCTTGCGGCCGACGCTTGCGGTGGCCCAAGGTGATGTCGTGCCCCTGAGCAGCGACGTGGGTTTCAACCCTAATCTGGCGGCACTCAAATCCCTGTACGATGGCGGCGCCATGGCGATCGTGCAAGGCGTCGGCTACCCCAACCCTAATCGCTCCCACTTCCGTTCGACCGACATCTGGACCACCGCCGAGCCTGACATCAATGGCACGACGGGCTGGCTTGGCCGCTACATCGATGCGCAGTGCTGTGGAACAGCTACGCCGCAGAGCGCAAGTAGCGATCTGGTGGGGTTGGAGATCGGCTCGTCGCTGTCCAAGGCGCTGTGGACCCAGCACGCCATGGTCCCGGCGGTGGGAAGCTTCCAGGCGTTCAGCCTGGCCACCGACGGCCACTTTCCCGATACGCGCCAAGCGCGGCTGGACACCTTCCGGCAGATCTACTCCCAGCAACCCGGCAGCGACGCGTACGAAGAGCTGCTGCAGCACGCTGGACTCTCCGCCCTCTCGACGTCGGACGTGCTTCATACCGTCGCCAACGGCTACACCAGTACGGTGTCCTACCCGAAGACGAGCTTCGGCGATAGCTTGCGCCAGATCGCCCAGCTGATCCACGCCGACCTGGGCACGCGCGTGTACTACGCCTCGCTCGGCAGCTTTGACACCCACGTTAGCGAACGCCGCACACACGACGGCTTGCTCAAGCAGTTTGCGGACGGAGTCGCGGCGTTCATGCAAGACCTCCAAGCGATGAACAAGTCGGACCAGGTCTCCATGATGACCTTCTCGGAGTTCGGGCGGCGGGTCAAGGAGAACGGCGGCCACGGGACCGACCATGGCACCGCAGCGCCCATGATGCTGCTCGGCACCAAGTTGCGCGGCGGCCTCTACGGCAACTCCCCCAACCTCACCGATCTGGACACCAACGGCGATCTCAAGTTTGGGATCGACTTCCGGCAGGTATACGCCACGCTGATTCAGGATTGGCTGGGCACACCCGCCGCCACCGTGTTGGACGGTCAGTCCTACAGCAGCTTGGGTTTGGTGCAATCGTAGTGGTGTGCAGCGGCTTGACAGAGTGACATAGGTCTGGTTAGGATAACGTTAGGGTACCCTAACAGCGGGTGCGAAGGAGCAAGGACATGTCTCCAATTCCGGCATTCCGCCGCAACCTCGGACACACAGTCAGCGGACTGAGCTTGCCGCTCGGCCTGGTGTTAGGGGTCATCGTGGGTCTCGCCTTGCCGGATGCCACTTGGGTAGCGGCGATCGTCGCCGTAGCGCTCGCTGGATCGGTGGGCGTGCTCGGACTGCTGTATGCTGGTGATCTCGCCGCCACGGCGTGCCCGTGTTGTTCGTCGCGCACGGTGACTGCGAGCTGGCAGCAAACCTTCCAGTGCACCCATTGCCAGGCGCTGTGCGTGCTCGCCTCCATACGCCAGCGCCAGCGGGTACGGGTGATTTCGCAAACGTTGCGCTGAAGCTGGGACCCCTCCCCCAACCCCTCCCCGCTGGGGAGGGGCTTTTTATTAGGGGAAAATGTAGCGCAAACCCATCCTCAATCGCCCAAAGGGCACCCGCCCCGTTCTCCCGGGGAAGGGCGCAGATACGAAGAATGACGGCGGATCATCACCTACTCTTCCGGTAGCTCGTTTCCCCTCTCGGGAGGACTACACGGGGAGCACGTCGCGGTGCAATTCCGTCAGGAAGTTGGTCACGAGTTCGTCGTAGGGCGCCGAACGGTAGTCTTCTACCTTGCCAGCGTCCACCAGCGCCGTCAGCGAGGGGTCGATGGGCAACCGGCCGAGCAGTGGTGCGCCGGACTGCGCCACCAGGAACGGACCTTGGCTCGGGCCGAACACTTCCAGGGGCACATCGCTGCCGGGTACCGTGACGTACGCCATATTTTCCACGATGCCCAAGATGGGCGTCTGCATGCGCTCGGCGAGCCGGATTGCCTTCGTCACCACCATCGTGGCGAGTTGTTGCGGTGTGCTGACGATCACCACCCCGTTGACCGGCAAGCGTTGTAGCACGGTAAGCGGCGCGTCGGATGTGCCCGGAGGGAGATCCACCAGGAGGTAATCTAGCTCATCCCAGTGCACGTCACTGAAGAACTGCTGGATGGCTCCAGTGACCATGGGCCCCCGCCAGATGACAGCGTCGTTCTCGTTCTCCAGTAGCAGATTTACCGACATCACCTTGATGCCGCCACGGCTCACACCAGGCTCGAATCGCTTGTCCCGCAATACCGCTTTGCCGGATACGCCAAACATGCGCGGGATGCTGGGCCCGGTGATATCGGCATCCAGTACACCAACCTGACAGCCCTGGCGGTGCAGTGCCGCTGCGAGCAGGCCGCTGACCAGAGACTTGCCGACGCCACCCTTACCGCTCATCACCGCGATGACGTGCTTCACGCCAGGAAGCGACAACTTGCCGCCGGTCAGTGGGCGCTTTTGCGCCGGCGCCACCCGCATGGGCGGGACGATGCCCCGGCGAGCAAACGTGTTCAAGTCATCGAGTAAAGCGGCTGCGTCTAGGCGGTGCAACGCGGCGCCGGCGATGATGCTCTCGTACGCCGCAACGTGGCACGCGGCACAGGGCAGCCCGTGGGCGCGGAACACCGCTTGCACGCCAGGGTAGCGCTCCACGACCGACTTGATCTTGTCGGTGAGGACAATGATCGGCGGCGGCGCTACTGTGCTCATCGTGACCTCCTCCGGCTGCGTTGCCGTGTGGCTTCACGATACCGCCTGATGCAACTCGTCTCCGGCAACGTTCATGTACTGGTGTGTGAGCGAGACCGTTCTGCAACGACAAAGCGATACAAGGCGCGCCTGTCTACGCCCAGCGCCCTGGCAGCGGCGGCCACGTCGCCCACCTCAAGGTCAGCTGGTGAGCTCGCTACCGCACTATCCGGCCCGCCCTCGACCACCAGCACCATTTCGCCGCGTGCCTCGGCGCCGAGCAGCGCGAGCACTTCAGCAGCACTACCACGCAGCACGCGCTCGTGTAGCTTGGTGAGTTCGATCAGCAAGGCGATCCGGCGCTGCGGCAGCAGCTCGTCAAGGTCGGCAAGTGACGCATGGATGCGGTGCGGCGCTTCGAACACCACCATAGTGTCCTCGCGCTGCCCCCAGCGTGTGAGTTCAGCCCGCCGCGCAGCCGGCCGGTTAGGCAAAAACCCCACGAAGCTCCAGCGGCCCGCCCACAGTCCGCTGACACTCAGTGCTGTCGCGACGGCAGATGGTCCGGCTATGGCCTCGACTTTAAACCCTGCGGCCCGTACAGCATCCACTAACCGCTGGCCGGGATCGGCAATCGCCGGTGTGCCGGCGTCGCTCACCAGCGCCACATCGCTGGTGGCAAGCGCCTGTAACACCTGTGCAGTCGCACGTTGATGGTTCGCCTCACGATACGACAGCAATCGGGGGTGCGCGTCGATTGCCCGCAACAGAGCAAGGGTGACGCGCGTGTCTTCGGCAAACACCACCGGCACGGTGCGTAGGGTATCACGGGCACGCGGCGTCAGGTCGGATAAGTTGCCGATGGGCGTGGCGACTACGAACAGCCGGCCCAAGACGGACTAGGCCTTTGCTGGCTCGTGGCGCTCCAGGTAGGACGCGAGCGCGCCTAATGCCGATTGCACGCGCACAAAGCCTTCTGTCGGGGTGCGGTAGATGCTGAAGTATTGGTGGACATCTTGGTCGCTGTCCGACTTGTTGCTCAGGTAGTACAGGTGGTCACTAGTCTGCAACTGCCGCCAGATACGAATCAGCGTGGGGTCTTCGCTTCTAAGCACCTGCGGACCCAACCGCTTGATCTCCTCAAAGGCCCAGCGCTGCATCGGGTTGCCGAGCCACGCGCTGGTGTCGCGTTCGGCATCCGCCCATGAAATGGTCTTGAACGGCGGCACGTGTAGAGTGCCCACAGGTTGCAAGCGTTCGACGGCTTCGGTGGCGTTGACCCACTCCAGGCTGTGGTGCTTGGCAACCTCGCGCGGCAGCCATTCGATGAAATCAAAGATGCCCGAGTCAGCCCACATGTGGTTGCCGAACGCTTCATAGTCCATCGCCAGGGTGATAATCTGGTGGCGGTTATAGGCCAGCCAGTTGGCGAAGACGTCGGCGTGGAGGGGCCAGAACTCCCAGCCTCGGTTGGTGAAGCGATAGCCGATGTCGTCGCTCGCGCGGTAGTCGCGCAACAAGATCGGTAGCCCGCTCACCGATTGATAGACATAGTTCGGCGAGCGCCAGTTATCGAGGACTCGCTCGATGCCTTCCGTGAGGATGCCCTTAAAGCCGAGGCCCTTGATCGTGGCGGCGATGTCGTCGTTGTACATGCATTCGGTATTGCGGAAAAACTGCGGTCGCTTGCCTGCGAGCTTTTCGATGGCCTGGCAGTGCTGCTCGATTTGTGCACAGAACTCGCTGCGATCGATGCCGAACAAACCCGACAGCGAATGGTAGTAGGTCTCGGCGGTGAACTCGACAAGGCCAGTGGCTGCCAGTTCCGCGAACACTTCCAACAAGCCAGGCGCCCACAGCCGCGCTTGCTCCATAAACAAGCCCGACAAGGCGAAGTTCACCTTGAATGGCTTGGCGCTGCTGGCGTGTTCTTTCACCATCTTGAGAATCAGGCGCGTGGCCGGCCAGTAGCACTCACTGGCCACGCGCAGAAACACTTCTTCGTTGAACTCATCTTCATACAGGGCGTCGTACATCTGGGAGGGCGAGTCGAAGCAGGCGGCACGGCGTTCCGGGTAATCGCGTAGACGGTTGGGCTGGTGAGCAAACAGATACAGCGTCACAAGAGCCACGGGCTTACCTCCTGGGCCGGCGCCGGTTGAAGGGCCACACGGCAAGCATTCCGCACAACACAGCGACGGCGAAGGCGATATCGCCCCGCGTTTCCTGGCCTTGTCCCACCAGTACGCTACCACCGATCAACAAGCCGGCGCAAAGCGCAGCCCATATCAATTGCCTGGCAGTACGCTCGAGCTGGGAGACGCTGCGGGAGAGGTCGTTGATCAACGTGACGCGCACGTCTAGCTCGCCGTTGTCGATGCGTTTGAGCACGCGGTCCAGTGAGCGGGGGAGGGTAAGTGCCAGCTGGCCGTACTCTTTCACCTGCTTGCCGATCAGCTCGGTCCAATCTGCAACCTCTTCACCGGCCAGCTTGCGGGCGTACGGTTCCATCACCCGGATCACGTTGAGGTTGGGCGCAAGGCCGGTACTCAAGCCTACAAGCGTCCCGATAGTCCGCCCGATGAACACATAGTTGGCGGGGATCTGAAACGGTTGTTCGGCGATGAGTCCACGCACCTGGTCGAACACTTCGTGCGGGCTAATGTGGGCGAGTTCGACCAGTGAACTGCGATAGAACTGGTCAAGGAACCAACCCAAGGCATCGCGCACCGTCTTTTGGTTGGCGCCCTGGCGCAAGAAGCCCATCTCCGCCAGTGTTGTGGTGGCTGCTGCCGGGTCCCGCTGCACGAACGCATTGAGTAGGCGGCGCGCTGCGGCACGCACGGCGGGCGACAGGGTGCCCATGAGGCCAAAATCCAGAAATACCACCACAGGGCCCGGTTGGACGAACAGGTTGCCTGGGTGGGGATCGGCATGGAAGAAATCCAGCTCGAATACCTGCCTGAAGTAGGTTTCCAACAGGATCCGAGCTACGGCTGTGCGGTCGATGCCAGCCGCCTCGAGTTCAGCGTAGTTGGTGATCTTGATACCGTCGCAGTACTCCAGCGCGAGCACGCGCTGGCGGGAATGGGAGAGGAAGACGGCAGGCACGCGCACCCGTGTGTCACTGAGAAACGTCTGGCGAAAGCGGATGGCGCTTTGCGCCTCCACCCGGTAGTCGAGTTCGGCATCGAGCGTCTGCGCCACTTCGGCGAAGATGCCATCCCAATCCACATCGGCAGCGATGGAGGTGAGCCGCCGCATCCACTTCATGGCCCAGCGGAAGTTATCGAGGTCGATGGCGATGATGCTGGCGATGTCCGGCCGCTGGATTTTGAGTGCGATGTGCTCGCCGGTCGGCAGCGTGGCTCGGTGTACCTGGCCCAGGGAGGCGGCTGCCACGGCCGTTTCATCGACCCAGGTGAACCAGTCGGCTAATGGGCCGCCGAGTTCCTGTTCGGCGACGGCGCGCACGATAGGAAAGGCGACGGATGGGACGTCGTCTTGGAGCTTGGCAAGCTCGTCGATATACTCGGCCGGCAGCAGGTCTACGCGACTGCTGAAGAACT
>JANWJO010000032.1 GCA_025449435.1 Chloroflexota bacterium | reverse complement strand
TGAAGCGTTGGTGCTCGGATCGAAGGCTGGCGTTGATCCGGCCAAGATTGTGCAGGTCCTCAGCGGTGGCCTGGCCAGTAACCGCGTGCTGGAGTTGCGCGGTCCTACCATGCTCCAGCACACCTTCACACCAGGCTTCAAGGCGCGCTTGCACCTGAAGGACCTGAACATTGCGCTTGCCACTGGCCGGGCCTACGGCGTGCCCTTGCCCAGCACGGCTTTAGTTGACCAATTGTTGCAGGCACTGGTGATCGCTGGTGACGGCGATCTCGACCATTCCGCGTTGCTCAAAGTCATCGAGGGCCTGGCTGATCACCAGATCGGCACCGGCATCAGCGCCTAAGCAGACAGCACGACGTTCCTTACGGCTTGATCGTGACGAGCACTTGAACGGGAACGTTCCCGAACCCTGTGTGCATCCGCATCTCCAGGATGCTGGTCGCCACGGAAGCGGCAACGGCCGGCGCTTCTACCTGCAGCAGGGGAGCGCCAGCTACTTGGGATGGCAGTAGTCTGGCGCGTGTGCCGTTGGGTAGCAGCAAAGCATCGCTCTCTGCTTGCTGCTCGATAGAATTCCCGCCCGATGGCCACGTCGAGCCAATGGCAAGGGCATACGACGGCGGCGGCTGATCGGGCGTACACGCGCTACCAGCCGGCAGCAGTATGGGCGCTTCGCCTACGTGAAGGGTAAGAGCGGGGAAGGTTGGAACGACCGGCAAGCACGTACGCAGCAGCTCACTGACCACACCACGGGCGCCACTTTCCGCTATCAAGAGGTTGTCTGCGCCATCCAACGCGATGCCCTGAGGATCGGCAAGCCCTGAGGCCAGCACGCGACTGGCGCCGGTGGAGTCGATCGCCAGAATCACACCGCTCAGTTCGTTGACGATGGCGACGCCGTCATTTGTGATCACAACATCATCGGGCAAGTTCATTTGCGGGCCGAGCCGCTGCAGCGTGCCTCCCAACGGGCCATGCCAGAGTCCTCCTCCATACTCATCGACGAGAAACACCTGATTGTGCCAGAGCACGGCATCGGTAGGCCGTTGCCAATGTTGCGCTGCTACCGTTGGTTGGCCGCCGCCTAACGCCATCCAGAGCAGCCGTCCGCTGGCACTATCGGGCAACAGCGCCACCGTTGCACCCTGAAACGTCCCAACCGACAGCCCGTCGATGCCGTCAACGCCCAGCCGCACCGGCAGTTGAGCGAGCAGGTGCAGCCCTTCGTTCAGCCGCCACTCGAGGACGCGGTTGGTGCCCTGCTCCGCGATCAGGAGCGAGTTTGGACCTGTGATAGCGAGTCCTTCTGGCGACTGCAGGCCCGAAGCGATTGCCGTCCTGACACCAGTTGGACCGAGCCGGACAACAGTTCCCGAAGTGAGATCGCTATACAGCGCAGCGCCATCTGGCGCAACAACAATGTCGTCTGGTTCACCGAGACCTTGACCAAGCGTAAGGCGCGACACCGCTTCCAACGTGTAGCGAGCACCAGAGCCCATCTGCAACGTTGCCGTTGAACGCGCGCTGGCCGGCGCCTGAATCGTTAGGCTCGCTCCCAGGGCAGCAAGCGGCGTGAATTGCGCAAGCGACCAACCGGCCCCAACGATTGTTGGTGGAGCAGTCGACGTGGTATCTGGCACAAACAAGCGCAATACGGCGCCTGCGGGCACCGCGATCGCTCGATTTGTAGCAGCGGCAACAGGCGGCAGGCTGGTACTTGATGGCACCACCGTATTCGTGGGAACGGCCGCAGTCGCCAAAGTCGCCGCTGAAACCGGCGTTAATGTCGCAACTGGCGAGGTAGTCGCGCTCGCTGTGGCAACTGGTGTGGCTGTTGCTGTGGCGCCGATGGTTGATGTAGGCGAAGGTACTGCCAGCGGCGTTGCCGTGGACGTGGACTCGCTACTAGTGGTTGGCAGCAGCCCGCGCAGCGTTGGCGTCGCCATCTGAGCAGGTGCCGGCGACGGGATCGACGTAGGCACTACCGTCGGAGTCGCCAGGCAAGCGCTACACAGGAGCGCAATGCAACTGAGACAATACCCAGTGAAGGTGCGGTGAACCAACCACCTCACGAATGGCCCGCCTGCTGGCGGCAACGGTCACATGGGCACAGCCGGCGCAGGTCCTCGAACGCATAAATGCCGGTGTCGTGACCGTCGGCCCAGCGCGGCTGCACGGCGTAGCGGCCGACAAGCTGGAGATCGCTCAACTGCTTCTGTACAGGCATGAGTTCGCTCGCCAGTGAAAGCGCGCCGGGGCGGCCCATCTCCCCCTGGCAACTCGCGCACGGGCAGTGCCAGCGCAACAAGTCAAACGGATACGCGCTGATGTGGCCGTCGCCCCAACTGATCTCGACCACCTTGCGCCCGGAATGCAGCGTGATGCCGGTGGGTTCGTAGCGCCAGTCGATGGCCACGCGCGCACACTCCCTGAGGACCACTCTGCAGGGCATTGAGCCCATCAGGGCATGCTACCGCGCAAATCCTACCCAAGGGGTGCAATTGTCCGTGCCATAGCAACAGGCGAACGCTCGCTTAGCTGGTGGGAATAAATGGCAGGTGGTTCTGGATGATGTACTGATCGCCGATCAAGCTGAGTTGCACGCGGTAGGTGATGTACGGGTTGTTGGTGCCCGGCACGTTGCCAGGCTTGTCGTTCTCCTGGTGGTACTCCATGATGCCGGCCTGGAAGTGTTGCGTCCACCGCACCACACCATCCGTCCCAGTTCGCTGCTTTGGCTCTTCCACGGGATAGCCGAACGTACTCTCCTTGCCGTGCGCGTCGAAGAACTGCTTAAAGTAGGTGGGTGATCCATCTGGTGCGACGTTAGCCACAAAGTGGCCCGTCTGTGTGAAGTAAAACGAGTCACCCGGCGGCGGATTGGCCGAGTTCACGGCAGGGTCGGGCGTGGTGCCATACAGCGCGTTGACAATAAGCCGGCGTTCGATCTGGTACGGAACGGCGTTTTCGGGGTGGTACTCCAAGACGGCCCGCTGGAAGTATTGCACAGTCTGGCTCGTCACTGGGTCGCAAATAACTTCGGAGCGCGGATACCCCAAGATGTCAACATCACCGTGCGCCTGTAGGTACTGCAGCCAGACGCCACTGACGGTGTGGTTGGTGAGCGGGAAGGTGAACGAGCCGGGTGCCGACGGTGGCAGCTGGCAGTTGACGCCGGGGACGCCTGGTGTTGGAGCTACGGGCGTCACGGTGATTGCCGGCGGACCCGCAGTGTAACTGGTGATGCCGGCACCGCCAATAAACAGGTCCTGGGGACTCGCGCCGTCAACGGCCACCGGCCCCGACCCCTTGGCATAGATGGCCACGAAGGTGAGCCCACCGTCGGAGCTGCGCCACATTGAGGATGCTGTTGCCATATACACGTTGTTGCCATTGAGTGGATCGACCGCCATGGACGAAATCGCCTCGGACGGCGTATTAGTCACCGTCCATGTTGCGCCGGCATTGGTCGATTTGGCCAGGGAGTACGGCGAGGTGGGCAGGCCGGCGTATAAGGTTTGGGTTGAGGAGCTGTCAAAAGAGAGTAGCAAGACGCTCTGGCTTGCGGGCAGGCCGGTGCTGGCCGAAGCCCACGTGTTGCCGCCGTCGCTCGACTTCCACACTCCCGGGCTCGTCGATGCATCCGTGCCAGCGAAGTAATCGGTGGGCGTATTGCGGTCATAAGCCAGCGAGCGAATGTTCTTGCCCGCCATGCCTGTGAGTGAGTTGAAGGTCTGGCCACCATCGATCGATTTGTAGATGCCCGAGTTGGTGCCCAGGTAGACAGTATTCGCAATCGTGGGATCGACCACCATGGCTTGGATGACGAGCGTGCCGAGTGCCGTGCCCACTGCAGTCCAGGTGCCCCCTCCATTGTGCGTCACATACAGCAGCGCTTGTTTGGAGGTGGCGTTGTTGCCCCCGATGTAGAGCGTTTGAGGGTCGATGCGGGCAACTACCATGCTGCTTACGGTGAACTGGCCCAGACCCGCGGCAGTGTTGGCGAAGGTCTGGCCACCATCAAAGGTTTTATACACAAACACGTTCTGGGAGCCGTCGTTACCGGCGGCGTAGGCCACGTGGGAATTGGAGTTATCCACAACCACCTGGGAGAAAGTGTGGTCGGCATACGCGGTAGTGAACGCTCCCTGGCCACCATAGGCTGGCCGGGCCGTCGCCAGGCCAGCAATAGCAAGCACCAGGATGACGCCGAGGCTCATAAACAATCGGTACCGTGGCATAGTCGTGGAGGTCCCCTTTCCTTGGTGCACGGGCGAGCGCGCCGGCGCCACCTATTTCGTCTGGATGGTGACGTGTTGCATAACGACCGGCGCGACAGGCTTCGATTGCTCTCCAGATGGTCCGGCAACGGTCTTGAGCTTGGCGATGGTCGTAACCACATCCATGCCGCTCGATACCTTGCCGAAGTAGGAATACAGCGGTTGCAACTGCTTGCTGACGTCGTTGGTGCAGATAAAGAACTGGCTGCCATTGGTGTTGGGGCCACTGTTGGCCATGGCCACCGCACCGGGCTGGTACACGCTCGAGCTGTTGGGGAGTTCGTCGACGAACTCGTAGCCAGGACCGCCTGCGCCGGTGCCCTGCGGGTCGCCGCCCTGGATCACAAAGCCTGCCACCAGGCGGTGAAACGTGAGCCCATCGTAGAAGTGATGGCAAGCCAGAAACACAAAGTTGTTGACAGTCTTGGGTGCCTGCTTGGCGAGCAAGTCGATGACGATGTTGCCGTACTGCGTCGCTATCGTCGCGGTGTATTGCTTACTGACGTCGATTTGCATGGCGGGCGGCGCACTGAAAGTGCGCTGCGGCGTCGAATCAGCCGACTGCACCGTGCAACCAGTGGAGTCGACGCCAGCGGAGGAACTGCCTGCTGTAGACGCGCCGCCACACCCGGCGAGCAGCCAGCACGCCACGAGCACCAAGGTCCAACGCGTCATGCTGTGCCCCAAACGCTTCTCTTGCAATGACGGTCGGTCCTGCCTGTCAGTCACGAAGTCGTCTTCGGTAGAATAGCGCCATGTTTTGCCGGACGTTTTGGCAGGTGCCTACGCTGCTCCTACTCGCATTGACCGTTGTGGCGTTGTGTGCGTGGGGCGACCCCAGCTTTACCGCTAGCGATGACCCTGGTGCCCAGATCGGGCCGAGCGAGTTCACTGCGATCAGTGCGAGTGATGCGCCCAGCGTCACCGCGGTGAGCGGGCTGCTGGAGGATACGGCGAGCGGCCAGGTGTTGTGGAGCGTGCAACCAAACGTCCGACGGGCCCCAGCCAGCCTTACCAAACTGATGACGGCACTGATCGTGCGCAAGCTCGATGCGTCCGGCAAGGTGATTTACGTCTCCGCCAATGCCGCCAGCACCAGCGGCTCGTCTATGGGCATCACGGCCGGCGAGTTGCTCACGGTCGACGAACTGCTGCACGGTTTGTTTCTTCCGTCAGGCAATGATGCGGCCGTGGCGCTTGCTGAGGGCACGGCAGGAACAGTCGCGGCCTTCGTGAGCCTAATGAACGCCGAGGCACAGACCATGCGCCTCACCGGCAGCCACTTTGCCAACCCCGATGGACTTGATGACAGCGGGCACTACTCCACTGCACACGACCTCGCCTTGATGGCGATACGTGTGTTGCACGACCCCACCCTTGCCGTCATCGTCAAGACGAAGAAATGGGACCTCGCCGCGGGCAACGGCCATGCCGGTTACTCGCTCACCAATCTCAACGAGTTACTTGGCACCTATGCCGGAGCCGACGGCGTGAAGACGGGCACCACGCCCGAGGCGGGCGAGAACCTCATTGCCTCGGCCACACGCAACCAGCACCAACTCATGGCGGTGGTGCTGGGAAGTACAGATCGCTACGCCGATGCTCGCTCCCTGCTGGACTTTGGGTGGCGGGAGTGGCAATGGGACACACCAGCGCTGCCCACGCTGGTTGCGGACGGGCAGGATGGCGTTCACCTCCAGGTTGGCGCGTGGTCCGTCGTGCCGGTTGCTCCCTGGCGAGCCGGAGGGGCTCACCTTGTGCTTCACGTTGACCCGAGCGCTCTCGGCGCGGTGACGGGCGCAAGACCACAACAGGTTGGCACGGTCGAGCTGCGGGTGGGGCAGCAGTCCATCGGTACGGCACCGATGCTGGCCAGCCGGCCATGAGCCGCGAGCGTTTACAGAAGCTACTCGCGCGTGCCGGCATCGCTTCCCGCCGGGAATGCGAAACACTCATCTCAGCGGGGCGTGTCACGGTGGATGGCGCTGTCGTGCGCCAACTCGGTACGCGTGCCGATCCCGAACATCAGCAGATTGCCTTGGATGGCCAGCCAATACGGTTCCCGCCTGCCCTCACCTACATCATGCTCGATAAGCCTTCTGGCGTGATCACCAGCGCACACGACCCCGAGGGACGGCCAACCGTGCTTGACCTGGTTCACTGCGGCGTGCGCGTGGTGCCTGTGGGCCGGCTGGACTGGGACACTGAGGGCTTGCTGCTGCTCACCGACGATGGCGAACTGGCTCACCGGCTGACCCATCCTCGCTTCCACATCGACAAGGAGTACTTGGTGTGGACATCTCCGCCTACCAGCGAGCAGGTGCACCGTCTAGCCGGAGGAATCCTACTCGACGGCGTATGGACGGCACCAGCGCGCGTTGAGGACCTCGAGTGGCCAGATCCAATAAGCGAGGGTAGCATCGTCAGCATTACCATTCGTGAAGGTCGCAACCGCCAGGTACGCCGCATGTTTGCGGCAGTTGACCTGCCGGTGTACCGGCTCTGCCGCGTCCGGCTGGGTCCGCTGCACCTAAGTGGGGTAGCATCCGGTGAATGGCGGCATCTGCATCCAAAAGAGGTAGGATGGTTGCTCGACATGACGGCCTTGGGTCACGCGCAGGATCGGGTGCACTCGTGAGTGTGGCGGCGGCGATCGCCATCGATGGGCCAGAGGCATCGGGCAAAACTGCCGTGGGTCGCGCGGTCGCCGCCAAGCTCGGCTACCTATTCCTCGACACAGGAGCGATGTACCGAGCGCTGACCTATTTGGCGCTTAATGAAGGCACCGACCTGGCTGACGAGTCCGCACTTACGAAACTCGCACAGCGGTCTACCATCGACGTCCAGCCCAGCCAGTTGGCAGATGGCCGGCCGTACTCGGTGTTTGCCAACGGGAGCGACATCACCTGGCAGATCAGGGAGCGCTCAGTGGCGCTCAACGTGTCGCAGGTCTCGGCCTGGCCGCTCGTCCGGCGCGAGATGGTGGCGAGCCAGCGCCAGATAGCAGCACGCGGTCGCTGTGTACTCGCTGGGCGGGACATCGGCACAGTGGTCCTCCCGCAAGCGGACCTCAAGGTTTATCTCACAGCATCGGTGGATGTGCGTGCCCAGCGCCGGCTCGCCGAACTGGTGGCACAGGGGCAGCAGGTCTCGCTCGAACAAGTTCGCCGTGATATGGAGCGCCGGGATCGCATCGATTCGCAGCGCGCTACCTCACCGCTCACGCAAGCGCCTGACGCCACGCTCATTGACTCGACGGCTCTCACGCTCGAAGCAGTGGTGGAGCGGATCGTGACACTCGCCCGTGGCCAGTGCGACGCATTCAAGAAGGGGTGAGTTCATGGCGGTGGACGTGATCCCATCAACAGCGGCGAGCGTGCGGGCAGCATCGCTGCGCTCGATGGCCAGCGACCAATTCGACATCGTGGTAGTCGGTGGCGGCATTACCGGAGCGGGGATTGCGCTCGACGCTGCTACGCGCGGCCTGCGCGTAGCGCTCGTCGAGAAGCAGGATTTTGCCGCGGGTACCAGCAGCCGGACCACAAAACTGATTCACGGCGGTCTGCGCTACTTGGCGCAAGGGCAAGCCAGGGTGACACGCGAGGCGAGCATCGAGCGTGCGCTCCTCCTGCACCTGGCCCCGCACTTAGTTCACCCGCTGGCGTTCGCTATCCCGCTCGCTGGGCTGAAGGACCGCCTGATGATGTCAGCGGCGCTCACCGGCTACGACCTGCTGGCCAGCTTCCAGAATGTCCACAACCACTTTCGTATCGGTCCACGTGAACTAGTCAACTGGCACCCGACGCTCAAAGGCGGCGGCTACAGCGGCGCTATGGTGTATTACGATGGGCAGACCGATGATGCGCGCCTCACGGTTACGGTCATCAAGGAGGCGGTGCGCTACGGCGCGCTGGTGGCCAACCATTGTGCCGCCACCGGCTTTGCCGGGAACCCAGTTGACACGCTGGTCTGCAGAGACAAACTCACGGGCGATGAACTGCGCATCAAGGGGCACCGGGTGGTGCTGGCAGCGGGCGTGTGGGTGGATCAAGCGCTAGCCCGCGCCGATGCGGCGCACCGGCCACTGGTGCGGCCAGCCAAAGGCGTCCACCTGACCCTGCCACGCGAGCCGTTTGGCACGAGGAGTGCTGTGCTGTTGCGCCATCCGCGCGATGGCCGC
>JANWJO010000031.1 GCA_025449435.1 Chloroflexota bacterium | reverse complement strand
TGATCCTGCATGTTTATCTCCGGCCGGTGCGCCCGCGTGCCGTGGTGCGCTGACATCTCCTAAGACGCAACAACCTCCCAGAACGCAACGGGCAGCCGGGCTCATCGCAGCACCCGGCCACCGTTCAGCGTACCTGATTAGCCTTGTCTATCGGCACCCACTGCCGGAGAACGGCGGTGTGCCCGTTGCCTATAATCAGCGCGCCGCCGGTGGCTGCCAACCTGCCAGAAAGGACCACGCAATGAAGATTACCGAGGTGCGCGTCATCGTCACCTGCCCAGGGCGCAACTACGTGCTCGTCAAACTCATCACCGACCAGCCCGGGCTCTACGGTGTTGGCGACGCCAGCCTCAACGGACGCGAACTCGCCGTGGCCGCCGCGCTCGAGCAGCACATCGCACCGCTGCTCATCGGCCGGGACCCCGACCGCATTGAGGACCGCTGGCAATCCCTGTTCCGTGGCTCCTACTTCCGGCAAGGCCCGGTGCTCATGACCGCGCTGGCCGGCGTCGACACGGCGCTGTGGGACATCAAGGGCAAGTGGGCCAACCTGCCGGTGTATTCCTTGCTCGGCGGCAAGACGCGCGAGGGCGTACTGGCCTATTCCCACGCCGGCGGCCGCGACCCGCAAGAGGTGGCAGCGAGCGTCCACCAGTTGCGTGAGCGCGGCTTCAAGGTGATCCGGGCGCAAGTGGCCGTGCCGGCTCCTGGTATCACCGGTACCTATGGCATCGGCGCCGCCGAACGCAAACTCACCACCGGCATGAGTAGTACGGAGCCCGACCCCACCATGCCCGACGAAGAGGTATGGGAACCCGGGCCGTACCTGCGCGCCATCCCCAAGCTGTTCGAACACCTGCGCGTCGAGTTTGGCGACGACCTGGAGTTGTTCCACGACGTCCACGAACGGCTCTCGCCCATCCAGGCGGCGCGGCTGGCCCGCGAGTTGGAGCCTTACCACCTCTTCTTCCTGGAAGACCCCTTGCGACCCGAGCATAAGGAGAGCTTCCGGCTGGTGCGCCACGCCTCCACCACGCCCATCGCCATGGGCGAGCTGTGGACCGATAAATGGGCGTGCCTTACGGCCATCACGGAGCAGCTCATCGACTACATCCGCTGTGACCTCGCCCACACCGGTGGCATCACCGAATGCCGCAAGATCGCCTCTATCGCTGAGCCCTACCAGGTGCGGACTGCTTGGCACGGGCCGGGAGACATTAGTCCACACACCCACGCCGCCAACGTTCACCTCGATTTCGCCACGTCCAACTTCGGCGTGCAGGAGATGGTGTTCTTCTCCGAGCAACAACAGGAAGTCATGCCTGGCGGCCCGACCTTCGAGGACGGCTACCTGCAGGTGCGCGACGTGCCAGGGCTGGGCACCGACGTCGATGAGCACGCAGCGGCCAAATACCCTTACCAGCGCGCCTACCTACCCCCCACCCGCCGCGTCGACGGCAGCGTCCACGACTGGTAGCAGGAACAAGATCAACCCCTCCCCAACCCCTCCCCGTCGGGGAGGGGGCTCTTTTTTATATTGTGAGAAGTTCGTCTCAACCCCATCCCCAGCCCCGCCCCGTCCCATCCCATAACGACCCACCCATATAGCGCTATGAGACAGAGGTCATGGCCAGGCATAGCTCTACTTGTGGATAGCGACTGCCTGGGACTAACGGTAGTTTCTCTCTATCCTGAGTTGCGGAAAGGGTGGTCCGCAACAAGGACAGGAAGACCGCCAAGAAAGGTGGAAGGATCAGGCGTGGACAAGCTGTTGGCAAAGTGGTTAGAGTTCCGTGACAGTGAGCAAGGTCAGGGTTTGGTCGAATACGCACTCATCATCGCTCTCGTGGCCATTCTCCTGATTGCAGCCCTCACGTTGCTCCAGGGCCAGATTTCCGCAACCTTCTCGACGATTAGCAAGGCTCTGTAGGGGTCGCTCTACGACGAAGCGGGACGGGAAAACCGTCCCGTTCTTTGTTTTAACACGATGTTGGTGCGGTGTGCGCGGCATTGGCCGGGGCAAGCTGGCCATTCCCGCGTACACGTATTTTGAAAGGTTGCCGTGAGGTTACCCCCCCAAAATGGCCAAGAAGCCTCTCCTATAGGAGTTCAAGCCTTGTAGGCATATCCTTCTGGTGAGAGGCGTTGTGATGCCTCGGCCTAGGAAAGAAAGGTACCGGCGGACATGAAGGATCTTGTACTTCAGTGGTGGTTGTCCCTCAAGTCGGAGCGTGGTCAGGGTTTGGTAGAGTACGCACTGATTATCGCCCTTGTGGCCATTCTGCTCATTGCGGCACTCACGTTGCTGCAGGGCCAGATTTCCGCCACGTTCTCGACGATCAGCCAGGCGCTATAGGCCATATAGCAACTGCGCCGGAAGGCGCTCACCAATCGCCGCTTGAGCGTAACGCTTAAAGGCGAAGGAGCGGGGCTTGCAAGCCCCGCTCCTTTCTTTGTCTGCCGGGAAGTGGCGCCTACGACTTCTTAAGCGCGTCGTTGGCCTTCTGGTCCGCCGCAGTGAGCGCGTCCGCTGGCGCTGCCGTGCCGGCGATCACCTGATCGAGCATGCTGAGCAAGATGTCGCGCACCTGCTGCCAGGCCGAGATCTTGGGCTCGCCCTTGTTGCCAGGGTACTTGAGCCCGTCGATAGCGACGCCGTTGCGCGGATTCTGCGCCAGGAACGCCTTGTACTCGGCCGTCTGTGTCGCCGACTGCCGCACTGGCATATACCCGGTGCCCAGCGCCCACTGCGACGTCTGTGGCCCCAGCGTAAAGTACTTCATGAACTTCCACGCGCCCACTTGCGCGTCTGCCGACGTCTTGAATAGCGTCACATTCCCGCCATACAAGTCCGACTGCGGATCGTCGCCGGCTTTGCCGACGGGCGGCATCGTCGCGGTCCAGTTGAAGTTCACGCCAGCTTTGGTCAGGTCGTTCAGCATGAACGAGCGTGCTGAACTGGAGTCTTGGTAGAACGCCGTCTTCTGCTGTTCGAAGTCGGTTTCTGCCTGGAACCCCTTGGGCGCCACCACCTTCTTGGCCTTCACCAAAGTGTCGACCAGTTGGAGTGATGCCAGCGCTTCCGGTGTGTTGATCGTGAGCTTCTGCCCATCAGCACTGAGTAGGTCGGCGTGGCGGCTAAACACCCATGTGGCAAACCGCGACGCATCCGAGGCGAACTCCCACGCCGTCCCTGGCATCTTCATCGCCTGCGCCTGAAAGTCGTCCCACGTCGCTGGGGGTTTGTCGAAGCCTGCCGTCTTGAGCATGTCGGCGTTGTACCAAATCAATTCCAGGCTCTTGGTGAACGGGAAGGTAAGCAGCTTGTTGGCAAACTGCGGGAACTTGCCCAACTCCAAGAACGCTGGAAAGAAGTCGGCCTTGTCGTCGGCGCTCAAGCCGTAGCTTGCGTTATTGATGTAGTCGTCCCACGGCACCACCAGGCCACTACTCTGATAGTCGGCCACCTGGTTTTCGTAGGCCACCGAGAAACTCACCGGCTGGCCGGCATTAATCGCAGCCAGGTTGGCCTTGTACAGGTCGTCGTAGTTGCCTTTGTATTCGGGCACGATGGTGTGATCGGTCACCGTGGCGTTGTAGGCCAGCACCATCGAGTTGAGCAACTTGGCGTTGGGGCCACTCTGGGTGTGCCAGAAGGTGACTTTGGTACCCTTGAGCGTCACCGGCACTGGCGTTGCCGTGGGGGCTACCGTCGGGGCCGGTTTGGCGGTGGTGGCCGCTGCCGACGTGGTAGCCGCTGCCGTCGTGGTGGCTGCTGCCGTCGTGGTGGCCGCTGCCGACGTGGCAGCTGCCGACGTGGTCGGTGCCGCTGTGGTGGCGGCTGCCGATGTCGCCGCGGCCGATGAGGTCGCGGCTGTCGTGCCGCTGGCGCCACACGCTGCTAGCGACACGCCAGCGACGGCGACCCCTCCGAGAATCGCCAGAAACTGGCGGCGAGATGTGCTACGCACGGATGCTACTCCTCTATGACGCTATCGACGATCGCCGGACCTACTCCGCCGGCTTCCTTGCCCAATAGACGCTGCCGCTCACCTGAGTGCGGTGCCATCTGCTGGTCATACGCAAGTCGCTCTTGGACGGGATTCCCTCCTCTAGCCTTTGAGCCCAGATCGGGCGATACCTTCAATAAACTGTCGCTGCGTGAACAGGAACAGCACGAGAATGGGCGCGATCGTGAACGCCGCGGCGGCCATGAGCAGGTTGACCTGAGTACCTTCTTCGGTGATGAAATACGACAGGCCCACTTGCAGTGGACGCATGTTGTCGCTGCTCGTCACGATGAGCGGCCACAACAGCGAGTTCCAGCTATCCAGGAAGCTAAACAAGCCCAGCGTCATTAGGGCCGGCCGGGACAGCGGGATGACAATGCGCACCAGGTACCCCGGATGTCCGAGGCCGTCGAGTTGCGCCGCCTCCCACAGCTCGCCGGGCAACCCGGCGATGAACTGGCGCAACAAGAAGATGCCGAACACGCCGCCGAGCCAGGGCACAATCTGCGCCTGATAGGAGTTATACCAATTAAACGTCTTGATGATAATGAAGTCGGGCACGAGCACCGCCTCAAACGGCACCATCAACGTCGCCAGCAACGCGACAAACAGCACATCGCGGCCGAAGAACCGCATCTTGGCAAAGGTGTACCCCGCCATGGTAGAGGTGATCACCAAACCGGTCGTCGTTACCGTGGCGATAAAGATGGTGTTGAGAAAATAGCGTGGAAAGCCTACCGGCCACGAACCGGGCAAGTTCCAGGCGTCTGCATAGTTCTGGAACTGCCAGACCTTGGGCAACAAGGTTGGCGGAAACGCCAGCGCCTCGAACTGCGTTTTCACCGACGTCAGCAGCATCCAGATAAACGGCGCCGCCACCAGCAAGCCAGCAAGTGCCAGCGCCACGTGCGTCGGCAAGGTGCTGTAGCGCCGTGCTGCTACGGGTCTCGTGGTCCGCAGCACGGCCGGCACCGTCTGGGTGGTGGGCGTGCTAACCATTGGCCGCCTGGGCGCGATTGCCCACCAGCCGGAACTGCAGCAGCGTGAGCATCAAAATAATAAAGAACAGGACGAATGCCAGCGCCGACGCGTAGCCGAGGTGGCCATAGCGAAAAGCCTCGTTGTACACCAGCAACGCTACCGTAGTCGTCGTATCGGCTGGCCCTCCTCCCGTCATGATGTAGATCTGGTTGAACGCTTTGAAGCTGCCAATGATCGAGATCACCATAATAAAAAAGGTCGTCGGCAACAACAACGGCCATGTGATGACCCGGAACAACTGGCGTTCATTGGCGCCGTCGATGCGCGCCGCCTCGTACAGTTCCTTGGGTATCGAGGTCAGGCCGGCCAGGAACACCACCGTGTCAAATCCCTGGCTGTACCACACCGTCATGATGGCGATGCACACCAAGGCCAGGCTCGGCCCCGACGCCCACAACGGTAGCTGGATGCCGAATGGTTGCAGGAGCAAGCTGATCATGCCGCGCGGCTCGTTGAGCCACTCTGGCTTGCTCACGCCAAACCACAACCATGGCAGGCTCAGCGGCCCGTCGGACCGGAAGATCGTACGCCACACCGCCGCCGCCGCCACCGTGGACGTGACGTAGGGGATAAAAAATAGCGTGCGGTATAGCCCAATGCCTTTGATCGGCCGGGTCATCAGCACCGCCGCTAGCAGCGACAGCACCATACTCGCCGGCACAGTGAGCAAGGCGTACCAGGCGGTAATGAAGAAGGCGCTGTGGAAGTCCGAACTCGTCAAGATGTTGACGTAGTTCTGCACGCCCAAAAATGCCCCGCGCAGCACCCGCCAGTTGAACAAACTGATGTAGAGCGCAAACCCCACCGAAAAGAAGTGGAACACCCCCAGTACCACCAGGGAAGGCAAGAGAAATAGGTACGCGATAGCCGTGTCACGCCAAAATCGCCGCGGCCGGGTTCTGCGTTGCCTGGCAACAAGCAGCGCAGGGGCCAGCGGTGGAGCAATGGCCACAGGCCGCCCCCTCACGACTCGCCGCAGGCGAGGCGCCGCACGATGCCTCTCACCACGAAAGTATAGGTTGCCCTAGCGAACCGGGTCAACGCGGCGTTAAGGAGGGGTTGACACGCTCAACGAGCGAGTTGGGAAAAGGGTACGGCTTTGGTCGCTGCCGTAGCGCCTTCTCCCTGCCCCGGGGGGGCGTGGCCCGCCAGGAATGGATGGGGATGGGGCTGCGATCAGCCCTCTGGGGTATACCCCTCCAAGAACCGGATCACCTCTCGTGTGATTTGGGTCTTGGTCGAGGCGCCGGCGGTGACGCCTACCTTCTGCACGCCGCGCAGCCATGCCGGCTCAATGTCACGGTAGGTATCGACGCGATAGGCCGGCTTGCCCGCACGCGTGCGCACGGCATCGACCAGGCGATTGGTATTCGAACTGCGCTCGTCGCCCACTACGATCACCACGTCACACAGCGCCGCTTGCTCCACAGCAGCTGTCTGGCGATCCTGCGTGGCGCTGCAAATCTCGTTGTATACCTCAATGCCGGGGAAGCGTTCACGTAAACGGTCCACCATGTCCTGGGTATCCCACAAGCTCATGGTGGTTTGTGTCGTCACGGCCCACTTACCCACCGGAAGTTCGAGCGCTTCCACCTCGGCGAGCGTTTCTACCAGGTGTACCTGTGCAGGTGCGTTGCCCATGGCGCCTTCTGGCTCCGGGTGGCCATGCTTACCGATGTACACGATGTGGTATCCCTTGTCCGCCAAGTCGCGCACTAGGTCGTGGGTGCGCGTCACGTCGGGGC
>JANWJO010000030.1 GCA_025449435.1 Chloroflexota bacterium | reverse complement strand
CGCTGTATCCCGATATGCCGTTTCCGCAGCGATTCGCGCGGCTCTTGTCCGAAGCGGGCAAAGGCTCGTTTCAGCCGTTCGACATCTCGCTCGCGTTTGGTGGCATTACCGAGGAGACGCCCATCCACCTCGGCCCTGCCGTATTCAACATGATGCGCGATGCCCGCCTCCTCGACGCGATCCAGCAAGTGATCGGACCGGAAATTACGTCGAACCCCATCCAGCATGTGCGCATCAAGCCACCGGAGCGCCTGCTGTCGGCCGAGTTTCGTGGTGCGCTGGTAAGTCAGACCGACTGGCATCAAGACCAGGGTGTCGCCCTCCCAGAGGTCGATGCGACTGACATGCTCACCGTGTGGCTGCCTATCACCGATGCCACCGTGGAAAACGGCTGCCTCTGCGTCGTACCACGCAGCCACCACCAGGGACTCGTGACGCACTGCTCGGCCAAGGCAGAGAGCACGCGCATAGGCCTGCACATTCCTGATGCGTTGCGTGGCAAGAACGTCGTGCCGCTGCCGATCAAGCGCGGCGGTGCGCTGTTCATCCACCGGCGGGTGCAACACGCCTCGCTGCGCAACGACAGCGACGGCATACGCTGGAGCTTCGACTTGCGCTACCAGCCGACAGGCCAGCCCACCGGCCGGCCGTGGTTCCCGTCGTGGGTGGCACGCAGCCAGGCGCACCCCGAGACCGAGGTGACCGACTGGCGCGACTGGGCGGCGCTGTGGCGCGCAGCTCGCACCAACCTCACCAACAACCCACCGGAGGGCAAGTTCAACCGCTGGTCAGGCGATGAGCAGGTGTGCGAAGAGGAATAGGTCGCACCCCATCCCCCTCCCTTCCCCGGTCTCCCGGGGAAGGGAGCAACCACCACTACGAGCGCTTGACGATGAGGTCCTCACGGTGGTGCCACACGTTGAGGAAGCGGTAGAAGTTGCGCTTGCTGCGCCGGTTGCGTTCGTCGTCACCGAACTCTTCCCAGCCGCGATGGATGTGCATGATGGCAGGGAGGCTCGGGATTGCTTCTACCCGCAAGCCGAGCGAGCGAAACGAGAAGCAAAAGTGCAGATCGAGGCTGCGGTAATAGCGGTACTTGCTGTCCATCCAGCCCACGCGCTTGAGGTCAGATCGGCGGAAAGCAAGTAAGTAGCCGGTGACGGCATCGACGTCGCGTTCGTCAGAAGACTCGAACTGGCGCATGTCGGCGGGGCGCAGGCCCCACTTCCCGGTGACCCCAACCACTGGTTTGCTGAGCTTGCTCAGGATTGGCGTCAGCAGGTCGCCGGTGGCTTCAACGCCAGTATCGATGAGCAACACCACGTTGCCGCGCGCCTGGCGCATGGCCAGGTTGCGGCCCTCAGCCTCGCCGATGCGGTGGTCGGTGGGGAACAGCCGGACGTCGCTACGCTGCGCGCCGAGTTGTTCTAACCAGTCCCGCGTGCCGTCATCGGAGCCGTTGTCCACCACCAGATACTCGGCTCGATGCTTGCCCTGATTGCGAAACAAGCTTTCCAGGCAGCGCTGGACGTCACTTAGGTAGTTGTGGGTGAGAAGGCAGATGGATACGTCGCAGGTATCGGGCTCATCGAGCAACGACGGCACGTCGCTAGCAGCGGTGTAGCGCACGGGTTGGACCGGAGGCAGCGGAATGGCCAGCGTCCCCTCCGGTGCATCCCGCAAGCCGTAGCCGTAATCGGCAAGATGTGTGCGCACCGCATCGGCCTGATCGAAGGCCTGGCCCTGGCGATACAGGGTGCGCACCTGTACCAGGTCGCGTGCGCCATCCGGGAGCAACGCCGTGTCGTAGGGCAGCAACGCCGCGAGGTCGAGCCCAAGCACGTCATCCCATTGGAACAGCAACTCACGCATCTGGTCCGGTGGGAGGGCACTGCTATGTACCAGGGACCACAGCACGCCGACGGCAGCAGGCAAGTTCAGGTCGTCGTGGATGGCTGCCCAAAAGCGGTGGTCCCAACTCAACCGCTCCGGATTGGGCTCTGTCACCGGCGCGTCGTGCCAGGAACGGACGCGGTCTTGCAGGCGGCGGAACGCCGCACCGGCGGCGCGCAACGAACCAAAGGTGAAATTGAGCCTGGCGCGGTAGTGCGTCAGCAGGCACAGGTAGCGAAAGGCCAGCGGCTCGAAACCACGGCTGCGCACATCCTCCAGGGTGTAGGCGTTGCCGGTGCTCTTCGCCATCTTGAGGCCATCGGCGAGCAAGTGCTGCCCGTGGACCCAGTAGCGTACGAACGGCTGGCCGGTAGCCGCCTCACTCTGGGCGATCTCATCTTCGTGGTGAGGAAAGATGTTATCGACTCCACCCGTGTGCAAGTCAATGGTTTCGCCAAGATACTGCATGCTCATGGCGGAGCACTCGATGTGCCAGCCGGGGAAACCTGGCCCCCAAGGTGAGTCCCATTTGACCATGCGGCCAGGCTCCGCAGCCTTCCACAGGGTGAAATCGGCAGGCTGGCGCTTGAGCGGGTCGGCTTCGGCGCGCACACCCTCCAGCAACTCCGTAAGCTTGTTGCCGGAGAGGCGGCCGTAATTGGGGAAAGAACCGATATCGAAGTACACGTTGCCACCAGCCACATAGGCGTGGCCACGCTCGATTAAGCGCTGCGTGAGGGCAACCATCTGCGGCACGTGATCGGTCGCTTTAGGGTTGATAGTCGGCGGCAGGATGTTGAGCGCAGCTTCATCGTCGCGCCAGGCTTTGGTGTAGAACGCCGCGATTTGCTCTGGCGTCTTGCCCTCGGCTAGGGCCGCGGCGATCATCTTGTCTTCGCCACGCTCCAGCAGTTCCTGGCGCATGTGGCCCACATCGGTGATGTTCTTGACCTGCGTGACGTGCATGCCGTCGTGCTGCAGGGTACGGCGCAGCCAGTCGGCCATGAGGTAGGAGCGCAAGTTGCCGATGTGGACATAGCGATACACCGTGGGCCCGCAGGTGTACATGGTCACCTGGCCTGGGGTGCGCGGCTCAAACCGTTCGACGTACCGGTTGACGGTGTTGTACAGCCGGAGTTGCTGGGGTCGCTCGCTCACAGCAGCCCCTCCCTTCATGAGCTAGCGTGCTGGTGGCGGGCTCGGTGCGCGACACCGCCCCAGGTAATGCAGTTAGCATACTTGTTCTACCATCACCGCCGCATATTGTTTGGCGATTACCAACCTTTGGGCCGCACGCCTGCTGCAGATGGCGAACTGAAGTGGCTTAGGTGCTGGCGCGCAGGAGCCGGTCGCCATAGAAGTCCAGGGCATTGTCCACTGCGATGCGGCGGCGCAACTGATCGGGGATGCCGGCCACCATATCGAAGGGGTTGCCATACTCCCACTGGGGATAGTTGCTGGAGAACAGCAGCGTGTGCTCGGCATCGATCATTTCCAGTGTTTGCAACAACGCCGCGGGAGGAGCTGCCTCTAGCGGCGCGCTGGCCAGCCGGAAGTGTCGCAGCATGGTCACGCTCGGAGGCTCCGACACCCAAGGTGCTTCGGAGCGCTGGGCTTTCCAGTTCTTATCAAAGCGCCACATCAGGTGGGGGAACCAAAAGATGCCGCCTTCGTACAGGAGCACTTTGAGCGTGGGGAAGCGCACGAACACGCCCTCGGTGACCATGCTGGTGATGTGCGCCATATACGACTGCGGCAACGCGCTGTACCACTCAAAGTAGGTCGAAGGGTGGCCAACCGGTGTGGCGGCCGGAGAGTTGCCGGCTCCTTCACCACCGATGTGCAGGGCGATGGGTAACCCGTGGCGTACACAGGCCTCGTAGATCGGATGGTACATCCGGCGGCCCAGCGGCGTTTCGGAGGCACTGGACAGTAACACCTGCACCATGCCGGGATCGTCGCCCAGGCGGTCGATCTCGGCGACGGCGCCGGCCGTGTCCTGATGGGCGATCAGGATGGACCCCTTGAAGCAGTCAAACGGCCGCACCCAATTTTCGAGCGTCCAGTCGTTGACGGCGCTCGCCGTGGTGGAGGCGACATCCGGGCTGGGCTGCACGCCGAGGCTCAGGAGCGGACCCGTGAGCACGGCGAGGTCGACACCGCGCTGGTCAAGATAGTGCTCTTTCACCCACTGCGGGCTGGCAGCGGGATGGCCCAGTTTGCCGCCGTCGAGCGCCGGGCGAGGCACCGGGCCGAACTCGTCGCCCAATTTCCAGAAGCCGTGGCGAGCCAGCGGAGGCGCAGGCCGGAACCGCCAGCGCAGCCCAGCCGGCACATGTTTGGCTACCGCTGCCCAATCGGCGATGTGGTGATGGACGTCGACATCGATCGTGCGCAGCGCGGTCGCAGGAGTGACTGTGCGCTCGGTGGTCGTGGGAGAGGCAGCAGGCATGGTGCTTACCACTATCCTCTCACGCTCGGTTCAAGGAGACGCGATCCATACATGTCGAGCACGTTGTCCACGCAGATGCGCCGGCGTAGGGCAGCGGGAAGGTCGTGCAGCGCTTGCAGTGGATTATCAAAATCCCAGTGGGGGTAGTCGCTGGCGAACACCACCGTCTTCTCGGCTCGGAGCATAGCGAACATCTCCAGCAGATGGCGGTTGACCACTGGTTCCTCGATCGGTTGGGTGCTGAAGTAGCAGTTGTCGAGGATGTACTCGCTGGGCAGCCGCTTGAGGTAGGGCACTTCGGCCTTGAGCGTGGGGTACAGCCGGTCCATGCGCCACATCACGTAGGTGGCCCAACAGATACCGCCTTCGATGAACGCGAATTTGAGGGTGGGAAACTCTTCGAACACGCCTTCGGCCACCAGGCTGACGCAGTGCCCCATCATGGTTTGGGAGTGGTCGGTGTGGAATTCCAGGTAATAACCAGGGTAGCCCACGCTGGTGGGCGGGTTGGCGATGCCGGTACCCTCGGAGCCTACATGGATACAGATGGGCAAGCCGTGTTCCACCGCTGCCCGGTAGATCGGCCAGTAGGCCGGGTTGCCATAGGGCAGGCGCGCTGCGCTGGGCATGAGCACTTGCACTATGCCGGGATCTTCGCCCAGACGGTGGATTTCGGCAGCGGCGCCTTCGGCATCGTGCGGCGCCACCTGGATCGACCCTTTGAAGCGCGGGAAGGGCCGCACCCACTTGTGGAGGGTCCAGTCGTTGTAGGCACGGTACAGGGCATTGACGAACCGTGCGTTGTGCTGGATGCCCCAGCCGATGACCGACCCGGTTAGCACGCCGATGTCGATCCGATAGGCGTCCATTAACTTATCGACCACCCATTCAGGGTCGCCGGCGCACAGGTTGTCTTCTGGCCGCACCACGTTATCCATCCGGCCAGAGCCGGTGTTGGCGTAGGCGCGGGCGGCGAAGCGCGGGCCGTGTTCGAGCCAGGGGTGCCAGCGGCTGGCCAGAAACGGCTTGAGCTCATTCAGGCTGGGGATGTCGTTGTGGATGTCGGTATCGATGATGTTAAGTTGTTGGGCGCGACTTGCTGTGCTGACCGGGTGCGGTGCGGTACTAACAGCCACGTGTGGCTCCTGTTCTGCTGGACATCACTGGCGCTCGGCGGCGCTGATAGATACAGCGTAGCGCCTGGCAACATCAACGCCAAGTTGTGTGACTGCTACCATATTGCTCGATCAGCGCCATCGGGGTGGCCACCTGGCCACCCACGCGCCGCAAACACCGGAAGGATGCCCATCGGTGGAAATCGCCTATGCTTGGCGTCGCGCCGCCTTTTACCCGTATGCAGGTCCGCCGTTTACCTTCCCACCCAAGGAGTTCCGGGCGCGCTGGCTGAAGAAGATCCGGTCGCTCAACGTGGCAGGCATTGAGATCGGCACCGACGCGGCTGGACCGGACCCCACCGAGGCCAAGGTTCACGAACTGCGCAAGGAACTCGACGGCGCGGGCGTGCCCTGCGTGTCGGTGCGCGGGGGTGGCGGCGTCACGCACCCACGCACGGCTGCGGCGAGCAAGGAGCGCATCTTGCTGTCGGTGCGCTTCGCTGGTTGGATCGGCGCAAGCGTGTCCAACAACGGCTTGACCACTCCAGCCACTGATCCGCACGGACCCGGAGTGATGAACTGGGGCGACTATGTGTCTCAGGGGAGCAGCAGGCTGGCCAGCGAGGAAGACTTCGTACGGACGGCAGCGGCCCTGCGCGAGGCCGGCAAGCTCGCTGCCGATGTGGGCGTCGACATTTCCATCGAGGTACACCAGCACTCTATTGCCGACAACAGTTGGGGAGCGCTCCACCTGTTGCAACTCATCGACCACCCCCGCGTCGGCGTCAACCCCGACCTAGGTAACATCTACTGGACCTACGATGTGCCCGAGGAAACCAGCGAGGCGGCCATCGTGAAGCTGGCGCCGCACACCAAGTACTGGCACTGCAAGAACTTGCATCGGGTCCACTTCGCTCAGCTCAAGCAGTCGTACTTTGTGCGGGTACCGCTGCCTGATGGAGACATCGATTACCGCTTTGCGCTCAGCGCAATGCACCACGCTGGCTATACCGGGTACATCGTGGTAGAAGGCGCCAACGCTGAGGGCGACCAGTTCAGCATGGACGGGCGCAGCATCGAGTACATGCGCGGCCTGCTACGTGAGATCGAGGCAGACGGCGCCTGACAGCGGCAGTTAAGGTAACCCTAACAGAATTGCCACGCCGTCGCTACGCTCAGAGGGTGCCACTGCCGTAGAATACAGACGTGGTACGCCGAATCGGAAGTTTCGAGCGGGGGAACCAAACCGAAAGCGGTGGGGCGAATCCGGCAGGTGCCGGTAGGGCAAGCTTTTAGCCCGAGTCCGTCAGCTCACCCCGCAGGCGTCCGAAAGACGGGACGGTCCGTCCCGACATCCACGTCACGAAAAGGATGACGTGATGACGTCTCTCGAACTTACCCTAATCGCCCTGGGCCTGGCCTACCTGATCCTTGACCGTCATGTCGAGCAGCGCCAGGCGGCGCTGGCCGCCCTACCCCAAGGGAGTTACCGCTGTGCTCGCTGTACGCGCGAGGTGTATAACGCCGCGACCGTGCGCCCGATTCGCATGTCGGGCTTATGCCGCCGGCATTATGTCGAGCGATTTGGACGGCTGCAGCCCGCACCGGAGATGTCGACGTACCGCCAGCGCCGCGCTGCGATCAACGTGATCGACTCGTTGCGGTTCACGACGATCGGGAAATAAAGAGGGAGATCGCAACCCCACCCCCAACCCCGCCCCGTTCTCCCGGGGCGGGGAGCAGGAGGACGGACCTCACCCCCATCGCCGAGTGCCCCTTGGGTATGCACCCGCTCCGTCCGGAGAGGGAAGCAAGCAACATTCCTGCAGCCCGTCCCCCTCGCCCCTAACCCCCTTCCCCCTGTCGGGAGAGGGGATCAGGTCCGACGCTGGTGGCTTAGTTGAGCGTCATGGCGATGGCTTTGATCTCCAGGAATGCCGACAGGCTCTCGGCGCCGTTTTCCCGGCCGATGCCGCTTTCCTTGAAGCCACCAAAGGGGATGTGCGCGCCCGTGGGCAACGGATCGTTGAGCCCGACGATGCCATATTCCAGGCCCTCCGCCACGCGGAAGCCGCGCCCGAGGTCCCGCGTAAAGAAGTAGGCGGCCAGGCCATACGGCGTGTCGTTGGCTAGCTTGATCGCCTCTTCTTCGGTGTCGAAAGCCATGATCGGTAGGACCGGGCCGAACGTCTCCTCGAACATCACGCGCATGTCGGGTTTGACGTCACCGAGCACCGTGGGGGCGTAATAGAAGCCGTCGAGGCCAGCGAGTTCGACGCGCTTGCCACCGGCGAGCACCGACGCGCCCTTGGTCACGGCGTCCTTCACGTGCTCATCAACTTTCACGTAGCCGCGCTCATCGATCAACGGGCCGACCTGAATGCCACTTTCCAGGCCGTTGCCCACGCGCAGGGCGCCCGCCAGCTCCGCCACGCGCTGGGCGAGCTTGTCGGCGATGCCGCGCTGGGCAAACAGCCGGTTGGTGCAGATGCAGGTCTGGCCGGCGTTGCGGAACCGGCTGAGCACGGCGGCTTGCGCTGCTTTTTCCAGGTCGGCGTCGTCAAACACGATGAACGGAGCGTGACCGCCGAGTTCGAAGGAGACGCGCTTCATGGTGCTGGCTGCAAATTGCATAAGTTGCTTGCCCACTTCTGTCGAGCCAGTGAAGGTGAGCTTGCGCACCAGTGGATTTTCCGCCAGTTCCTTCCCTGCTGCCGCCGAGTTGGTGCCCGTGATGATGTTGATGACGCCATCGGGGATGCCCGCCTCATGGAGGATGCGGAACATCTCGATAGCAACCAGCGGCGTGGCGCGGGCAGGTCGCAGAATCACGGTGCAGCCCGCCGCCAGTGCTGGCGACACCTTGCGAGCAGGCATACTGAGCGGGAAGTTCCAGGGCGTGATGGCTGCCACCACGCCAACCGGCTGCTTGATGACGAGCACTCGCTTATCGGCGGCCGCGGCCGGCACCACGTCGCCATATACCCGGCGGCCCTCTTCGGCATTCCAATCCAGGAAATCTGCGGAGGTGTTCACTTCGCCACGCGACTCGGCCAGCGGCTTGCCATTCTCCTGGGTAAGGACCCGCGCCAGATGTTCGGCTTCGTGGCGCATGAGCGAGGCGGCCTTATGGATTAGCGCCGCTCGCTTGTCGGCGGGCGTCTTGGACCACGCCGGAAACGCCTTGTGCGCCGCCGCGATGGCTTGCTTCACCTGGTCAATTGAGCAATCTGGCACGTTAGCCAGCAGTTCACCGTTGGCGGGATTGTGTACCGCAAACGTCTTCCCCCCTGGGGCATCCAGCCATTGCCCGTTGATGAGCATCTTGTAGGCGCGACCAGTCGCTGTAGCTGTCATGATGTGACTCCTCTTGTGTCTGGCGTGCCGCGCTCGCTGCTAGGCACCACCAGTGCAAATTATGTCCGTCCTGTCAAGTGCGGTCAAGGGATGGGCTGCCCATCCCGTTATACTGGCCAGCAGTGCCCGGATCACGCACGTGCAGGAGAACCAACCGGTATGATCCGCAAGACGTGGACCCGTCTCATCCTCATCGTCATTCTGGCGATTGTCGCCGGCTGGGTGGATCTGCCCAATAATCCCGGCGTGTTCATCCAGGTCGGCGGGTTAACCATCGACAAGCCCATCACGGTTCAGCAAGGGCTCGACTTGCAGGGCGGCCTATCGGTGATCTTGCAAGCGCAGCCGTCGGCTGGGCAGCTAGTGACGCCCGACGCCATGCAAGCCGCCAAAGGCGTCATCGAGAACCGTGTCAACGGCCTGGGCGTCGCCGAGCCGCTGATCCAACTGTCCGGCCAAAACCGCATCATCGTGGAATTGCCAGGTTTGAAGGACCCTGCCGAGGCGATAAAACTGTTCGGCTCGACGGGCCTGCTGGAGTTCTTGAACACAGGCAGTACGAGCGTGCCCGTGGGTTGCCCGATCCCCTATCCAGATGGCCACATGCCGCCGGTCGCCGCTCCGGCCGGCGCCGGTTGCCCAACCGCCGACCAATTGGGCCGGCCGCAAGCGGTGCTCACCGGCTCCGATGTGAATACGGCAGCCGTAGGCTATGACCAGTTGGGTGCGCCGCTGGTCAACGTCACGCTCAACGGCACTGGTGGCTCCAAGATGTCGGCGTTCTCCGGTGCCAATGTGGGCAACTACCTTACCGTGACGATGGACCGCGTGGTGGTGGAAAGCGCGGTCATCAAGCAGCAGCTCGACGCCAACTTCCAGATTAGCGGCGGCTCAATGTCGCTCGCCGACGCCAAGCAGATCGTGCTGGAGATCACCTACGGTGCGCTGCCGATCGCCATGACAATCGTACAGGAAGACTCGGTGGGGCCAACGCTCGGGCAGGAATCGGTGGACCGCAGCCTGATCGCTGGCGGCATCGGCCTGGGCATCGTCATGCTGTTCATGTTCCTGTACTACTGGCTACCAGGGTTGCTGGCCGACGTGGCGCTGATTATCTACGCGGCGGTGGTGTTTGCCATCTTCAAACTCATCCCAGTCACGCTCACGCTGGCGGGTATTGCCGGCTTTATATTGAGCATCGGCATGGCCGTGGATGCCAATGTGCTGACGTTCGAACGGCTGAAAGAGGAGCTGCGAGCGCACAAGACGTTGAACGCGGCCATGGAGGCGGCGTTCGACCGCGCATGGCCTTCGATCCGCGACTCCAACGTATCGACCATGCTCACCTGTGGTGTGCTGTGGTTCTTCGGCTCAGGCTCGATCAAGGGGTTCGCCGTGACGCTATTCATCGGCGTGGTCACGAGCCTATTCTCGGCGCTGTTCGTCACGCGCACGTTCTTGCGCGTAGCCGGCAAATTCGCGGTGGCTCGCAACGCCCGGCTGTACGGTGTAGAAAGTGTTCCCGCGAATGCTTGATATCATTGGCCGGCGCTACCTGTACTTCTTGATCTCGGCCATCATCATCATCCCCGGCACCATCTTCCTGCTGATCTTCCACCTCCGGCCGGGCATCGACTTCACTGGCGGCTCGATCTTGACCGTCCAGTTAGGTGCCACACCGGACTCCCAGGTAATCGAGCAGATCCTCACCGACGACGGCTTTTCCGGCTCGGTGGTCCAGCCGCTCAACGATGTGAACAGCCCCAATGCCGTGACCATCCGCACCAAGCCGATGTCCAACACGCCGGACAACGACCAGAAGGCGAAAGTCGAGGCCGACCTCAAAAAGCAGTATGGGGCGCTCAACGAACTGAGCTTTAGCACTATTGGTCCGGTCATTGGGGCGGAGCTCACCCAGAGGGCCATCCTGGCGGTGATCGCTGCCAGTGTCCTGATCTTGCTGTACATCTGGTACGCATTCCGCAACGTGCCGTCGCCGCTGCGCTTTGGCGTGTGCGCCCTCGCTGCCTTGCTGCACGACGTGCTGGTGGTGACGGGTGTATTTTCCATTTTGGGCGTGCTGTTCAAGATCGAGATCGATGAGCTGTTCGTCACGGCCATGCTGACCGTGATCGGCTTCTCGGTACACGACACCATCGTGGTGTTTGACCGCATCCGGGAGAACTTGCTGCGGCGCACGGGCGAGCCCTTCGAGACCGTGGTGAACAACTCGGTGGTGCAGACGCTGGCGCGTTCCCTCAACACGTCGATCACGGTGCTCCTCACCCTGCTGGCGCTGTACCTGTTTGGCGGCGTCAGCATCCGGCAGTTCGTACTGGCGCTGCTGATCGGCATTTTCAGCGGCACGTATTCCTCGATCTTCAACGCCAGTTGCCTGCTCGTGGTGTGGCAAAACGGCGAGATCGGCCAGTTCGTGCAGCGCTTCCGGCGGCAAGTGGCGTAACGAGCTGGTACGACCCCGCGCCGGGGGTGGGGTCGTTCCCCCATACACATTCCTCTAATGCAATGCTATATCGGTTCTAATATAAAAAGTTGACTGTAAGTGACTCAAGTTGGATACTCGTACCAGGGTAGCGCACGGCAAGGGCACACACTCGCATAGCCGCCGGACCCGCTCAACCCTGGAGAGGACACAGCCACCATGGCTACGCCAGACACCTTCGAACCCATCAGCCGGGATAAGCTCGACAAGATCCCATCCACCCTCCCAGTCGTG
>JANWJO010000029.1 GCA_025449435.1 Chloroflexota bacterium | reverse complement strand
TTAGGACCCTCGCCAAGGGATATATTCACGTGCTTGGTGTTTATGACGCCGGAACGCGTTGGTTCAGGTGCGAAGCCCACGCTTCCACCGCTATTGCGGATGTCACCGGCTGTGGTTGCCCGGATCTGGCCGTGCGCAACGCCGCTCGCGGCATCGTCCAATGTCTGGCCAGCGGCGCCAGAGAACACTTCGCCTGGCGATGGGACATTGCCTGTGCCCCCGCGAACCACCACGTAATCATCAGGAACGAAGGATGCTTCGGTGGCTCCGGCTCCACCTCCGGCACCGCTGTCGCCACCGCCAAGGTCGCCTTGCCCACCAAAGAGCCCGGGATTCAGCGCGCAGAAACCGCTAGGCAGTGGCTCGACGTTGACCACGGCACAGTACAGCTTCTCCAAGGGGTTCACATCGGCACAGGTGTGTATCGGCGGGCTCTCCGGTGCGGCTGGCGGCACATATTTCGGCTGCCAGGCACTGTCCGGCTTGGACCAGGTGGGTGCTGCCGGCGGTGCGGACTCGTCGGTAGATGAGGCGCTCTCCCAGGAATCGGCATCGGTCACCACTGGTGAGGAGCCACAGTCGTCGGGCGTGTCACAAGCGACCATCGCCTGACCCGTCGGATCGGTGCCGAGCACCGGGTTGTCATTGGCATAGCCGTACGCCCAGCCAGAGTTCGCTGGGTCCGTGGTCAGGAACCTGCCGGTGGTGGGATCCAGGTACCGTGCCCGCAGATAAATGAGCCCGCTCTCGGCATCGGTCTGCTCACCGGCAAAGCCAAAGGGCACGGTGTTCACGCCATTACTGGTGCGCACACTGCCGTAGGCGTCGTAGGTCTGGGTCCCGATGCTTCGCCCGTTGCTGTCGGTGAGCACCCGGCTGCTGCCCAACCCATCCACCAACGGATAGCGCCGCGTGTTGAGGTTGATGATCTGGCTAATCAGCCCGTTGCCCCACACGTACTGGTAGCCATTGCTATCCGCCAGCACGTGCCCGATCCCAGCAGGGTCCCAGGTGTAGCGGGTGGTGCTGCCTGCGATCGTCTTGCTCGTGCGTTCCCCATCCCCGTTGGAGGCATAGCTGGCGGTGAACGGTCCCGTGATCCCGGTGAGCCGGTTGAGCAAGTCATAGCTAAAGGTGGTAGTCACGCCAACACTGGTCTTGGTCAGCTGGTTGCCGCTGGCGTCGTAGGTGTAGGACGTACCACCTGCTGAGGTGAGTTCATCCGCGTTGTTGTAGGTGCAGGTTATGGGTATGCCGTTGACCGTTGCGCTGGTCAAGCGGCTGATGGCAGGGACACGGGTGAACACCGCACTAGCAGCTACTGGTGTGGGTTGGAGGGCCAGTCCGGTGAGGAGGAGTTGCAAGAGCAGGAGCATGCGGAACAGGCGGGCGAAGCCAGGAGTGTTCATGGTGGTCATGGTGCCCACCGGTCAACCGGTGCGCAAGCGCCGCCGCCGGGGAAGCTGGCTAACTTCTAGCGAGCAAGCGGCGATATGGTGAGGAGGGTAAGTGCCGTCAGGCTGGTCAATGGTGAGTTCCACTCCTGGAACGCAGCGGCCCTTTCGGTCGTGCCAATGTGACAAACAACTAAGTCGTGCCTGTCGTAATTGAGCCATTGGTCCTTTACCAACCGCCGTACGGAGCGAATCGAAGCCTGTTCCCTCGCAAGCAACATCACCCTAGCCGATTGCTATACCGGTCGTTAACATAGCTACGTGAATACGCAGCGGCAACTGGTGGCGCGGTGAAGGACCTCCTGCGCACCTTCAACTACATCCGGCCTTATCCGTGGCTCACTGCCGCTGTGATCGGCACGATTCTCGCCATGGCGTTTACTACACTCACACCTGCCTGGCTAATGGCCCAGATTATCGACAACGCCATCCCCAAGATGCGACCAGAACTCCTGGTGATTCTCGTGCTGTTATACGCGGTGCTCAGTCTGGGCAACGCTGGCCTCGCCGCCTGGCAGAACTACCTGGTGCAGGTGCTCGGCCAGCATGTCATTCAAGACCTGCGCAACCAGGTGTTCGAGGCCATCGAGCGCCAGTCCAGCGCGTTTTTCGATACCCACGAGACCGGCCAGCTCATGTCCCGGGTGACCAACGACGTCAACCTGATCCAGTTGTTTTTGAACAGCGCGCTGCTCAACATCATCGGCAGCACCATCACGCCCGTCGTTGCCTTGATCATTCTGTTGCGCACCGATGTATCGCTCACGCTACTCGTGCTGCTGGCCACACCGCCGATCGTGGTGTTCCAATTGCGCATTGCCCGCATCCGCATCTTCTGGCGGTCGATCCAGCGCCGCGTCGGCGAACTCAACGTCGTGCTGCAAGAGAGCCTTTCGGCCATCAAGCTCGTGAAGGCGTTCAACCGGCTGGCCAGCGAGGCCGCCCGCTTCGATACCTTTAACTCCCAAATCCGCAAGGAGCGCCTGTGGGCACAGGGCAATTCCATGGTGTTTGGCCAGCTACAAGGCCTCGCCACGTCGATCGCGTCGGTGGTGGTGCTGGCTGTTGGCGCCAACCACGTCATTGCCCACGCTATGACGATTGGCACGCTGGTCGCCTTCCAACGCTACGTCAACATGCTGTTCTTGCCGTTCCAGCGCGTCGCCAACGTCAACCAGACCACCCAGATGGCCACGGTGGCAGCGGAACGCCTGTTCGAAGTGCTCGATGCGCCGGTGACCATCACTGATCCTCCGGTGCCGGTCATCTTCACCACATTGCGCGGCGAGATCGATGTCGACCACCTGTCGTTTGCCTATACCAACGGCCGGCGCGTGTTGCACGACGTCACCCTGCACGTGCCCGCCGGCCAGACCCTGGCGCTCATCGGCGCCAGCGGCTCCGGCAAGTCCACGCTGGTCGGCCTGATCCCACGCTTCTACGACCCCTCTGCCGGCCGCATCCTCATCGACGGCACCGACGTGCGTGACTTCCGTTTGAGCGAACTGCGGCGCAGCATTGCAATGGTGCTGCAGGACTCGT
Organism: Chloroflexota bacterium; assembly: GCA_025449435.1. The sequence goes on along the minus strand of JANWJO010000029.1, from coordinate 18,841 downwards.
TTCTGTTCAACCTGAGCGTGGCCGACAACATCCGGTATGGCCGTCCACAAGCGCCAGCCAGCGACGTCGAGCAAGCCGCACGCATAGCAGACGCGCACCGCTTCATCATGGAAGACCTGCCGGATGGCTACGACACGATCATCGGGGAGAAAGGCGTACGCCTGTCTGGCGGGCAGCGGCAGCGACTGGCGATCGCGCGCGCCGTGTGCGCCAATCCGCGCATCTTGATCATGGACGAGGCCACATCGGCGGTGGACACGCGCACGGAAGCCAACATCCAGGCCGGCCTGCGCGAGGTGCTCGGCAACCGCACCACCATTCTCATTGCGCATCGCTTGTCCACGGTGGCGCGCGCCCAGCAAATTGCCTTGATGCACAAGGGCAAGATCATCGCAGCCGGCAGCCACGACGCGCTCATGGCCACCAGTCCCGAGTATCGCCGTTTGCACGACCTGCAAAGCGAGCACGGCGACGTGGCAGAGGCGGCCATCGCCGCCTTGTTCCAGGAGTTCGAGTCGGAACTCGCGCTGGTGGAGGCGGGCCGGCGATGAGAGCGCAAACGCTGAACACATCCATGTTCCCCGACGAGAACGTGGACATGGGCAGCACCATGTCCCGCCTCATTGGCTTTCTCGCACCGCACCGCACCGCCGTGGTGGTGTCGGTGGTAGCCAGCGCCGGTATCGCCTTCCTCACGCTGCTGCCTGCCATGCTCACGCGCGAGATCGTGGACACGATCATCCCGCAGAGCGACACCACCAGGGCTCTGCAGATCGGGTTGTTCCTGTCGCTCTCCTATGTCGTGCGGGCCGGGCTTATCATCCTCAACCAGTGGCTCGTCACCTTCGTGGGCCAGCAAATTGTCTACGAGCTGGCGCAGACGCTGTTCCGCCACTTGCAACGGCTGCCCATCCGCTTCCACGAAAGCCTGGAAACCGGACAGATTATGTCGCGCGTCACCAACGACGTCGGCGCGGTGCAACAAGCCCTCCTGGGCGGCGGCGTCAACGCCGCGGTGAGCGCCTTGAACCTCGCCGTGTACCTGGTGGTATTGCTCATCCTCGACTGGCAGATGACGCTGCTGTTGCTCACCACCATCCCAGCCACCATCGTGACCAGCTACGTGATCTCCACGATGTTGCGCTGGAACTATCGCAACGTGCAGGCCAAGATGGGCTTCGTCACCGCCGCGCTTCAGGAAGCCATCGCCGGCATCAAGGTGACCAAGGCGTTCGCTCGCGAAGACTATTCCATCGACCAGTTCTCGGCTCGCAACCAGGACAGTTACATCGCTGGCGAGCGCGCTGCTGTGGTGCAGTCGGGATATGGGCCGCTTACGCAGGTGATCGCTGCTATTGGCACCTGCTTGATCCTGTGGTTCGGCGGCGCTCGCATCATGGGTCAGCAAATCTCGCTCGGTGAGTTAGTGGCGTTCATCAACTACGTCACCTTGTTCTTCGCACCCATCAACACGCTCACCACCGTCAATAGCACCTTGCAACAAGCGCTGGCCTCCGCCGATCGGGTATTCCAGTTTCTGGATGAGGTGCCGGAAGACCTGGATCCGCCCGACGCTGTGGAACTCGGCCGCGTCACGGGTCGCGTCGACTTCAATCACGTGTACTTTGGCTACGACGCGGGCCACCCGGTGCTGCGCGACATCGAGCTCCACGTCCGGCCGGGTGAGGTTGTCGCGCTGGTGGGCACCACCGGTGCCGGCAAGACCAGCCTGGTCAACTTGATCCCGCGCTTTTATGTGGCGACCGGCGGCGTGATTGCCGTCGATGGCCACGACGTACGTAAGGTACAACTTGGCTCGTTGCGCAACCAGATCGCGGTGGTGTTGCAGGAAACCTATCTGTTCAACGCGTCGGTGCGCACCAACCTGGCCTTCGGCCGGCCCGAAGCCACCGACGAGGAGATCGAAGCAGCGGCCAAGGCCGCCAACGCCCACCAGTTCATCGAGCTCCTGCCCGATGGGTATGCCAGTGACATCGGCCAGGGCGGGTCCAAGCTCGCTCGAGGAGAACGGCAGCGCCTGGCAATCGCGCGGGCCATCCTCGCCGACCGGCCTATCTTGATCCTCGATGAAGCCACCTCTGACGTGGACCGCGAGACGGAGGCGCTCATCCAGCACGCGCTCGAACGGGTGATGCACGGCCGCACCACGTTCGTGATCGCCCACCGGCTGGCCACGATCCAGAATGCCGACCGCGTGCTGGTGATGGAACACGGGCAAATCATCGAGCAAGGGACCCATCAAGAGTTATTGAAACTGGATGGCACCTACGCGCGCCTGTACAAAACCCAGTTTGAGGATCCTTCCTAGGCTGGTAGCGACCGAGCTACGTTTCTCCTCCATGCTATTCTGGTGGCCACTCAGGTGCGCTTCGTGGGTCGCGAAAGGGGTGTCCCGGTGCCCGATCGCATGGACCCTCCAGAACGCGTACCGGTGCGCAAGCGGCGCTCTCCCGGCCACACCAATGTCACGATCAACGACGTTGCCTCGACAGCGGGCGTGTCACCAGCAACGGTGTCGCGTGTCCTGAACGGCAGTTACCCGGTAGCCACCACCACGCGTGAGCAGGTGACTCGCGTGGTGCACGAATTGGGATATATTCGCAACGCTCATGCGCAAGCGCTGCGCGGCAATTCCATAGCCGTGGTGGGCGTCATCATTCATAGCATCGCCGACCCCTATTTCTCGGAGATCGTGGCTGGCATACAAGATGTGGCCAATGAAGCGCAGCGCCTGGTGGTGCTGTGTAACTCCTCGCGCAACGCGCTCAGCGAACTCAAATACATCGAGATGCTGCGCGGACAGCGCGTGAGTGCCGTGATCCTCGCCGGCGGCGCCATCGAGGACCCCACCTACCTGCGTGACTTGCGCCGCCAGACGCGCAGCATGCAGCAAGAGGGCGTGCGCATGGTGATCTGCGGTCGCTATTCGTCGGTGGTGACCGATGTGGTCGTGCCGGACAATCGGGGCGGCGCGCAGAAACTCACCCAGTATGTGGTCGATATGGGGCATAGGTACATCGGCGAGATCACCGGGCCCGCGAACTTCTCAACCACACAGGAGCGATCGCTCGGTCACCGCGCTGCGCTGGAACTGGCGGGCATCAACCGGCCGGACAGCATGTGCCGTTCTGGTGGTTTTACGCGCGATGGCGGCTACGAGGCCACCCGTGCGCTCCTAGCGTCAGGCCAGCGGATGACCGCCATCTTCGCGGCCAACGACCTGATGGCCGTGGGAGCGCTGGCCGCGCTGCGGGAGGCCAACCTGCGCGTTCCCCAGGACGTGTCGGTGGTTGGTTTTGACGACATTTCCACCGTGCGCGATGTCGTGCCCCCGCTTACGACCGCGCGAGTGCCCATGCGGGAAATGGGCCGCCGCTCAATGCAACTCGCCCTCGAACGAACGGCACAGCCCGGCCGCATCGAAGTGATGCCGGTCGAGGTTGTGGAACGCGACTCGGTGGCACGCAGCTCCTAACAGCGGTACGCCTGGCAGGTTACCCCTATTCGCTTGAAGGTTAAACGTGGCACACTGCCGTAGGTTGGGTGTGTGCCTGGGCGACACCCAAAACCGGGAAGGGGGTCGCGGCATGATCTCCGAGAATGCACGTTCGCATCGGTCCCCCTCCCGCCGGTCGCAAGCAGCAGCGGTCCGACCGCCGACCACCAAACCGTTATTACTGAGCCAGCGCACGGCTACTCCAGAGGCGTCACTCCTCACCGAGGAACACCTGGGGCTGCGTTCACGCGCGGAGGCGGAGATCTGGGCACGCACCTTGTTCGATGCGCTGCCGTTTGGCGTGGAAGTGCGCGATGCGGCCACCGAGTTTGTGTACGCCAACCCTGCCTTCCTCCGGCTCGTCCACCTCACAGCCGGCCAGTTAAATGGTCATGAGCCGCTCGATGCGCACTGGCAAATCCGGTTCGAGGACTGCGGCGCCCAAACGCTGGGGTGGCTGGCCGCCCAAGTGGTAGCGCGACACACGACCGTGCACTGTGCTGCCTCCCTGGCCCTTCCCACCGGTGAAGTACGACAGCTGTCATTGGACGCTGTTCCCATCCCGCTCACTGAGGGCGCGGTTGTGCAGGTGGTGACCTGTGTGCACGACGTCAACCAGCATGTACAGGAAGTGCGTGCTGGAGAGCTCGCCGCCGGCCGGTTCCACGCGCTGATGGCTGCGCTGGACGACTTGGTGATCGTACTGGGTGCCAGTGGCACGCCGCTGTATCGCAGTCCACGGGCACTTGAGGTGCTAGCGGCAGAGGATTGGACCAATGCTGCGGCGCCCGGATTGCCCTTTGTCCATCCGGATCACCGGGCGGCATTGCGGTCGGCCATTAGTCGTTGCACTCAGCAGGAAGCAGGCTCGGTGGCCACGCGCGTTGATCTGCGTCAGGCGGACTTCCAGTGGCATCCGTATACCATCACCGCGCGCAATTCTTTGGCCGATCCGGCGGTGCGCGGCGTCGTCCTGGTCGCCACGCCACTGCCTGACCCACCTACCAGCGAAAACATGAGCGACCGTTGGCAACAACGACAGCCGGAGGTCCAGCAGACGTCCGGCGGTACTGTGTCGCCATTAACTGCCGTCGTCGGGCTTGGACCGGAAGCTCAACACGCCCTGGTCACCATGCAAGGGTTGAGCGAGCTCTTGCGCGACCACGAGCTATCTCCAGCAGACATCCACGAGTATGCCGCCAGTATTCACGCTGAGGCTACCCGGCTGTTAGATCTCGTCGAGGCGTTGGAACGCGAGCACCAGCAGAGGTCCAGACAGGCAGCGCTGTCGCTGGCCGCGTTTGATCTGAATCAGTTATTGGCGCGCTTGGTCGTCGAGCGACCGCCGGGTGGCGCACCTGCGGTCCTGTTTCCGGACAGCGCCTTACCGCATTTAGTCGGCGACGAGGCAAAACTGCGCTCGGCGTTTGACGTGTTGCTCGATCTCCTGGGCGTTCACCCAGTGGCCGGCGCAACAATTGCCATCACCACGAGCGTACAGGGACAGATGGTGCAGGTAGACGTTGCCATTCACGCGCCGCCAGCTGAACCAGCTGAGGACCAGCAGGGTAGCGGCTCCGCAGGTGTGCGCCCATTGGTGGACTATGAAGAGAGCACCGGCCTGAGTTTTGTACGCCACACGGTGCAACTACACGGCGGCCAGTTGTTGCCAGTCACCGCCGGCCAGGCGCTGGTGCAAGCGCAGGTTGTCGTGCCGCTGGCGGGTCCGGCCGTCCGGCGCTAGCGGCGCGCCCACTGCACCACCCGCGCGGCAATGTGCGTCACCCGGTTACCCGTGGACCGTTCGTTGGCCACTGTGGAGAGCCGGATGGTTGCAGTGGTGCCAGCCGCCTCTTTGCTCGTGAGCACGAGTTCGCCATGATGCGCACGCACCAGCGAGTGCGCGATAGCTAGGCCCAAACCGGTTCCACCTTCGGTGCGCACCCGCGCGGCATCAACCCGATAGAAGCGATCGAACACCCGATCCAGGTGTTCGGGCGGAATGCCTTCTCCGGTGTCCTCGACTTGCAGCGTCGCATATCCCGGGTGAGGCTGCACCCGCAGCGTGACCTTGCCGCCGGCGGGCGTGTGCTTGATGGCATTGTCGATGAGCGCAAGGATGGCTTGTTGGAGGCGGTGCACATCACCTTCCACAAATGGTCCACTGGGCGGCGTCTCACACACAAGCTCGAGGCCGTGCTCGCTGGCCAGCGGCCCTACCAAGCGGGCAATATCCTGCCCAAGGTCGGCCAGATCCACCACGCCCACTGTCAGGCTCATTTGCTCGAGGTCAGACCTGGCAAGGGTCAAGAGTTCAGTAGCCAGGCGTTCGAGCCGGCTGATCTCGTGACGGATGTCATCGAGCAACCGCGCGTTGTCGCTGAATGGACGGTCGCGCCGCTGGTACAGCAGGTCGGCCGCGGCCCGCACCACCGTCAGCGGCGTGCGCAACTCGTGGGACGCATCGGCGACGAAGGTGCGCTGCTGGTCGAAGGCGATCTGTATGGGTACCAGGGCGCGGGCGGCTAGAAACCACGCTGCCAGTATGGAGACCAAGAGGCCGGCGATGCCGCCAGCCACGAGGATGATCAGTAGGCGTTGCAGCGCACGTTCCTGCTGGGAGAAGCTCTCACCGACCGCGAACACCACGGGTCCATTGCTGTCTGCTGCACCTTGGGTGTAGTACACGCGTGCCGGTTCGCTCCCGATGGTTACGGTGGCGAATGCAGGCAGGCTTGAAAACGGAGGCACCGGAGGAAGCCCAGCAAGGCTCACCTGCTGGGGATTGTCCAATATGTGTCCATCAGCGGACAGCACCAGGTGGAAAATGCCGCCTTGATACCCTTGTGGCAAGGCATCGCGGCTGGCTGCAAACTCGCGCTCCCGCTCGTCGCGTGTGATGAGCTGCACGAGCTGTCCGTCGACCATGTCGGTCAAGCTGTGCCGCATGCTCAGGTATATGGCGGTCCCAGCAGTGAGCACGATTGCGAACAGGACCGTCGCGTTGATGATGACCAGGCGGCGGCGCGTTTGCGTGAACACGTCCAGCTACTCCGCCATCATGTAGCCGATGCCACGAACCGTGCGAATCAGCGGCCGTCCAAACCCACGGTCCACTTTGTCGCGCAAATAGTGTACGTAGGTCTCCAGCACATTGGACGAGATGTCGGCATCGTACCCCCACACCTGGTCTGTTATTTGTTCGCGCGTGAGGACGCGCCCTGGGTGGCGCAAGAGGTACTCCAGTAATTGAAACTCCTTGACGGTCAGCGGTAACAGTTTGCCGTTGCGTTTGGCCTCGTGGCTACGCGTGTCGAGCGCGACGTCTGCTAGGCGCAACACTTCCCCTTGATCATCGCCCTCAGTCCGGCGCACCAAAGCGCGCAAGCGAGCGAGCAGTTCGTCCAACGCGAACGGCTTGACCAAATAGTCGTCGGCGCCAGCGTCCAGGCCTTGCACCCGGTCGGCCACGGCGTCGCGCGCGGTGAGCATGAGTATTGGCGTGCGGCGGCGATGCTGCCGGAGGCGGCGGCAGACCTCAAAGCCGTGCATCCCTGGCAACATCACGTCGAGCACGATGACGTCAAAGGCTTCCTGCTCGGCGAGTCTGTAGCCTTCGATGCCGTCGCTGGCGATGGTCACGTTGTAGCCAGCATCGAGTAGCGCCTGCTCAATCAGGTAGGCAATCCGGCGGTCATCCTCAATGGCGAGGGCTTTCAGAGCAGTTTCCTCCGCTCAAGGTATTCGACGCGCCCGAACGGCCTCCTACGCCTGTTCACTGTTGCGAAGTCACGGCAGTCAAAGTCCCCGAGAATCCGTTTTCATCCAACTGCGCAAACGTCATCGCCAACTGCGTACTTTGCCCGTAACCGGAACAGTTGAAAGTAATGGCCGCGTCACTGCTGCTCATCATTGGCCCCGAACACAGTGGCGTATGGGTCGCCGTCGAACGCAACTCGATCTGGCCGGTGAGACCGCGTCCAGATTGGGTCACTTCTATCGCCACGTCAACCGGCTCCGTTCCGGTGCCACTACCCTTCATCAAATAGGCTTGACTCCGGCCGTTGCTGCCAACCTGAACCTGCCCCGATACATTGAGGCGCAAGTTGTTTGGCACGGTAACTGGTGTGGGTGTGATGGTTGGGTGGAGGCTGTTTTGCCGTGCCGCGGTGAGGAGCGTCTGCGGTGTGCCGGCCGCCACGGCCCATTGCGGACCCAACGGCCCGTTCACTGCCCACAACGTGATCGCCAGGGTACAGACACTCATCATCGCCAGTGCGGGCAATCTCCACGCACGCTCCTCACTCAGCCGCCACAACGTAAGGAACAGGACGAGTATGGCACTGGAACCATAGATGGCCGCTCCCCAGGTAGTCGCGGTATCCGAACCCGTACCAAGGCCATGCAGGAGAGACAGCAGGAACACTGCATAGGTAAACATATGCAGCCCGTGCCAAACATCGTAGTTCATCCAGCGACGAAGGAAGAACGTAAGGCCTACCGCGAACGCAAGCTCACCTGCCACGATGCCCAAGGACAGCCACAGTGACCGGTAGTCGCTTACAAAGGGAACGAGCATGTCGGCAAGTGTAAATTTGGTGAACGGATCAAGCAGATCGGTCACCAAGTGGATGGCCAGAAACACGTAAAAAAGGACGGTGACCCAGACGTGCGCATCGTGTACCCACATGCGGCTGCAGCGAGCGTGGAACCACCGCCGGCTCAGGGCGAGCCCCATCACGACCGAAGCAGTAAGCAGCACGTAGGCGACCCAGCCGCTTGCACGTGCAGCAAGCCATGTGATGGTCATCACATCGGTCGAATTCATTGGTGCCCCGACCGATCAGCGCTGGTAATGGTCGACGGCGCCGGCCAGCCTTGGAGATACTGGACCGAGCCATCCATACCTAAGAAGCACCCGGTCAAGCCGAGTTGCTCGATCCACGCCGGGCCTTCATCGCCCATGAGCCACGCCACTTTTGCTGCCACTTCAGCGGCCGTGCACGTGGCAGCCGCCACGGTTACGGAGCGCCACGAGCTCACACCTGGCCTCCGGCTGTGCGGGTTGATCAGATGATGCAGTAGCTGGCCGTTACGCGCCCATTGGCGCCTCCCGAGCCCGGACGTTGCCAGCGCACCAGCGTGAAGGGCAACCTGAGCGTGTTCGTCAGCTACAGTATCGGCGGCGATACCAATGGCCCAACCCCCGTCCGGTGGCCGGCCGGTTACGGCGATATCGCCACCGGCGTTCACGCACACCCCCGCCACCGATTTAGGCATCGTGCGGATAGCGAGGTCGACGGCAAGACCTTTGCCTATGCCGCCAAAGTCCAGGCCAACGCCAGGGGGTAGCAAGATGGTGTGCGCTGCGGAGTCAAATTGGATGCTGCTCCAGCGGCTGCCCAGCGCAACGTCCCGATCTGGCCCCGGACCGTCCCGCTCGATCAGTTCGATGCTGCGGTCGTATCCTGCGGCCTCAACAGCATCGCGCACGGTGACGTCGAACCAGCCGTGGGTGGCTTCAAATGCACTTCCAGCAAGCATGCATGCTTCCCAGAACAGCGGTGATACAGCACAGGGTGCGCCGGTGCGCGTCTCCAACACGCATAACTCGCTATCCCGGCGAAACCGGCTGAGCGACCTGTCCACACGGTCCATGACTGCCTGGACGTGCCCGAGAGATTCGGCAAGGTCTGCGGGCCGGATCACGGCTACAGACACGTCAGTACCTAATGCCTGGAAACTAGCCCGCACGACGGACTCGTGACCACCGCGCAGGTTCGCTTGGGGCTGCACGGACTTCCGGCCGGTCACCACCTGTGTCACGTCGTATCCCTCTACCCCGCCGCGCTAGGGCGACTACGAACTCCGAGATCGGCCAATGGAGCTGCCGCTCGACGAGCCCAGTGAGGCACCGCCCCGAAAAAAGCTGCTATTGTTTGAATCTGCAGAAAACAGCGATTGATCTGGAGTTCCAGTGACATTGTTCGTGGTGGCGCTGGCTGGACCAAACTGAAACGAAGCGGCTCCCGTAGTGGTGAACCGCTGGCTCAACAGTGCGGTGAGCACGAAGACGATGAGTGCCGCAAAACCGGTGAACCAGCGGAAGGCCTTGCGTTGAGTCCGCAGGCGGTCTCGCGCGGCGTCGCCGCTCGATCGGTAACCGACCGGAACGGACATGGCGTGATCGGCTGGATGTGGATGTGCCAAACTCATACGATTACCTCACTGACTTTGGGAGTGTGGGTTGGCTCGCCGCAACGCCGAGTTGCGGTGTAGGTACGCTCGTGTGTTGCTGCTCGAGGGGTGCTGCCGCGACGGTCAACGCCCCGGTGGGGCACAAGCGACACACCTCGTGCGCGAGGCTCTCCAATGCGGTGGGTACGTCCCGGCTGTGTAGCCAGGCATAGCCCCAATCGTCCAGAGAAAACAACTCGGGCGCGTGTTCAGCACAGAAGCCGAAGGCCGTGCATTTGATGGGATTGACGCGCAGCATCAATCGAGGTCGCCCTTCTTGCCTATGCGGCGCGGTGGTCACCGGCGCTCCCCAATCCTTCCAGGACGACGCGTGCTGCGCGACCGCACCGCCCAAAACGAGCGTGTTGCCGGATCTCCTTGTCGAAAACGTGGAGAGCGGTGCGTGCCGCCATGGATGCACCATCGAGATGCCCGCATGCGCCACGTCGCGGCAGCATCACTTCCGACCATTGGCGCAATTTTGGTAGGTCCGTCTCGTTAGGCGTGCCGGAGGCAACTCGCTGCAGCGCATCGGCCATCGCTTGTGTGCCGAACGTACAGGGCCCACATTGACGGGCAGACTCCCGGGCAAAAAACTTCAGCACCGCGACCGCCTGGGCAAGCCCGCACGTGGCGCCCGACACGACCGCGATGGCGCCCGAGCCAATAGCAGCGCCGTGTTGCTGTAACGTTTGACGGTCCAGGGTAACGCCGCCAGCAACGGCCGCTCCGCTCAACCAGCCGGAAAAGTATCCGCCGGGTAACACCGCTTGCAACGGCGAGCCATCGCGCACACCACCGCCGAACTCTTCAATGATGTCGTTCAAGCGAGCGCCCGTGGGCGCTTCATACACGCCGGGTCGCCGCACCTCGCCACTGAGCGTCACCAACATGGTGCCAGGTGATGACTCCAGGCCGGCAGCGCGGAACGCGGTGGCGCCAGCTCGCATAATGAATGGCACATGGGCCAGCGTTTCTACATTTTGTATCAGCGTCGGCAAGCCATGCACGCCCCGTTCGAATGGCAATGGTGGCTTTACCGATGGTTTAGCGACTTTCCCATTCACTGCTTGGATAGCCGCGGTTTCTTCCCCTGCTACATAGGCGTTCGCTGCCGGAACAACAACCCAGCGGACGCCACCCAACACGTTGCTTGGCACCTGCTGTTGTGCCACGGCGATGGCGGCACGCACGCTGGAGAGCACGTCTTGCGACGCGTACCACACCACTTCGCGTGCACCGATTGCCCGCGCCGCCAGCAACGCACCTTCCAGAACGAGGAACGGGCGCTTGAGCATAAGCGCCCGATCTTTCTGGCTGGCGGGCTCGGTCTCCGCGCCGTTGACGAGCACGACATGGTTGCCGGGGCGTGCCGCGACTGAGCGCCACTTAATCGCGGTTGGGAAGGCCGAGCCACCCCGGCCGCGCAGGCCGCTCAGTTCGAGTTCTTGTAACAGCGACTCTGGGGACATCGACCAGGAACGGCTCGCAAACCCGCCGTGTTCATAGTAGGCGTCGAGCTGCTCACCAGTTTCTGTACCTTCAATGAGGATGCGAGCAGTCCGTTCACCTCGCCACACGGTCACGTTCATATGCTCCGATTTGCTGCGCTTACACCATAATCGTAGCCCTTCTTGCTGAGAAACGACTGTGACCCACGTGGTTAGCGCCGCTTGCTCACCAAACGTTGGGCCCGCACGCCTGGTAGCAAACCGTGCGGGAGTGTGCTACGGTCGCGGCGTACCGGAAGGAGGCATGCGCCATGCGACACGTTGTGCTGGAGCAGCCCAGCCACGTTCACGTCGTCGACCGCCCAGTCGCAGCGCCGCGACCCGGCGAGGCGCTGGTCCGCCTCCGACTAGCTGGTATCTGCGGGTCGGACCTGTCGGCCTACCGTGGAACGTCGCCGCTGGTGAGCTACCCCTGTGTCCTGGGCCACGAGTTGCTGGTGGACGTAGTGGACGCGCCATCGCGGCCGGAGCTTGCCGGCCAGCGTGCCGTGATCGAGCCACTGGTGGCTTGTGGCTCGTGTACGCCCTGTCGCAAGGGGCGGCAGAATTGCTGTGTGAACTTGCAGGTCATGGGTGTGCACCGTGCCGGCGGACTGGCCGAGACCAGCGTGGTCGACGCCAACCGCTTGTATATTGTCCCACCGGATATCCCCGACGATGTGGCTGTGCTCGCGGAGCCTACGACTATTGCTTACCGGGCTGTGCAGCGCAGCGCCATCGAGGCGGGGCAGATCGCTGTTGTCATCGGCGCCGGCGCCATCGGTCTGCTCATTTGCCAGATCCTGCTGCGGGCGCGTGGTTGCCAGGTGTACGTCATCGATATCGACGAGCGGCGGCTGGCGACCGCAAGCACAGTGGGGGCACACCCGCTACGCGGCGATCGCCTCGAGCAAGTAGCTGCCCTAGCTAGGGCTACTGGCGGCGAGCTGGCATCGGTGGTATTCGAGGCCACGGGCAACGCCAGTTGCACGCGAGCGACCACCGAGTTTCTTGCGTATACCGGTCGCATCGTGCTGGTGGGCTGGAACAAGGGGCCGGTGGACTTCGATACCGTCACCCTGATGCGCAAAGAAGCTGAGGTGTTTGGCTCGCGTAACAGCACTGGTGCATTTCCGCCAGTGCTCCGATTGCTGCAAGCGGGCGTCATTGATGCAGACGCCATGATCACGCATCGCTTTGCGCTGCAGGAAGCAGAGCAGGCGATCACGTTGTTGGACAGCGGCGCCGAACACACCGTCAAGGTCGTCATCACGCCCACCTAAGGCACCAGGCTAGGCATTGTGCGCTACCATCCCGCTTGCCGGGTGGCCTGAGCGGCCGGGACCTACGGCGTTGTCTGAGGAGGCGAACCGTGCGCATCACCGACATTGAAACCATCGTCACCGAGGGTTACCCGTTGCCTGCGCCTTACCGGCCGGCGTGGGCGCCCGGCAACGTGTCCCCTCGCTTTGCTGGCGCTGTCGTGAAGGTACACACCGATGTGGGTATCACCGGCATCGGCGCACCGGGTTACGCACCGTCCAATGCGCTCAACGCTTGGGTCAAGCCGCAACTCATCGGCAAAGACCCGTTCCTTATGGAGCAACACGCCGCCACACTGCGCATGGCACGCGGCTGTTACGGCGTCGAGATCGCGCTGTGGGACATCATTGGCAAAGCTTGTGGCCAGCCGCTGTACAAGCTGTGGGGTGGGTACGCCGACAGTGTGCCGGCCTACGCGAGCTTCATCGAGCTCCGTACGCCTGACCAACGCGCCAACGACGTCTTGCGGGCCAGGGAAGCCGGCTTCCTTGCCGTCAAACTGCGCTTGCACGCCTGGACGTTCGCCGAGGACATCGCCCAAGTTGAAGCGGTGCGCCGGAGCGCCGGCGACAGCCTCGTCGTGCTTGCGGATGCCAATCAGGCGCAACAGCCGGGTACGGCCCACACCGAACCCGGCCCGGTGTGGACCGAGCAGCGGGCGCTCCAGACCGCACGCGAACTCGAGCGCCTCGGCGTGTACTGGCTCGAGGAGCCACTCAACCGGTATAACCTCGATGGCCTCACTCGCTTATGTGACAAGGCGGACATCCTCATCGCAGGTGGCGAAAATAACGTCGGCTTGCACGAATTCCGCTGGCTCATCGAACGCGGCTGTTACGACATCATCCAACCCGAAGCCCTGGTGAGCGAAGGTATCGGCCAGTTGCGCAAGGTGGCAGCGCTGGCTGAACTGCATCACAAGCTCATAGCACCCCATCACGGCGGCGGTGGCGTGGGTTTGGCCGCACACCTGCACCTGTGCGCTGCCGTACCCAACGCGTCCTACCTCGAGATGTGGCACGACCCGCCTTGTATGACCAGCGACATCTTCCAGTGGATGCTCAAGGAACCGCTGCGCGTTGGCAGCGACGGCCGGGTGAAGGTGCCACAGGGGCCGGGGCTGGGTGTCGAACTGGACGAAGAGAAAATTGCCCGGTATCGCGCCTAGCCTCCCATCCACATTTACTGTGGCTGGCACGATGGCGGCACGGTCACGGGGCCCGTCGAGAAGGGACCACGCAGACCAGCCACCAAGCTGAGTGCCTGGCACGAACGATCCCACGGCAAAGGTGGCGGCGCAGGCGGTGTGCCGGCGCCAGCGACGAGGACACTCCAATTATGATCACCGGTGAGCGTTTGGCTGTCCTGGATGAGCACTTCCCCGTCGGGCGACGAGACGTGCAGCCGGAAGCTGGATGGGGGAATTCCTGGCTGTGTCTGCACGAGCAAGGTGTAGGTGGCTCCGCTGCGCTTAGCCACCATCACTGATGGCACGTGGTAGCGGACGGTGATCGTATGGCTACCCGCCTGGGGCACGATCAGGAACCCTTGAACGACCTGATGTCCGGCTTCGGAGCCTGCTGGCCACAGCTCATCCACGCCATTGATGGCGGCGATGGTGGCGTCCGGCGGCAGGTACAAGCGGAAGAAGTTGCGCATGGCCGTGGTAGGGGTAATCACCGCACCCGTGCCAGCGCCTGCCTGCGTAGGCGACGGATACGCATTCCGCCACTGGATGGTCAGGTCCACATCGGCACTGCCATCTTGCCTCAATTGCACGTTGTCGGTGAACGATCGCGTCACGGAGCTATCGACTTTGTTGTCGCTAAAGCTCATATCGTCCAGCATCACGTAATCGCCACTGGGTGTGAGTTGTGCGCCATCCCAGCCCAGGTCATGCACCGCACTCGATGCGACACCGGCGTTGAGAGCGACTATGAGGTCCTTGTGCTGCAGCGCTGGGAACAACCCTCTGGCCAGGGAGACGAGGGAGAATTGCTGCGACCCGGAAAAGCGCCCAATCAACACCTGGGCGACTTCGACCAGAAAGCGCTTGCCCACCAACAGGTCCGCCGCTGACACGTTCTCGCCGCGGCCTTCATAGCGGTTCGCCAGGTCCACCACGTTGTCCGCGGTAACGGTGACGGCTGGGTCGGTCAACGTCACTGGCCCTGTCGCCTGGAGCAGCGCCTGAATAACCGCCGGATCGAACGCGATGACCCCGCTCAGTGGCCTCGGCTGGTCAGCCTGTGAAAACTGTTCGAGCACCAGCGCTGTGGTGGGGTAGTCGGGATACCAGTTCGCGTCCTGCATGGCCATGCAGCAGAAGAAAAAGTAGCGCTGGACCGGCTGGGTTTGGGCGGGGAACACCCGCGATGCGTCATTGAAACTCTCCCACTGGTCGTACGATCGGTAGTCCAGATTAGCGATGTGGCCGTTCGCCACCGTGAGCACGCCCCACGACCCCATGTAGCCGCCGGTTGGCCGGAGGTCATCCGGATTCTGCGCCACCACTAGATAGCTGGCGGGTGTGGTAGCGCCAATGAGGTCAGGAGCTTGGAGCGCCAGCTCAATGCCATCGCGTGCCAGGCGCAAGCCGCTGGAAGCTGTGGTGAGGTCAGGCGCTAACTGCCCGTACAGCACGCCGGCGGTGATCTGGTCGAGCGAACGGGACAGGTCGGTGGTGGCGAGCAGCAATGCCGGCAATTGGGGCTGTATGGCTTGCAGTCCGTGCAGGAGCTGGCCGGTCGCTGAAGGCGCACCGTTCGGCGCGGTGAATTGGGCCGCCATGTCGATAGCGCTCACTGCAACCTGGCTGCCCTCTGCGGCTGCCGAGAGTAAAGCACCGGCCTGGCTAAACTCCTGGCGCACTCGTGCATCGCGCTTTGCCAGTACCAGCCACGGCTCTACCATCTGAGCTTCTTGCGCCACGCTCGTGGCGTTTGTATCGACATCGTCGAATTTGGCGCGGAGCTGAACCAAGGAATTGTCGTTGGATGCAGTGGACAGGGCGCTCAGAGTGTCACGCACGGTCGCGACATCTTGTCGCAGCGTACGAACTGCGCGCACGGTGATCAAAATGCTCACGAGCAGCGCACACACGCCGGCGAGTTCGATGGCGAGGAGCACAATGCCGCCCCAAAACACCAGCCGCCGTGCCACATACACCTCCTTGAGCGCGCTTGCGGCACACCATACCGCTTCGGGCTTTCCTTGTCGCCTGCTGGTTTGCCGGACTGCCCGTGACACAAGGTCTCCGACCTGCGACTACCCTGCCCCTTCCATCCGGAAGGGGTCACCCACTTGTGCTAGAATCGTCGCGGATCGCCAGTCGCACGTCAGGCGTGGTAGTGCCGGATGTGCCCTCGCTCTGTCTAGTGTTGCGCAATACACGTCCTCGAGCTGTATCGATGAATTGGGGCGCATAGTGCCAGTTGGCTGGCTGGTCATCGAAGAGAACAACGACGTCCGGCGCATCGCGCTGGAAAACCGGCCGGTGACACTGGGCCGGGCAACGACCAACGACATTGTGATCGACGAACCATATGTTTCCCGCCAGCATGCGAAGCTCATCTGGCGAGACGGCGTGCCGGTGCTCGAGGACCAGGGGTCGACCAACGGTCTATTGCTCAATGGCCAGGCGGTCGGCGAGGCGCCCCTGACAGCTGGTGTGATCGTCGAGATTTGGGACCCATCCAGACAGCAAGTAGTGCGGCTACGGTTCGCACCCGATGGTACACCGGGTGCTCCGGCCGTTGACTCTCCGCCAACCGTCCACCCAATGTCCGGCGTGCTGTCGGGCACGTTGCAACTGGGCAGTGCAAGCTGGTCCATTGCCATCGGACGCGTGACGGGCAACGACGTGGTCCTTGCTCATCCTCAGGTGTCACGCCACCACGCCACTATCGAATTCCGACCAACTGGTGCGATGCTGCGCGACCATAGCACCAACGGTACGTTCCTCGATGGACAGCGTGTCACCTCGCCGCGGCCACTTAAGCCAGGCGACCGCATCCGCATCGCCAGTTTTGAGTTTGAGTTTGACGGTGAACGTTTGGTCACCTATGACCAGACGTCGCACGCGCGCATCGACGCGCTTAACCTCACGCGCGTCGTTGGCCATAACGTCACCATCTTACACGACGTGACACTGAGCGTCCTACCCAAGGAAATGATCGCCATCGTTGGCACCAGCGGCGCCGGCAAGTCGACGCTCATGGATGCGCTCAACGGCTTTCGTCCGGCCACCACGGGAACCGTGTTGCTCAATGGTCGCAACTACTACCACGAGTTCGCATCCATGCGGCTAATGGTCGGTTACGTGCCCCAATCCGACGTCGTCCATCGCGACCTGCCAGCCAGCCACGCGCTCAACTATGCGGCGGCGTTACGGATGCCGCCCGACACCAGCGTGCAGGAACGCGAGGAACGGGTGTCCGAAGTGCTCGACGAGGTGGGCCTCACCGAGCGCAAGAACGTGATGGTCAACCAACTGAGTGGCGGTCAGATCAAGCGGGTGAGCATCGGCGTGGAATTGCTCACGCGACCGAGCTTGTTTTTTCTCGACGAGCCGACTTCGGGTTTAGACCCTGGGTATGAGCGACGGGTGATGGAGTTGCTCCGCCAGATGGCCGATGAAGGTCGCACGGTGTCACTTGTGACCCATGCCACGCAGAGCATCGAGTTATGCGACCATGTGGCCGTGATGGCGCGCGGCGGTTACCTTGCCTACTTTGGCCCACCGAAACTGGCGCTCACGCACTTCGACTGTACGGAGTACGCCGGCATGTATCGCCGGTTGGAAGATGCCAAGAGCGGCGAAGACCTCGCCGAGAAGTTCAAGGCGTCCGAGGGTTACGACAGGTATGTCCGTGCCCGCAGCCCAGAGCCGGGGTCCGTACCTGAACTCTCCGATAGGCATAGCCCCGTAACAGCTACGCTCGAGGCGGCGCCCCATCCGCCTAACAACGTCATGCGGCAAACGGGCATCCTCATCCAGCGCTACGCCGAGACCCTCACGCGTGACACGCGCAACTTGACGCTGTTGTTGCTGCAGGCGCCAATTCTTGCGGTGCTCGCCGGCCTCATCGCTAAACGGCACGGCCTCACCACGTTGCCGGACTTGTTCCAGGCCCGCGACCTCATGGTAATCCTGAGCTGCAGCATGATCTGGCTGGGCGCCATGAATTCGGCGCGCGAGATCGTCAAGGAACTTCCCGTATACCGCCGGGAGCGCATGGTGGGGCTCGGGCTCCTGCCGTATCTCACGTCCAAATACATTGTGCTGGGCGCCCTCTGTACCATGCAAGCGTTTATCCTGCTCGGTGGCCTCGCGCTGCGCACCGACTTACCGAGTCGTGGTGTGCTGCTGCCTGGCGGCATTGAGTTATTCGTCACGCTGTTGCTCACGGCCGCTGCTGGCCTAGCGATGGGCTTGATGATCTCTACGCTGTTCCAAAATGCCGACCGTGCGAGTGCGCTGATCCCATACGTCTTGATTCCCCAGATCATCTTCGTCGTGTCGGAACTCACTGGTGCCGCGAGCTATATCGCAGCGCTGACGATTAGCCACTGGTCGTTTGAAGCGCTTGGCACGACGATCAACCTGGCTGCGTCGCCAGATGCGCTGTTCGGCTTGAGTGCGAGTGAATTCACCCACAGCGCTCCGTTTCTGTTAAGCCGCTGGGGTATCATCTTGTTTGTCGGCGCGGTGTTCGCCACTGCCAGTGCAGTGTTCCTGAAGCGTCACGACGGACAGCTCATGTGATATGGCTGTTCTGAAGAGGTCGTAACCAATGCTTAAGCCCGGTGATGTTCTGCAGGGCCGCTACGTGTGCCAGGAGCGGCTCGGCTCGGGCGGACAAGGCAGCGTGTTTGCAGCGTCGGATCTGCGGCTTCCTGAGAAGCGGTGGGCGATCAAAGAGTTGATTCAGCCGGAAGCCGAAATTGCCGAGAGGGCCAAACGTCAGTCCGAGCAGGAAACGAGCGCCGCCCCAGCCACCCCTGCAGCCTCCCCAGCCGCCCAGAAGGCCAAAAGTCAGTTCAGGCAAGAAGCACACGCGCTGACCATTCTGCATAACGACGGCCTGCCCGACGTTGCCGACTTCTTCGACGAGAACGACAACTCCTACCTGGTCATGGAGCTCATCGCCGGCGATGACCTGGCCAAGTTTGTGCATGCCAACAAGGGCCCTCTCACCGCCCCGCAGGTGACCGGAATCGGCATGCAGATCTGCACCATTCTGGAGTACCTGCACTCGCGTACGCCGCTCCC
>JANWJO010000028.1 GCA_025449435.1 Chloroflexota bacterium | reverse complement strand
TGAAGCGGAAGACCCTTTGCCGCGCTAGACTTTGTACCAGACGGTCAGCATTTACTCCTGTGGGAGGAGGGTCTCGTGAGCACATACATCTCGATTAGCCGTATGTTTGCTCGCGGCTGTGGTGTCCTGCTCATCATACTGGGCGTCTTGTTCTGGACCGGTAATGCCTTGTTCTTGGTGCCTGTGCACTTTGTTATCGGTCTCCTCCTGGTGATCACGTTGTGGGAGGTTGCCGTGATCGCGCTCGTTCAGCGACGGATCATCGGTCTGCCTGTTGTGGGGCTGGTGTGGGGCGTCATCGTAATCGCATTGGGCGCAACGCAGCAGCTGATCATGCCGGGGAGTGGGCACATCGTGGTGCAGGTTATCCACCTCCTCGTCGGTCTTCTAGCCATTGGGTTTATTGAACGGATCGGCCGCTTGCTGATCACGCCAGCGAAAGCGGTGTAAGGTTCAGCGGCAGGCGCTGGCGACCAGAGGAGACGGTAGGATATGTTTACCGTCTGGTTGCCGAATCTCCTCCAGTCAGCCTCCTCGCAGGGGAGGCGCTAGGGGGTGGGGTCCCTACGTTTTTGCTCGCGCGGTACACTTCGCCCACTTGTGCGGGCCGTTTACCGACGGATGGGAATGGGGAGACCCGGCGGCGTGAAGCTCTCGATCCTCATCCCGGTGTATAACGAGGAAGCAACGATCGCCGAGATCGTGAGCCGCGTCGCAGCGGTGGACTTGCCGGTGGCCAAAGAGATCCTCGTGCACGATGATGCCTCCACCGACCGCACACCACAGATCCTGGCAAGTATCTGCACCCAATACCCGGATCTGCGCGTGATCCGCCGGGAGCAAAATGGCGGAAAGGGCGTGGGGCTGCGTACTCTTATCCGCGAGGCTTCCGGCGACGTCTGCATCTTTCAGGATGCCGACGATGAGTATGACCCTGCCGATTATGTACTGCTGCTGAATCGCTACCTCGATGGCGGCTGGCCGGCCGTGTATGGCTATCGCAATTTGCACGGGCAACCGTTGATCGGGCAGGCAGGCAACCACGGCCTCACCGTGCTGACCAACCTGTTGTATGGTTGCTGGTTACGCGACATGGAAACCTGTTACAAGATGATCGACGGACGCTTGTTGCGTGCGTTTCAGTTGACGGCCAACGGCTACGACGTCGAACCCGAACTCACCATCAATCTCCGCAAACGAGGTTATCGCATCCGGCAAGTCCCGATCAGCTACCATCCGCGACCGACACCGAGCAAGAAACTGCGCCGTCTCACCGACGGCTGGCTTGCGCTCAAGATGATCGTGCGGCATCGCTTGCCGGGTGCGCCGGCTATGCTGGCGGTTTCCGGGCTCATGCCGCCGGATATCACGTCAACCAGTCAGGCGGCCTCTGCCTAGTGCGCCCAGCTTACGCTGGCACCGCTGCACGATGGGTGCTACCATCGCCGGCAGCGTCTCCGGATGGCACGGCGTTGTGACCGTATGAAGGGAATGTCTGTCGCATGAAAATCGCTCGCGTAACGGTGCAGGGCCACACGCATTGGGCCACCATCTCTGGGAACGATGTCTACCAGTTGCATGATGTCTACGGAGCCAAAACGCGCGGTGAACATCTGGGCACCTTGCAGCAAGTGCATCTCCGTGCTCCGGCTGAGCCCAAGACCATCGTGTGCATCGGCCTCAACTATGCGTTGCACGCTGCCGAAAGCGGCCAGAAGATTCCCGACGAGCCGCTCATGTTCTTCAAGCCGCACACCGCATTGCTTGACCCCGGCGCCGATATCGTATGGCCAAAGGGCGCCAAGACCATCGACTCCGAAGCTGAGCTTGCTCTCGTGATCAGTAAGCATGCCAAGCTCATCAACCCGGCCGATTGGCAGCAATACGTGCTGGGCTACACATGCGGCAACGACGTAAGCGCCCGCGACTGGCAACGAGCCGACGGCCAGTGGTCCAGAGCGAAAGGGTTCGACACCTCCTGCCCGCTGGGCCCGTGGCTGGAAACCGACCTCAATCCCAATCAGTTGCGCATACAGGGCCTCCTCGATAGTAAGCCGCAGCAGGATAGCAACACCTCGGACCTGGGGCACAACGTCGGCAAGCTCGTCGAATTCGTGTCGCGCTTCTTCACGCTGGGGCCTGGCGACGTGATCATGACCGGCACACCAGCACATCCGGGGGCCATGCAAGATGGATCGGTCTATACGGTGGAGATCGAGGGCATCGGAGCGCTCACCAACAAGATGCACCGCCCCGCCGGGCACTAGTCTAGGACCGGTGACCCCCCTTAATGTTCCCCCTGGCGGGAGGACCGAGTTGCGGGAAGTTTGGGTG
This sequence comes from Chloroflexota bacterium, assembly GCA_025449435.1. The sequence continues at coordinate 9,138 of JANWJO010000028.1, read as the reverse complement.
GCGAGCCTCAGTCGTAGCTGCTCCCCTCTCCAGACGGAGACGGGTGCCCATTGGGCGCGGAGGTGAGGGCCGTAACCTATGCCGGCCCCGACACGCCAGCGCTCGCGAACGTGGCCATCTGCGCCGGAATGCGGCACGCGGCTTCCAGCAGGTGGAAAGCGAGCGCGGCTCCGGTGCCTTCGCCCAAACGTAGATCGAGCGTGAGCAGCGGGGCGAGTTCCAGCCGCTCTAGGATCACGCGGTGACCGATCTCCACCGACATATGCCCCGGAATCATGTACTGACGAGCCGTAGGGCAGAGCTCTGCCGCCACCAGGGCGGCTGCGCCAGCGATAAAGCCATCGATCACGACGGGAATGCGGCACAGCGCCGCGCCCAGGCACACGCCAGTGAGTCCGGCGATTTCCAGCCCGCCCACCTTGGTGAGCACGTCCAAGGCATCCGCAGGGTCTGGCGCGTTCACGCGCAACGCCTCTTGAATGACGCCGATCTTGTGCTTGAGTTGCACATCGGCAATGCCCGTTCCCCGGCCAGTGACCTCGGCAACCGACTTGCCGGTGATCGCGGCTACGATCGCTGACGATGCCGTCGTGTTGCCGATGCCCATCTCGCCAGTAGCCACGGCACGAGTGCCCCGGTCAAACTCTTCCCGCACGATGTCGATGCCGGTATTGATGGCCTGAAGTGTTTCATCCAATGTAAGAGCGGATCCGCGCGCCATATTGCGTGTGCCGGACCGAACCCGCCGGTGCATGATCGGCAGTGTGGCTGGCAGCGGCGCGGCGACGCCAATATCGACCACGGTCACCCGGGCACCTACCTGGCGGGCCAGCACATTGATCGCCGCACCACCATGAACAAAATTGAGCACCATCTGCGGAGTGACCTCAGACGGATAGGCCGACACGCCTTCAGCGGTAACGCCGTGGTCGGCAGCCATTATGATGACCGCTTTGGAAGTGACGTCCGGTAGCGGCGTGCGCTGGATGCCTGCGAGTTGCACGTGCAAGGTCTCTAACCGTCCGAGGCTCCCTGGCGGTTTGGTCAGTTGCTGCTGGTGGGCGCGCGCGTCCTCCATGGACGCGAGGTCGAGCGGCTGAATAGTGGTGATGCTGGGGATAAGCGTGGTAGCTGCTCGTTGAGTACTGCTACTGTCAACCGTCACTTCTGGCATACTTCCCTGCGCTTTCATGAGCGATGCAGGCACGTCAACCGGCATGAGGGTACCGCACAGCGAAGGTATGAGCGGCCTAGGCTGCGCGCTGCCCAGCAAGCACAGCAGCTAAACGGGCTAAGCAATTGACGCTGCAAGGTGACGCATACACAATTAGCCTGTGAACACACGTATGCGGAGGCTCGCCCATTCCTGGTTTCGGGGCCGCTGGTACGTATGGTGTTGTGGACTGCTGGCCCTGCTCGTGCTGCGACTTCCAACTAACACAGTCGAGGCCGCTCCTGCTGCCGATTTTGACTTGTCGGGCGGCAGCGGGCACTTCTACTCACAAGCGAGCGGCCATGGCGCGGGATATGGCTTTTCCATAACCAACAGCGGCGGCATTGCGCTGTGGTCGGAGTTTCAACGTCTGGGTGGAGTCGATAGCCTAGGCTACCCGTCCTCGCAACGGTTCATGATGGACGGGTTTGTGGTGCAAGCCACACAAAAGGTGATCCTCCAGTGGCGGCCAGATGCCAACCCACCGCAAGTCTACTTCGTCAACGTCTTCGACAAGCTGCACGACCTGGGCGATGACGTTGCCCTTACCCAACGATTCGCCATTCCGCCACAAGTGCCCGCCACCTTTGACGCTGGCAAGGCAACGCAGCTCGACGTGATTCACGGCAGGTTGGCGCTCGCCAACCCCGACCGCTATATCGCCGCGGCCTATTACAGCGGCAACTCCATGTATCAAGCCATCCAAAAGAATGGCTTGCCCACCTCACCCATCGTTAATGAAGGCCCGTTCTCGGCGCTGCGTGCGCAACGTGTGGTGTTTCAGCACTGGAGCGTTGACAACCCGGCTGCAGGTATCCACGCTGGTGACGTCACCCTCGTAAACGGTGGCGACGTCGCCAAGCAATTAGGGCTGGTGCCTGCCAGCGCAGCAGCGCCGATCACCACCCAGGTGGCGTTAGCCACCGCGGCGCCGACCGGCACGCCAGCGCCCAAGGCAACACCACTGCCAACGCCCACTCCCAGCCCCCCTGTCGGTGTCGTACCAAGGCGGTGAACGGTTGAGTAACGACCGCCCTGGCAACCCCCCCTGGCGGGAGGACGTTGCGCCATAAGAGCGTGACCTTCGTGCCTCGTGGCTGCTCCCCGCACCGGGAGATCGGGGCCGGGTGCATTCCCCGGGTGCTCGCCCAAAGGGCACCAGGGGCATGCACCCGGCGATGGGGGTGGGATTGCGACCCCTTTATTCCATTGCCTGCTCCACCAAGTCCTGGCGCACGAGCACGCGCCGGTGATCGGCGAGGTCCCGATAGAGCACGACGCCGGGACCCACAATGCTCTGCTGGCCAACCTTGACGCCCGGCATCGTCGACGCGTTGATGCCCAAAAACGCGCCCTCACCACTGATCAGGCCCAGTTTGGACCTACCGGTATCGATGCGCTGGCCACGTACCGGTGTCCGGATGGTCGCACCATCCTGGCGCAAGTTGGCGGTAATGCCGCCCGCGCCCATCGAGGTGCGCGCGCCCAACACGGAGTCGCCAACGTAGTTGTCGTGGAACGAGCAGCCCGGCCCAATGTAGCTGCGCGCCACCTCGGTCTTGAAACCAACTACCGCGCCTTGCTCGATGCTGGCATGCCGGATCAGCGTGTTGTTGCCAATCACTGCGTCGCGCCCGATATATGCTGGACCCACCACCACGGCGCCCGGTAGCAGCCGCGCGCCAGGCTCGACCACCACGTTGCCGCGCACGCTGGCCGCTGGATCAATGCGTGCGTCGGTCGCAATGGCCGGATTCGTCAATTCGTGCAACAGCAGGTCCACCACGTCGAGGACCTGCCAGGGGAATTTTACGGCCGCCCAGGGACCTTCATGGATGGTGAGTTGATAGGGATGGGTGGGAATCAGGCGCTGGATGGCCCGCTCATAGTGGTCGTCGGGTCCACCCTCAGCGTACGCTTGGCGAATGGCCGCCAGCAGTGCCGCGGGCTGGCTGTGGACGTGGAGCACGATGTTCACCAGGTCGCTTGGCTCGGTGCCAGGGACAGGCTTTTCGACGAGCCCAATGGGTGCGCCGTTGCGTAGGACAAAGTAGCCACCGGGGAAGTAGCGCGCCGTCCGAAAAGCCACAAGGTGGGAGGCCGCTGGTGCGGCGTGGTAGTTTGCCAGCAAGCGGGCAAGCAATGTATCGGGATATACGTCATGTACTTGGGATACGAGCAACGGCCGCTCGGGATGGTCCCCCAGCATCGTGGCGGCCGTGAGCACGGCGTCTCCCATGCCGCGTGCTTCCACCTGCACCACCACGCGCGTGCTCAGCTCAGCAACGAGCGACGCTTCGTGTTCGAGCAGTGCGGCATTGCTGGCTGTCCCCACCACGATGGCATAGCGTATGCCGCTACTTGCGAGCGCCTGGAGGTGCCGTACCAGCAGCGAACGCCCCAGCACTGGCAGCAGTGACTTCTCACGGAGTGGCCAGAAGCGCGAATTCACGCCACCAGCAAGCACAACGGCGATCGGTTCGTTCATGGCTCCAGAGTATAGCTTCCTCGACAGCCATAGCTGCAGCGGCAACATTCGATGTGCAACCATGCCCAGCACGTGTGTGCAGCGACAGAGGAGTGTACGGTGAGGTCGGCAACAGACGGCGTGTTACTCGGCATTGATGTCGGTACCAGCGGCACCAAGGCGCTGCTGGTGACACCAGATGGAATAGTGATAGCGAGCGCTTCTAGCGACACGCCGATGGACACGCCGCGCATTGGCTGGGCCGAGCAAGATGCCCGTTTATGGGTGGCTGCGGCTCGTGAGGCCGTGACGGCGGCGCTCGCCAAGGCCGGCCACCCGCACGTCGCCGCTATCGGCCTGACGGGCCAGATGCACGGCATGGTGCTCCTTGGGGGTGATGGTGAACCGCTGCGCCCTGCCATCCTGTGGTGCGACCAGCGCACCACCGAGCAATGCCAGGACATCACGCGTCGCGTGGGTGCGCAGCGCTTGATCGAGCTCACGTGCAACCCTGCCCTTGAAGGCTTTACCGCTCCCAAGGTGCTGTGGATGCGCGACAACGAGCCCGGGGTGCTCGCGAAAACCGCTCATCTCCTGTTGCCCAAAGACTACTTGCGTTTCGCACTGTCGGGGACGATAGCCAGCGAAGTCTCGGATGCATCCGGCACCTTGCTGTTTGACGTGCGGCACCGCCGCTGGTCAAACGACATGCTTGCGGCACTCGATGTTCCAGCACGCTGGTTACCCCAGGTGACGGAATCCATCGAGGTGACGAGTCATGTGAGCGCCGCGGTGGCGCGCGATTGGGGCTTGCCGGAATTCACGCCTATCGTGGGAGGAGGTGGTGACCAGGCCGCCGGTGGCGTTGGCAACGGGATTGTGTTGCCGGGCTTGGTAAGTTCGACCATTGGCACCTCGGGCGTCGTGTTTGCCTTTAGCGACGGCGTCGTTCTCGATCCACTGGGCCGGGTACACACCTTCTGTCATGCCGTCCCGGATGCATGGCACGTCATGGGCGTCACGCAAGGGGCAGGCTTGTCGCTGCGCTGGTGGCGCGACAACTTTGCGGCGAGCGAAGTAGCCACTGCCCGCTTCGCAGGCATGGATGCGTATGACCTGCTCTGCGAAGAGGCGGCACAGGCAGAGCCGGGTAGCCGGGGGCTGCACTGGCTGCCATATCTCATGGGTGAGCGTACGCCGCACCTGGACGCGCAGGCGCGCGCGCTGTTGTATGGCCTGTCGGCAGTGCACACTCGCTCTGATGTGTTGCGCTCCGTGCTGGAAGGGGTGACCTTTAGCCTGCGCGACTGCCTGGAGATCCTGCGCGAGATGCACATCCCGGTGACCCAAGTACGCGCATCTGGCGGTGGCGCTCGCAGCGGGTTGTGGCGGCAGATGCAGGCCAGCGTGTTCAATGCGCCCGTCGTGACTGTCGCCGCACAGGAAGGGCCGGCATTTGGCGCCGCGTTGCTCGCCGCTGCGGGCACCGGCATGTTCGCCTCGGTGGCTGAAGCCTGCGCCAAGTGGGTCACGGTCGATAGCTCCACCGAGCCTCATCGAGACGAGGTGAACGTGTATCAGCGGCAATATGGCGTGTACCGCGCTTTATCTCCAGCACTGCGACCAATCTTCGCCCAGACGGCTGCGCTGGGCTAGGTACGGATCCTTCCCCAATATCACCCCCTTGTGAGACAAGGGTACGGACCTCACCCCCTGCCCCTCCCCTAAAGTGGGAGGGGAGCTTGCGGAGCGTGGATGCTCGTGGCCTTCGTGGGGAGGGGTAACGGGTCGGGCCGTCCCCGCCTTATCGCCCGGGTGCCTACCCGCAGTGCGTCCGCTCGGTTCCCCTCTTGGGGAACCTTAAGGAGGGGTCCGTCATCCCAACCGCGCGCCGGGTGCCCTTTGGGCAGGCACCCGGTCCCCCCCTTTGGCAGGGGGGACTGGCGGCTGGACGTATCGTGGTGCACCTCCGTCGTGAAAACCCCCCTCCCACTGTAGGGGAGGGGCGGGGGTGAGGTCCGTGGTTTGCGCGGCAGGGGGTGGGGTTCGTTGTACCTCCCGCCGAATCTCGCCGCCTGTTGATGGCTTTGTGGCTAACAACAAGCTGGCCACCAAGGCCCAGGTGTTACCATGTCGCGGTTGCCCATCATGTGCCTGCCTGGCCGGGAGAAGTGCTCGCATGTTTGAGAGTCTGTCTGACCGTCTGCAAGAGACGTTCACTAAGATGCGCGACAAGACAAAGCTCGAGCCGGCCGACGTGGACGCTGCGCTCACCGAAGTGCGTAGCGCGTTAATTGCTGCCGACGTCAACTTCCGCGTCGTGCGCGACTTTACCGCCAAGCTGCGCGAACGCGCGCTCGATGTCGAGATAGGCCAGGGGCTCACGGCCGCGCAACGCGTGGTCCAACTGGTACACGACGAGCTGGTCGAACTCCTGGGATCTACTCCACAAAAGCTGGAACTCACGGGCTCACCACCCCACGTGATCATGCTGGTGGGCCTGCAGGGTGCTGGTAAGACGACGAGTGCCGGCAAACTTGGCTTGCTGCTGCGCCGGCAGCATCAAAAAGTGCTGCTGGTGGCGGCCGACATCTACCGGCCAGCGGCAATTGAGCAGTTAGAAACGCTCGGCAAACAGCTCAGCATCCCTGTCCACTCGGAGGGCACCCAAGTCAAACCCGAAGACATCTGCATGCACGCCTTCGCTCGCGCCCGCGATGAAGGGTTCTCGACCGTCATCCTAGACACCGCTGGGCGCTTGCAAATCGATGAAGAGCGCATGCAAGAGATTCAGCGTATCTCCAACCTGGCGCATCCGGTGGAAACACTCCTGGTGGTGGACGCCATGACCGGCCAGGAGGCCGTCAAGGTGGCGCAGGAGTTTCATAGGCGAGTACCGCTCACCGGCTTGATCTTCACCCGTATGGACTCCGATGCGCGCGGCGGTGCGGCGCTCTCCATTCGGGCCGTGACCGGCGTGCCAGTCAAGTTCCTTGGCGTGAGTGAGCGGCCCGACGGGCTCGAACCTTTCTATCCCGACCGGCTGGCATCGCGCATCCTGGGCATGGGCGACGTGCTGACGCTCATCGAGCGCACGCAGGAAGCTTTTACCGAAGAGCAAGCGGCCGAGATGGAGAAGAAGCTCCGCACCGCGAGCTTCAATTTTGAGGACTTCTATAACCAGTTGCAGACCGTCAAGAAGATGGGGCCATTGTCCAAGATCCTGGGCATGCTGCCCGGGATGAGCCAGCTCACGCGCGACGAGAACCTCACCGAGGCGCTCGACGGCAAAGCTCGGTTGCACATGGAGGCGATCATCACTTCCATGACCACGCAAGAACGGCGCAACCCCGACATCATCGACGTCAGCCGGCGGCGGCGCATCGCTAAGGGCAGTGGCACCACCACGACCGAGGTCAGCCAGCTCATCAACCAGTTTGAGACCATGCGCAAGACCATGAAGCAGATGATGAGCGGCAAAGGTGGACTTGGCCGCCTGGCACAGATGGGCCCGGGCATGTTGCCAGATGGCGGTGCCGCACCACAGTTACCGCAGCGCACTACGCACGCATCGTCACGCCGCTCCAGCCGGCATGAGCGCGAAAGGCAACATCGCTCCCAACAACAGCACCAGCGCGACAAGCGCAAGCACAAGTGACGCAGCCAGCAATGGCCGCACAGGATGGTCTGGCACTGCGCGACGTGCAGCGCCTGGTGGACGAGTGGTGCCAGCAAGAGTGGAACGGAACCTACTGGCCACCGCTGGGCAACCTGGCTCGGCTGGTGGAAGAGATGGGCGAGTTGGCGCGTCTCATTAACCACGACTTTGGCTACAAGCCCAAGAAGGCCGGCGAGGCGCCGCAAGAGCTGGCACTAGAAATGGGTGACCTGCTGTTTACCCTGGCCGCGCTGGCCAATTCTCTGGAAGTCGACTTGGCCAGCGGGTTTGCCGCCACGCTCCAAAAGTATCGTGACAGGGACACGGGCCGGTATAGTGCCCGCTCGTAGGGGAGGTGCGTCGTGGCTGTCGAGTCGAGCGCGCCCGTAACACCAGCGCCCCAACCCACTGTTCCCTCGGTTCCCGTTGCCCACATGCCGCCTGCGCGCAAGCCGATCGATTGGGCGCGCACCCGCGACATCTTGATTAGCGTCATCGCCGCCGGGATCATCATCGATGGCCTGAGCCTGCTCGTGCGTAACGTCTTGACCACCGTTTTGGTGTTCATCATCGCGGTGTTTGTGGCTTTCGCCGTCGAGCCGTTGGTCGGCATCATTGCCAGGCAGCGTGTGCCGCGTGGCCTCGCCATTGCCATCGTGTACTTGGGATTGTTGCTGCTGTTTTTGTTTGGCGGCTACTGGCTCGGCGCGCAGTTGCTCGGCCAGCTCACCGTGCTGCGCGATGACCTGCCAAAGTACACTGCCGATGTGCAGCAGTTGCTCACCGGTACCCAAACCTGGCTCAGTGACCACTCTATAAACGTCGATCTCAAGACCGAACTCACGAACCTCACGTCCAGCATCGAGTCTGCCGTCACGGCTGCCGTCGGCCAGAGCCTGAAGATCGTGTCAGGCATCACCGCTGCGCTGGTGAGTACCGTGCTGGTCATCTTCTTCAGCATTTACCTGGTGTCCGATGCGCCGCGTATCAGCAAGGCGTTGCCCGGAATCGTGCCCGAACGCTACCGTCGCCACCTCGCCTTTGTGCAAAGCGAGGTGGTCGAGAAGGTTGGCGGCTTCATTCGCGGCCAGATCCTCATGGCGTTGATCGTCGGAATCACTACCGGCGTTATGGCGTGGGTGCTGGGGATGCAATTCCCGTTCGTGATCGGCGTCCTGGGGTTCTTTTTTGAGTTGATCCCGAGCGTCGGCCCGATATTGATTGGCATCACTCTCGGCATTCTGGCAGCGTTTCAAGGTATCCCGACGCTCATCGCTGTGCTCATCTTTTATGTCGCGTTGCACATGTTGGAAAGCAACGTGCTCGGTCCGCGCATCGTAGGGCACGCGGTAGGCTTGCCGCCGTTAGTGTCCCTGCTCGCAATTAGCGCTGGTGCTGAGGTAGGCGGTGTGCTCGGCGCGCTATTTGCTGTGCCCGCCACGGCACTCCTCATGAGCCTGGCATCTGTGATCATCGACTTCTGGAAAGCCGAATCCGCGCTCGGGCCCGAGTCCGAACCTGTGGACCGGGGTCCGTGACCTGCTCCCCTCCCACTAGTAGATGCTGTTGGTCATTCGCGTGGTGCACGTGGGGGTAGCAGCTGCGTGTACGATGAGCGCTGGCGTGGCGTGAGCAGGCTGATCCCCCCTGTCATCCCCTTTGTTGTTACCCACAAATCCATCGAGCGGTGACGAAACCATGACCCCCCCTAATGTCCCCCCTGGCGGGGGGACCGAGCCGCTGGAAGAGAGTGCGTTTCGTCCCTCGTATCTGCTCCCCTCCCTCTTCAGGGGAGGGGCG
>JANWJO010000027.1 GCA_025449435.1 Chloroflexota bacterium | reverse complement strand
CGGCTTGCAGCTCGGGCATCGCCTGGGCTATCTGGGCAATATCGGCGAACACGCGCGGCCGTGCGCCGAGCAATTCCTGCGCCTCATCGGCCAGGAAGTTGGCGTTCTCCTGATTGAGGTCGCACACGGCGGCGAGCCGCATGTTGCAGAACGAGGTTTTTTGCAAGCGTGCCATGCCGCGCAAGTGGCGGCGCCCCATCCCGCCACAGCCCACGGTCGCATACTGGACGATCTGTGCCATCACCCACTCCTTTTACGTGTGTTCCGACTGCTTGGCGCCCTGGTATCACCAGACGGCTTACACCAGCGAGCCGCTGTTGACCAGTTGCGTGCCGTCGCGATACACCGCCCGCACGCTGCGCATGGCCCGTATGTCGCTCAGCGGGTCGCCGTCGACCACCAGCACATCGCCGCGCCTGCCCGGGCTCAGCGCGCCAATCGCATTGCTCACACCCAGCGCCACCGCGGCATTACCGGTGGTGGCGCGCAAGACGTCCATCGGTGCGATGTCGAGCTTGGTGACCATCACCTCCAAGGTGAGCGGGTACTCGCCAAAGAACGTACGGCTCACCCCGGCATCGCTGGCGGCGATGTAGCGGGCACCGCCTTGCACGGTGCGCCGCAGCAGGTCGAAGTGCTCGCCGTAGTGGTGTTTGCCCTGGATCTGCCAGGGAGCGAGCTGGTCGTCGGGCTTGATGGCGGCGCGTTCCGAGCCCATCGTCAAGGTGACGTAGGTGCCCTTTTCCACCATGCGCTCCACCGTGCGCGGATCGTACTCCAAGCCGTCTTCCGGATGCAGCCAGGAGCAGTGTTCGATGGTGCGGATGCCAGCCTCGACGGCGTTACGGATGCCTTGCGTGGCGTGGCAGTGTGCGGCGACGTGCCGGTTACCCATCCGCCTAGCTTCGCCGACGATCGCCGATAACTCTTCCACGGAGTATTGCGGTGCGCGCGAGTTGGTGCCTGGCGTCATGCCACCGCCGGTCGCCATCACTTTGATGAAGTCCACCCCAGCCTTGCACAGCCGGCGAGTGGTCTTGATCAACTCTGGCACGCCATCGGCTTCCAGACCACAGAAGTTCAGGTGGCCCCCGGTGGTCGTGATGGGCATGGATGCAGCGAGGATGCGTGGACCCACCACGATGCCGCGCTTGATGCCGTCGCGCACCGCGAGCGTCAGGAAGCCGCGCCCGCCGCAATCGCGCACGGTGGTCACGCCGCAGCGCAACTCGGCCTGCGCGTTGGCGATACCGCGCAACAGCAACGTCTCATCGGAGTCGTTGATGGCGTCCTCCAGCGCTTGATCGCTGGCACTAAACACCAGATGGGTATGGCTGTCGATAAGCCCGGGCAGCACTGTGCACCCGGGAAAGTCGTAGGTGGTCACGTCACTGCCGGTGGGAATGGTGACGCTGTGCGCGGCGCCCGCCGCCACGATCACGCCGTCGTTCACCACCACCACGCCATCGTCAACCCGCTGCGGGTTGAGCCCGTCGATCAGGTGCGACGCTCGCACCACCGTCGTTGCCATGCTGCCTTCGCTTCCCTTCAAGACTTGCCCAGCTGCCGCGGTAAGAGGTCCCCCAGCTTAGGCGCTCCGCGCCTCCGCTGCGATGCTCGCGATGCGATCCGCCGTGGCGTCCACTTCTTCTTCCGTCACAAAAAACGCCAGGCACAAGCGCACGCCAGTCACGCCATCTGGCCCCCGGTTGGCCCGCAACTCGACGCCCTGCGCATTCAGCCGGGCTGCCAGCGCTTTGCCTTCCATCCCCTGAACTGCCGCTCCGGCCATGCCAGTTTGGAGCTCGGCGCACACCGGCGAAAAGTCGATGACGCCAGGTTTGTCCGCCAGCCGGGCGCGCATGCGGTTGACCAGCAGTCGCTCCCGCTCGGCAATATGCGTCATGCCGATACCCGACACAAAGTCCACTGCGGCGGCTTGGGCGCGCACCACCGGCCAGTAGCGCGCCCCAAACTCGAACTTCTCACCGGTGGCGATGGGCTCCCACAGCCCAGTCTCGGGATCGAATTTAATAGTGCCGCCCGCACCAACCCACGACGGTTCGACGCGCTCCAGCAGCGAACGGCGCGTCCACAAGAAGGCTGACCCAAACGGCGCCAGCAGCCACTTGTACGTTCCCGCTGCATAAAAGTCGCAATCGAGCGCTTGCACATCCACTGGTGTGTTGCCGACCGCCTGGCAGCCATCGAGCATGAACAGCGCGCCGTTGCGGTGCGCCAGGTCAGCGATCTGCCGTGCCGGCAGGAGCAAGCCATTCTCGGAGTTCACGTGGCTGAGTGACACGAACTTGGTGCGCGGCGTGACGTGCTGGCCGACATACGCCACGATCTCCTCAGCGCTGGCGTTGGGGATATCCAGCCTGACCGGCTTGATGCCGTGCCGGCGGGCCAGGATAGTCCAGATGGCACGCGCTGCCGGGTGGTCGCCACCGCCGAACAGCACCTCGTCGCCCTCCTGCCAGCGCAGGCCGTGGCCAACAATGTCAAAGCCTTCTGCCGTGCTGCGCAGCAAGGAAATCTCGCTGGCATCGCCGTGTACGAACGCCGCGAGCTTTCGGCGAGTGGACGCCGCTCCGGTGAAGGCTTCACGCGAAAACGCCATGCCATCCGGACCTTGCTCACTCACCTCCTGAGCAAGTTCCACCAGCGCGTTGGTCACCGGCAGCGGGTTTGGCCCGATACCACCGGCGTTGAGATAGGTGCTGTGTTGTAGCATCGGAAACTGGCGCCGCAGCGCTATAACATCCACAGCGTGGACCCTCCCTCACTCGTTACGACCGGCGCTAGTGTACTCAGCACAGCCAGCAAACCGGATGCTCCTGTACCGGATGAGGCGCCTCGCTACATGTCGATGATCGAGCCGTCCTCGGCATAGCGCACGGTGAAGATGTTGTCGTTCTGCATCGGGTGCGCCCGCAAATAATCGTCGTTGAGCTCGACGCCCCAGCCCGGTCCATCAGGCGGCACCAGATAGCCGTCGCGCACCGTCTCCACTTGCTTGTTGAGCAAATGCTCCCGTCCGGCGTTGAATGCCACCTCTTGAATCAAGAAGTTGGGCACCACCGAATCCAGGTGCAGGCACACCACTGTAGACAGCGGCGACAGTGGGTTGTGTGGTGCGATGGACACCATAAAGGCTTCGGCCATGGTGGCAATCTTGTAGGTCTCTAGGATGCCGCCCACCGTGCAGATATCGGGCTGCACCACATCGACGGCTTGCCTGGTGAGCAAGTCGCGGAAGGGATAGCGGGTGAACAGCCGCTCGCCGGTGGCGACAGGGATGCGCGCCGTACGCCGCACATCGGCCATGGCCTCCGGATATTCCGGCAGCACCGGCTCTTCGAAAAACATCACGCCGTAGGGCTCGACGCGCTTAGCCATTTCCAGCGCGTTGACGGGATTGAGCCGGCCGTGCCCATCCACGGCGATACCGAACTCGTCACCCACCGCTTCCCGCACCGCGCGTACCTTGGCCTCGACGCGCTTGCCGTGCGCCACGTCGAAACCTGGTCCACACCCCTCAAATGGAGCGAATTTAAGAGCGTGCCAGCCGCCATCCTTGAGGCGCAGTGCTTGTTCGGCGCACTGCTCGGGCGTGTCTCCGTGGATCCAGGCGTAGGACTTCACCTTATGCCGGTAGCGGCCGCCCAGCAACTCGTATACGGGAACGTTGAGCGCCTTGCCCTTGATGTCCCAGAGGGCGTGCTCCACGCCGGACAGGGCCCCACACAGCACGGGACCGCCCCGCCAGAAGGCGTTGCGATAGATCAGCGACCACAGCTTCTCAATCTCGAAGGGGTTGGCGCCGATGCGATACTTATCGAGTTCCTGGATAGCCCCAATCAGCGCCCGCTCCTTGCCTGAGCAGGCGGCCTCGCCGATGCCAGCAATGCCCTCATCGGTCGTGATGCGCACATAGACGTAAATGCGCCGGCCAACACTGGCAGGAATGGTCTCCACACGCGTGATTCGCATAGCACTCCTCTAGCCCGAGCAGTTGATCTCTGCTCGCGTCAGCTACCAGCGCTATCGTGGAGTGCCCTGGTGTGCCTGTCAACCAGCAGCGTGCTAGCGGGTGTACCGCAGCATGTTCCGGCCTGGCTCCTCTCGGCGCCAGGCCGGAACATGCTGCGGTACACCCCGTGAGGGCTGCTAGGCGGCCTTGACGGCGGTCAAGAGCTGGTTGAGTGAGCTACGCGCGTCACCGAACAGCATGCGCGTCTTCGGATTCAGGTACAAATCGTTGTCGATACCGGCAAAGCCGGGGTTCATGCTGCGTTTGAGCACGACCACCGCGGCAGCTTGATCTACATTGAGGATAGGCATGCCGGAAATTGGGCTGCCTGCCGCGGAGCGTGCGGCCGGGTTGGTGATGTCGTTCGCGCCGATGACCAGCGCGACGTCGGTGTGCGAAAACTCTGGATTGGCTTCGTCCATGGTACGCAACTGGTCGTAGGGCACGTCGGCCTCCGCCAGCAGCACATTCATGTGACCCGGCATGCGGCCGGCGACCGGGTGGATGGCGTACTTGACCTCGACGCCACGCTGACGCAGCAACTCCGCCAGTTCCTTCACTTCGTGTTGCGCCCGCGCCACTGCTAGACCGTACCCCGGCACGATGATCACTTCGTGCGCATAGGCCAGCAATACGGCCACGTCTTCCGGCGTGGTGGCGTGTATCGAGCCGGTAGCAGTCGATCCGGTTGAAGTTGTCGCCGCCTGTTCGCCAAACGCGCCGAACAGCACGTTGAACAGCGAGCGGTTCATAGCCTTGCTCATGGCTTGTGTCAACAGCGCGCCCGACGCACCCACCAGAGCGCCTGCCACGATCAGCACATTGTTACTTAGCAAGAAGCCGGTCACGGCGGCGGCTAGTCCAGTGCAGGAGTTGAGCACGGCTATCACCACCGGCATATCCGCGCCGCCAATTGGCAGCACGACCAGGAGGCCCAGGATGAGCGCTGCGAACACGTACACCGCAAACACCGGCGGCAGCGTGAACGCGAGCAAACTCACCGCGATGATCCCCACCACCGCCAGCAACGTGAGGTTGACGTAATGCTGGCCGGCGTAGCGCAGCGGCTTCCCCGGCAACCACTCCTGCAGCTTGCCGAACGCGACCAGGCTACCGGAGAAGCTGATGGATCCCATGAGGGCGCTCAGGAGCATTGTGAAGGTGGCGGCCGTCGCGATGCCGCCCGCCGCCACAGCGAGCTGGCGGTACTGCCCTGCGGCGATCAGCGCAGCAGCGCCACCACCCATGCCATTGAACAGCGCCACCATCTGCGGCATCGCTGTGATGCGGACTCGCCGGGCCGACAGCGCACCCAGTGCGCCACCGACCACGACGCCAACGCCAATCAACGGCAGATTGGCGAGCAGCTGGCTGGCGAAGGTGGCGATAATGGCGAGCGCCATGCCCGCAGCCGCCAGCAGGTTGCCGGACCGCGCGGTGGCTGGCGACCCTAAGCGCTTGATAGCGATGATGAAGGTCACGGTGGTGATCAGGTACGCGAGTTCAACGATGGCTGACGGCAAGGCGATCATCGCGGCGCCGTCCCTTCCTTCTTGGTGGTGTGGAACATCTGTAGCATGCGGTCGGTAACCACAAACCCACCCACCACGTTCATGGCCCCCAGCGTCACCGCGACGAAGCCGAGCACGCGACCCAACGTATCGTCAGTGGTGCCCGCCACCAGCACTGCGCCCACCAGCACGATGCCGTGTATGGCGTTGGTGCCAGACATAAGCGGGGTGTGCAGGATCTGGGGCACCTTGCCGATGAGGTCCAAACCCACGAATACCGCCAGGACAAAGACGTAGGCCCCGATGACCAGTGTGGCGCTCATGCGTTCTTCTCCGCTGTTTGAAGCGAGGCGACAGGCAGTAATCCGCGCACGGTTGCTTGCGGCACCTCGCCCTCTCTGGTAATGCACGTACCAGCCGTGATCTCGTCGGTGAGGTCCACCTGCAACGTGCCCTTGTTGATCAAGTGCCGCAGCAAATTGCGCACGTTGCGGGCGTACAACTGGCTGGCCTGGCCAGGCATATCGTTGGCCAGGCTGAGCGTGCCGACAATCGTGACACCGTGCTCTACGATGGTTTCACCCGGGACAGTGTAGGCACAGTTGCCTCCCGCCTCGGCTGCCAGGTCCACAATGACAGACCCCGCTCGCATGGCCAGCACCGGTTCGCTGCCGATAAGTACGGGAGCCCGCTTGCCTGGCACGAGCGCTGTCGTCACCACCACATCGGCAGCGGCAACGTGGCGGGCGACCAATTCCCGTTCCAGCGCTTGGGTCTGGCTACTGAGTTGCCCCGCGTAGCCACCGGCCGTCTCAGCGGGCTTGCCTTCCAGCGCTAGGGCAACGAAGCGCGCGCCCAGGCTTTCCACCTGTTCGCGTACCGCCGGACGTGTGTCAAAGGCTTCGACCACGGCGCCTAAGCGCTTGGCGGTGGCAATCGCCTGCAAACCAGCGACACCTGCGCCCAGCACGAATACCTTGGCTGGCGTCACCACGCCGGCAGCGGTCATGAACAGCGGGAAGCAGCGCGGCAGCGCGGCGGCCGCCAGCACAATGGCACGATAGCCAGCCAGCCCGCTCATCGCCGAGAGTGCATCCATTTCCTGCGCTCGCGCGATGCGTGGCACCATGTCCATCGCAAAGCTCGTCACGCCAGCTGCGCGGAGTTGCTCCACGAGTGTCAGTTCCGAGAGCGGCCGCAGCAGAGCCACGATCGCCATGTGTGGACGCAGCCACTGCACCTGCTCGGGCATGGGGCGTTGCACGCCGATGAGCACGTCCGCGACGGCGCACAGTTGCTGGTAGCTGGCTTCGACCGTGGCGCCCGCACGAACGAATTCCTCATCGTGAATGCCAGCGTCGCTGCCTGCTCCGGTCTCAACAGAAACCGTGAGGCCATCGGTGATGTAGGCGGCAACGGTCTCTGGAGTGCCAGCGACTCGCCGCTCGCCCGGGGCTCGTTCGCGCGGAATGCCGATACGCATATGCTGTTGTGCTCCTTCTTCGTAGCGTTCGCCCGTTTCAAAGAGCTACTCACTACCAATTGTGACATCACCGCAGAACACCTAGCGCCAACGTACAGCGTGCGTTGTGCCCCGTGTACGCGATGGCTACAACTTGCTGCCGGAGTGGCTATCACCAGATGGGGTATTGGATTAACGGCGTTGCTAACGCCAGCTCACAGGTTCGCCGCCGGGTTGCAAACACGCCACGCTATCACGTTCGCCTTGGTGTTTCAGCATCCACTGCAACACCGCCTCTTCCTGGCTGCACATGATGATTTGACGGTCCGCGCTGAGGCGATGCAGCGTTTCCAACATTGCCCGTTTACGCTCCGCGTCACAGTGCACGGTGACATCATCCAGGAGTAACGGGCACGGCTCGCCTGGCTTGCACAGCAGTTGGGCCAGCGCCGCGCGCAGCAGCAGGTAAATCTGCTCGGCGGTACCGTGAGAGAGCAACGTGGCATCGCGTTGGGTGCCGCTGCTTTCCACTACGTTGACCGTGAGTGTTTGCGGGTCGATCCGTACTTCCTGATACCGGCCAGCGGTCACCGCGGGCAGGTGTTTGCTCACGGCAGCGTTGAGGGCCCCAGCCACTCCATAGTGCACCTGTTGCTGGGCCTCCCGCAAGAATGACACGGTACGGGAGAGCGTGTCGTCGAGCTGGCGCACGCGCGCCAGTTCGACCTCGGCGGCCGCCAAGCTCTCCTCAGCCGCCGCTACTGGGGGAAGCTGTGCTTCCAGTACCGCGAGCCCTCCATGCAAGCTAGCCAGATGTGTAGTCGCCTCCTCAAATGCCAGTCGCTGGTTGCGATCCGCGCTCGCCAGTTCCTCTTGGCGTTGCGCACAGGACGTCACATAGGCGTCGTACGCCACATGTGGGTCGTTGGCGGGCCGTTCGCCACGCTGGCGTAGGAGTTCGAGCAAGGCACACCCGGCGCTGGTCTGTTGCTGCACAAGTTCGGCCTGGCGCTGCTCCCACTGCGCGAGCGCTGGAACCGATAGGTGTGCTTCCTGCACCCGCTGCGCCAGGGCGTCGAGTTGGGCAGCGTCAGCAGGCAAGCCCAACGCTTGCAGGTGCTTGCGCACCACTTGTTGTTGCGTGGTCCAAGCCGTGTGAGGCAGTTGTGCTCGCTCGACGTCCAGCTCGGCGCGTTGCACCGCCAGTTGACGGGTCCCATCGGTCTGAGCCGTCTGACGCACCAGCAGCCAACCGGCAACGCCCAACGCCGCCACCAGCAACACGGCACCGAACACCGGCTGCTGGCGCGCGAGCAGCGCAACCCCCGCGAGCACTCCCATGCAGCACAGCACCAGCCACCCGACGGGCAGCCGTACACCTGCCGAGCTGACGGCCGCATGGCGGGCCCGATCAAGCTTGTCTTGTGCCGCACCATCCACGGCTGGCTCCGGTTCGCGCAGGGTAGTGGCCCACTGGTGGAGGTGGTGCGGCGTCGCATCGCCCACTGCTGGGGGAACAACGCTCAGGGGTCGCTGATCTGCATGAAAGCGAACTGCATCCTCTGCTCGGAGCAGCGCGTTCATCGCGGCTACAGCCGTCGCCGCCGGGGGGACATCTCCAGCCGGGCCATCCACCGCCTGGTCACGTTGGGTACGTAAGACCTCTGACTCAGCACAGGCCACTTGCGCCAACGCCTGGAGATAGGCGCCGTGGGACTGCCGTGCCGTTTGCAGCGCCAACTGCGCTTGTTGCACGGCGTTCATGGCACGACGGAGCGGCTTGACGGCGTTCGCACCATCGCCGCCCACGTGTTCGCGCTGGAACGTTTCCAGCCGCTCGAGCGCGCTCGCCACCGACGTGTCCTGGCTGAAGCTAGCCACTGCCTGCTGCATAAATTCCTGGACATCCCGAGCACGGTTGAGCACGCCGAGGATATCGGCCTGGCGTACCCAGGCGATGGCCAGAAAGGCATCCCGATCCAGTCCCAACCACTTCGACCCATCGACTGCCCCGCCGCTCATCAACTCGCGGTCATAGCTCTTGCCGTCGACTACGTCGTGCGCGTTGCCGATGCGTTCATCGAGGTCGTGCCGAAAATCAATCACGTGCCCATTGCCCAATTCGACGCGTGCTCGAACACTCCACGCTTCGCCACCCCACGGCCGGTAGCGGGCCCGAAATGCCTGCAACTCCTTCCCCGCCCCGCCGCCCCGGCGCACGCCACAGAGCCCTGCAAACAGCGCCGCCTGCCAGCTTGACTTGCCCGACTCATTGGGGCCGTACAGGAGCGTGAGCCCTGGCGCCAGCCTCAGCGTGCGCTGGCTGAGCATCCCAAAGGCTTCAGCCTGCACCCAGATGAAGCGCACCGCTTACACCGCCAGGTCGGTGCGGCCATCGAGTGCACGCAACCCTGTAATCAGGATGCGCTGCCGCTGCTGCTCTGTCAGGTCAAGCGCGGCACGCACGCTCGTGACGAACTGCCCGCGCACCGTGGGCTCGCTGGCCAGTGCCGCTAGATCATAGGCTTCGTGCAGGTCGCCCTTGCGTACGATCAGTGCCCGCAGTGCGCTGGGCGCCTGCTCAAGCTCGGATATATCCAACTCGACGGCGGGTTGCACGTCGCCATGCAGCGTGACCCGTGCGTAGCCGGTGAGTCCTGCAATGGCACTAGTAACAAGGCCACGCACATCCTGCTGGCTCGCCGCCATTGAAATGTCTACGGCGATGTCGTGTACCTGGGCTGGCGACACGGTCCTGCGCGTCCGCACCACCCGCCCGTCGGGGTGCACTGTCACCACCACCGCACCGCGTTCGCCCCCCTCGCCAAAGGTCAGCGGCGCCGGATTGCCCGGATATATGTGCCGTTGGGCGTCGCGCGGAGCGTGGTAGTGGCCAACGACTGCGTGATGGAAGCCAGCAGCCTCGATGGTGCTCCCCGCAAACGGCGCGTGGCGCTGCGATTCAGCGTCGGCCTGCACCGGCCCACCCAGCTCAGCGCCATGAAACAGCGCCAGATGCACGCCAGCTCCGGCAACGTGGAAAGCGTTAAAGAAGCTCGCCGTGCCAGCGGGCACGACGTGGGCCGCTCCCCACAGCGTCATTCCTTCAGCGAGCGGTACAGGTCTAAACTGTGGCTCCCTGAAGATGAGGACATTGGCGCTCCAATCCGTTCGGTCATACAGCGACCCTGGCGCCAGAAAGTCGTGATTGCCAGGGGCAATGAACACCGGCATCGACCCCAGGCCAGCAAAGGTCGCGCGCAGGAAACCGGCCGTATCCGCCGTGCTACGTTCGTGCTCGTACAGGTCGCCGGCACACAACAGGGCATCAGCCTGCTCCTCGAGGGCCAGTTGCTGGATACGCTGTACGGTGTCGCGCAACTCCTGCCGGCGCCAGCTGGCGGCCTGCGAGTGCAGACCCATCGTGCCAAATGGCGTGTCGAGGTGTACATCGGCGAACGCTACGAGCTTCACGCCAATTCCTGGGGATCCATGTGTACCTCCGAGAAAGTGATGTATTGGCGCCAGCGCTCCAAGCGGTAGCGTGCACCACCGCATAGTAGTGCTTACCTGCCGCCGCGAGCGCCGGTGCGCACAGGCGAACCATTCGCATTGCCCTTGCGCATCTCGACCTCTCCCCTTCCCCTCCCCTAAAGTGGGAGGGGGGCTCGTGCCGGAAACCGAGCAGCGTCATCGTTCCCCCTCCCTCTTTAGGGGCGGGGTTAGGGGAGAGGTTGGGCTCCCCTCCCTCTTTAGGGGAGGGGTCGGGGGAGAGGTCGGGCTCCCCTCCCCAAGGTCAACAATTCGTCAATTCGTACGATTCGTACCCCCTCTTCCTCTCCTCGCTTCGCTCCTGCATGCTGTCGTGCTAGTGCCAACACACGTGTGATGCCCGTCACAGGGGGGGCGTACGGACCCCTCCGTAGGGTTCCCCGAGCGGGGAGCCGAGCTGCCGGCAGCGCGTGAAGCACGACCATCCCCTCCCCCCTGCCGTCACACCCTCCTTCTCCCGGGCGGGTGGACGTTGCGCCGGAAGGGAACCCACGCCCCCTGCCGCCCGCCTGTGCGGTGCGTCACCGGGACACAGGGGGTACGAATCGTACGAATTGACGAATCGTGGTGTGCGGTTGGGAACGCAGCGATGGCATACCAGTGCTCGATGACGCGTGAGCGCCCGCCGTCGGGCAACACGTGCGCACAGCTGACCTTGTTCGCGGCGCG
>JANWJO010000026.1 GCA_025449435.1 Chloroflexota bacterium | reverse complement strand
GCGACGATGTTGCATGGTCACTGGAAATTCGGCCCCCGTCTCGCCCGCGTGCAAACCCAGAGGATTACCGAGTCCCAGCGCCTTGGCGCTAACATTCGTCAAGCTGAAGGGTTGCCAACCAAGCAGGAGTGCAGCGATGTTGTGCCAACTCGCCGCGTTTTCTGTGCTGATAACAGCGAGCCCCCCGGGGCGAAGAATGCGAAACGCTTCAGAGATGAACAGGTCCGTATCCACGAGGTGTTCGATCACCTGGTTGCTGACCACGGCGTCGAACACACCGGTGGGAAGGGGCAACGTGGTATCAAGGCTCGCCTCGACGACGGTGAAGCCGCGCTCCCGCGCGGCCTTAATGAACGGCGGATGGCACTCTACAATGGTCCAGGCCATCCCGGGCAGTAACGCTGCCCACATTGCTGTGCGCTCTCCATCTCCACCGCCCAAGTCGCATACCGTGGCCGGCCTTGCCGCAACCAACAACGCGCCAATATTGGAACTGTTCATGGTGTGCGCGGCGTGGAACTGACGATCTGCCCACCGTGCGATCGTGCGTCGAAGCGCCCAATTGGATCGCCAAGACATACTCATCGCTCTCGGGCCCCCGTGACTATGCTCAACATGCGTATTCGTTGACGTCGCGCCTCCAAGCGCCATTCTACCGACGCGACCCCAGCCGTCAGCTTTCGACGCGAAAGACCAGTGGAAACGTCGGGCCGCCCAGTTCGGCTCTCTACCGCCGGATACGGTGAACGCAATGACGACGGTGCCTGGAACTTCATGACGATTGGACATTTGGCGGCGCCGTCGCGTGATGTGGCGCAGTTCGGCATCAATCGCTCGACTACTGTCGCACAGGCACGGTTCATGGCGCGAAGACACGTTCCGTGGCGGCGAACAGCTTGGCCGTAATGGCATCGAGCGCCCCACTGCCGTCGAAGTGCTGCACGAGTCCCCGCCGGGCGTAAAAGCTCACGACGCGTGCGCTGCGCTGTTCGTACACCGTCAAGCGTTTACGCACCGTGGCGGGAGCATCGTCGAGACGCTGCGCCAAACCGGAGCCGCACACGTCGCACCACCACCGCCGGCTCGGCGGATTGTCCGTGAGGCTGTAGACGGCACCGCACACGGGACACGACAGGCGGTTGCGGCCCCGTGCCACGAGTACCGCCGCCGGGACATCCAGCACGAACACAGCGTGTATGGGGATGTTGAGCCGTTCCAGTGCCTCAGCTTGCGCCAGGGTGCGCGGGAAGCCATCGAGCACCACATCCCGCTCACCCATGCGTTCCTGCACCAGTTCGGTCACCAGAGCATCGGGCACATAGTCGCCACGCTGCAGCAAGTCGCTGACGGTGCGCCCCCGTTCGCTGGGCTCAACGGCGATCTCGCGGAGCACGTCGCCAGTGGCCAGGTGGAGCATACCGAAGTGATTGGCCAGGCGCTGCGCTTGGGTGCCCTTACCCGCCTGCGGCGGCCCCATTAGTATGAGGTGTTTCGCAGCCCCTCCCCCAACCTCTCGCCGGTCCCCGGGGAGAGGAGCAGGTTCGGCGGACTGACCCAGCGCACGAGCGGTCACTCCTGGTTCCACCCTGCGCGGAAGGTGCGCTCGAGTGCATCAAACGTGCCCAATGTTATAGCTGTACGCGCGCGCGCCATGAGGTCCAGGCAAAAGGCCAGGTTGTGGACACTGGCGAGTACCGGGCCGAGCATCTCTTCGGCCTTGAACAGGTGGCGCAGGTAGGCGCGTGTGTACGTGCGGCAGGTTGGGCAGGTACACGACGGCTCAATGGGGCCCATATCGCGCTCAAGTTCGTGTTTGAGCAGCCGCAGCCGCCCGGCAGCGGTGAACACGGTGCCGTTGCGGGCCATACGCGTGGGCAACACCGAGTCGAACATGTCCACGCCGCGCCGCACCACCGTGAAGAAGTCCACCGGATCGCCCACCCCCATAGCGTAGCGCGGCCGGTTGTCGGGCAAGAGGTCGCCAATCCAGTCCAGGATGGTAGCGGTCATCTCCTTGGAGTAGCCGATCGACTCGCCTCCGATGGCCACGCCGGGCAGCGGCAGGGCCGCCACGAACGCGGCGCTCTGCCGGCGCAACTCCCGGCTGTTGCCACCCTGGATGATGCCAAACAGTGCCTGAGGCGCCTGGCCGTGCTTGGCGCGCTCCAGCTCCTGCCAGCGCTCCAAGCAGCGCTCCAGCCAGCGATGCGTGCGGTCCATTGATATGCGTGCGGCCTCATCGTCGCCGTCGTTACGGGAGCATTCGTCGAACGCCATGATGATGTCCGCGCCGATGGCTGTTTGCTGGTCCACGCTGCGCTCCGGGCTGATGTACTGCCGGGAGCCGTCGATGGGCGAAGTGAACCAGACGCCATCGTCAGTGACCTTGACCAAGCTGCCGTGCTGGCCATCACGGCGGGCCGGCGCCGCCAAACTGAACACTTGAAAGCCGCCGCTATCGGTGAGCAGCGGGCCGCTCCACCCCATGAAGCGGTGCAAACCGCCCATCGCCGCCAGTTCCTCGGCGCCGGGTCGCAAGCTGAGGTGGTAGGCGTTGGCGAGCACGATCTGCGCACCCAGCGCGCTGAGGGTCCGCGTGTCGATTCCCTTGACCGTAGCCTGGGTACCCACCGGCATGAACAACGGCGTGAGCACCTCACCATGGGGCGTGGACAGCACACCGGTACGTGCTTTGCTGCCGGCATCGCGGGCGAGCACCTGGAAGCCAAACGCCGCCAACGGGCTAGTAGGCCTTGGCCACATAGACGCGATGTGCCGCTGGCTGGCCGCACACGCTGCACGGCCCGGTGGGTGTGGCCAGCTGCTCGTCGGTGGCGATGCAGCGGATCGTGGCCTTCTTCTCGATGATGGCGTCTTCGCAAGCGTCGTTACCGCACCAATTCATGAGGTAGAAGCCTGGCTTGGCGTCGAGCGCATCCAGGTCTGCCAGGGTCGGGGCGTCGTACGTATGGCTCTTCCTGAAGGCCAAGGCGCGCTGGAACAGTGCCTGCTGCACCGTTTGCAAGAGCGCGGGCACCTGCTCCGCGAGTGAAGCAATGGGAAGTGGCTGCTTGCCCGGCACGTCGCGCCGTGACACCGTGACTTGCTGGGCCTCGATGTCGCGCGGTCCGATTTCCAGGCGCACCGGCACGCCCTTCATTTCCCACTCGTTGAACTTGAACCCTGGTGTGACGCCATCGCGGTCGTCGACCTTGACGCGCACACCCGCTGCCTTGAGCGTCTTGGCCACGCTGTCGCAGGCACCGAGGACGGTGACGCGCTGGTCATCGCTGCGATAGATCGGCACGATCACCGTTTGCACTGGCGCGACGCGGGGCGGCAGGAGCAGCCCTTTGCTATCGCCGTGCGCCAGTACCAGCGCCCCGATGAGGCGGGTGGACACTGCCCAACTGGTGGACCACGGCTGGCGCCGCTGGCCATCGCGATCGAGAAACCAGACGTCGAAGGCAATGGAGAAGTTTTGCCCCAGGTCGTGGGTGGTACCCATTTGTAGGGCTTTGCCGTCGCGCATGAGCGACTCGACGGTGTAGGTGTCGCGAGCGCCAGCGAACCGCTCGCGTGGCGACTTGCGGCCCTGCACTACCGGGATGGCGAGCACTTCCTCGATCAGGGTGGCGTAGATCTGCAGAATCTTGAGGCATTCATCCACAGCCTCCTCGACGGTGGCGTGCGCGGTGTGGCCCTCTTGCCACAGGAACTCCATGCCGCGCAAAAACGGCCGGGTGCGCAACTCCCACCGCACAACGTTGTTCCACTGATTAATAAGGAGTGGCAGGTCGCGGTAGCTCTGCACCCAACGGGCATAGGTATCGTAAATGATCGTTTCGGAGGTCGGCCGCACCACCAGTGGCTCTGCGAGCTCTTCGCCGCCACCGTGCGTCACGATGGCCAGTTGGGGCGCAAAACCCTCGACGTGCTCCTTCTCGCGCTGCAGGAAGCTCAACGGGATGAACAGCGGGAAATAGGCGTTGACGTGGCCCGTGTCTTTGAGCTTGCCGTCTACGTACTGCTGAATAAATTCCCAAATGGCATAGCCGTAGGGGTTGATGACCACGCAGCCGCGTACAGGGCTATTTTCGGCCAGCTGCGCCTTGTGGACGACGTCGTGGTACCACTTCGCCACTGCCTCTTCCTGCAGTTCTTCGATCTCAGCCAAATTTATGACTCGCTCCCCGCTCCCGCGCGATGTGGCACCGTGCGGCACAATCACACTGGAGGGTATTGTGCCACGCAATGCCTAGCAGGCGCAGCCACGAGAGTAGGAGGGCGACGGGTGTGACACCAAACAGCAAGCCACCTGTGCTCCGGGTGCCGCGCCGGTTACTGGTGCAAGCAGGGGTCTCAGCAGTTGCCGGCGCTGCCATCGGCGGCGGCGCTTTTGCCGCCTACACTGCTGTGAAATCCGGAGCGTTGCCGAGCTTCCAGCCGCCTGCTCCCACCGTGCAGGTGGGGCAACCGGCTCCGGACATCGTGTTACCGGCCACCACCGGTGCCGTGCTCACCCTGAGTAGCCTGCGCGGCAGCAATGTGCTCGTGAACTTCTGGGCCACGTGGTGCGTGCCCTGTAAGCAAGAACTCCCTGCGATCCAAGCGTTCGCGGCCAGCCATACGGCCCGCTGGACGGTCTTCGCCGTGAACGAACTAGAGGCCACTCCCTCGGTCGTGGCGTTCGCTCAGGAACTAAGGTTGACCGACCCCATCGTGCTCGACACCGATGGGGCCGTGGCCACCACCTATCGCATCAATGGCTTGCCTACCACCGTGGTGGTCGATGCACAGGGCATTGTCCGCGTCATCCACCTGGGGCCGCTGGTTGAAGGCGACTTGCAGCAATTCGCCGCGACGTACGCGTAGCTGTTTATGCTCCTCCCCAATCCCCCAAAGGGCACCCGCCCCGTTGGGGAGGGGATCTTGTTGGAGAGTGATGCGCAACCCCATCCCCCGCCCTTCCCCGGTCCCCGGGGAAGGGAGCAGGTAGGACGGGGGTGAGGTTCGTGGTGCTAGGCTGGGTTTGTTATCTGGCAAGCGAGCGGCAATCAACTCCACGTCAATAAGTAGCCGAGGAAGGGGATTTGAGGCCGGCAGCGAAATCCATCCCGTTATCCTGAAGGCTGGACGCATAGGCTCTGCACCGCCAACGGGAGCTCTGGTACCAGCAGTGGGAAGCCGCGGCCCGCATGACGTCTGACCAATTCAGTTCGTCGACCGGAGCAGCGGGGCAGCCGCACGACCTCACGCGTAGCCCCATCCTGCCGGACGTGGCTCGACTCTCACCTGAAGAAGCGCATTCCTTGGAGCAGAGCGGCGCGCGCTGGAAGGAAACGGTGGTTCCCGCAGGCGCCGAAGAAGCGGCTCGCGCTGACCCTATGCCGCGCGAGCGTGTCCTTAGGGCTCGTGGCGGCTTCTACCTCCGGCTCGGCAAGCTCGATGAATTCGAGGGTATCGGACCCAACACGTTGCGCGCCCGGCGGGAGGCGTCTCAATCGCCCTCGGCGGCCGGCCAGTTGTTGGATGACCTCAAGCGCGTCCTGGTGGGCGACGCCCTCAGCCTGCAAGCGTATACCCACGAGCGGCTCACCAAGGTCAAGGCGCTGGCTGTGCTGTCGTCCGATGCCATCTCGTCGGTGGCCTACGCCACGGAGCAAATCCTGCTCGTGCTGGTGGCCGCTGGAGCGGCGGCGATCTGGCTGTCGCTTCCCATCGCTGCAGCCATCATCGCCCTGATGATCATCGTCGGCGTGTCCTACCGGCAGACGATTCTTGCCTACCCCAAGGGCGGCGGCAGTTACATCGTCGCCAAAGACAACCTCGGACCGGTGCCGGGTCTCACCGCCGCAGCCGCACTCATGACCGATTACACCCTTACCGTGGCGGTGAGCGTGGCATCCGGGGTCTCGGCGATGATCGCCGCCTACCCGGTGCTGAGCGACTGGCGCGTACCGCTGGGGGTCGCCTGCATCGTGTTCATCTTCTTGGGCAACTTGCGTGGCATCCGCGAAGCCGGGTCCATCTTCTCGATCCCCACCTACGCTTTCATCGTCGGTATGATCGCGCTCATCGTCGTAGGGTTTGTCCGGTTGTTCACCGGCACCGCCGCCGTGGCCCCGCCGGTGACGTCGCCAGCCACCGAGGGCCTTACCATCTTCTTGGTGCTGCGGGCATTTTCCAGCGGCTGTTCGGCGATGACCGGCGTGGAAGCCATCTCCGATGGTGTGCCCGCCTTTCAGGCGCCCGAATGGAAGAATGCGCGCACCACCCTGACGGTGATGATTGCCATCCTGGCCAGTATCTTCGGCGGAGTAACCCTGCTCGCCCACTTCTATAACCTGGTCGGCGACCCCACTGGCAATAACCCGCTCATCTCGCAACTCAACGCCAGCGTGTTCGGCAATGGCCCCGTGTTCTACAGCATCCAGTTCGCCACGTTCCTGATCCTCGTGCTGGCGGCGAACACCTCCTTCTCCGACTTTCCCCGCTTGCTGTTCTTCCTGGCGCGCGACGATTATGCTCCGCGTATTTTCCGTCGGGTCGGTGACCGGCTCGCCTTCTCCAACGGCATCATCGCCCTC
>JANWJO010000025.1 GCA_025449435.1 Chloroflexota bacterium | reverse complement strand
GTGCCCGCTGGCCGGGGCCTGGTTCAGCATCCTGTCGGCGTAACGGAACTCTGCCGGGAGCCTCCCGAGACGTTCCCAGGCGAGGCGTGTGGCACCGAGCGCTGTCGCCCGGCAGATCGGCGCACCTCTTTGCAGGTGAACAATGACCATTGCGAATGACATCATCTTTCTGTCGCTGCGCAATTCTGGTGTGAATGGCGTCGGCCAGACCCCCATGGCAGACGACGTAAACGACACGTTCACCGTGCTCAATGCGCTCATCGGCCAGATGAACACCGAGCGCACGGTCAAGGCCAACCGCGTCGTTCTGCCGCTCTTCCCCGACCTTACGACCGACATAGCGTTCTGGTCGCCGCACACCCACGTCCTGCTCACCACGCTCTCGGTGCGCCTGCGGCAAATCTACTCGCTGCCGGCGATCGAGTTCGACGTGAAGATGGCCGCGTCGGCGACGGATGCTTTCAACGCCATCAACCTGGAGCAGCTCGCACCGCTGCATCCCGGCGTGCCGGAGACCGTCCAACAGGTGCTATTCCTCGCGTTGCGCATGGCCGGGCGTATCACCGATGCGCAGAGCGTCGCCGATGGCAGCCAGGATGTGAATGACGCCTTCAGCCTGCTGGTCATGATGCTCGGCCAGTGGCAGCGCAAGCGGTGGCTGATCTGGAACGAGCAGGAGACCGCGGTGGTCTCCACCGGGGCCAACTTCTACACCATTGGCCCGCGGATGGATTTCAATATCGCACGGCCCGACAAGATCCATGCGGCCTGGGTGCGGCTTGGGCCAGGGTTCGGCAACCACGGCGCCGCGCTGCCCGATGTGCTGCCGTTCGTTCTGGGCCAACAGCCGACCGCCCATACGCCCAATCTGGTCGACATCCCGCTCTCGATCATCGAGGCGCATGAGGACTGGGCGAATTTTACCATCAAGGATCTTCGGTCGATCCCGTCTGCGGTATTCTACGACAGCAGTTTCCCAACCGGGCGGGTCTACTTCTGGCCAGTGCCGCCGGCCAATCACTACGAAATGCACCTGGTCACCAAGGCAACGCTGCCGGTGCCAACGTCGGTCACCGATCCGCTGAGCCTGCCGCCGGAATACCTCGACGCGGTGGTCAACAACCTGGCGGTGCGCATCATCGTGGCGAGCCCTGGGCAGATGCAAGTGTCGCCGCTGCTGCTCGCACAGGCGCGCGCGTCACTCGAGACAATCAAGCTGGCGAACAGCCAGATCCCGCTGCTTGCCATGCCAGCGGCGCTGACTGGGCGCCGGGGCGGCGATGTGTCGAGTTGGGCCGGGCGTGGACTGAACCAGGCATGGACCGTAGGCGGCACCAGCGTGTTGGGTTGATTAGGGAGGCGGTTGGATGAGGACCCCATTGGCAAGGCTAGGCGCAACGCCAACGTCAACGACAGGCTATCCATGGGTTGACGGCGATCTCTTGTATGCCGCCGATCTGAACGCGGCTTTTGTGCCGAGCGGCGGCGGCACCGTGAACGGCGATTTCGGCGTTACCGGGACTGTCAACATCAATGGCGGTGCGCATGTGGCGGGCGCCGCTACTGTGGGCGGCTTGCTTGGCGTCACCGGGCCAGCGGACTTCGGCAGCAATGCGAGTGTGGTAGGCAACGTCGACGTGGGGGGCGGCCTCGATGTTACCCACGATGCTAGCGTGGGTGGTGCTCTCGGCGTCACAGGCAATGCTGGCGTAGGCACTCTCGGTGTCACAGGCAACGCTAGCGTAGGCGGCAGCCTCGGCGTCGGGTCTGGAATGGGCGTGATCCAAACCTCCGCTGCGTACATCTTTCAGTTCGACCCAGGCTATAGCTGGGCAGTTCGCGGCAGCGACGGCTTTTGCTATCTGACTACCAACAACATCCTTCAGATGACGATGGATACAGCCAGCAACTTCACCGTCGTAGGAGCTGCCTTAAAGCCAGGCGGCGGTAGTTGGACGGCCACCTCTGACGCCCGCATCAAAGATGTCATCGGCGACTACAGCGAGGGCCTTGATGTCATTCGCCGCCTCCGGCCGAAGCGCTACCGCTTCAAGGGCAACGACGGCGAGTTTGGGAATGCCGTTGTCGCCAGGCGCGGCGACGAGTTCGTCGGCTTCACCGCACAGGACATCGAGGGCGTGCTTCCGGAGACGGTGAGCAAGGTCCAGGGCGAGATAGACGGGCAGCGGGTGAACGATCTGCGGCGGGTTAATACCGACCCGGTGTTCTATGCCCTGGTGGTTGCCGTGCAGGAGTTAGCCGCCGAGGTCGAGGCGCTGAAAGCGGCGGCACGTCAATGACCGGCTATCCCTGGCAGACCGGCGACGAGCTGCTAGCGGCTGACCTGAATGCCGCGGTCGGCATGTCGTTCGGCGGCCAGGGCGCGGCCTTTGTGACCCCCACGCCGCCGATCAGTCCAATGGCGGGGTTTCTGTGGTTCGATCCAGTCAGTACGCAACTGTACGTCTGGTATGTTGACGACAACAGCTCGCAGTGGGTGATCGCCAATAACACGGCGAGTCTGTCACCGCCGCCGTCCGGGGGGCCGTTCCTGCCGATTGGCGGTGGGACGATGCTCGGGCCTTTGACTGCGCCAGTCATCAATGCAGAACATCTCAACCTAGGTGGTGCAACCGGCAACGGCCTTGGCGTTACGCTGTCGGGGATACCCACCTACACGACCTCGCCACTCTGGGTGAATACCTACTTCACTGGCAGCAATGCAAACATCAACAACCAGAGCTTCAATACCCTCATCGTCAACGACAATGTGGCGTACACCGGCAACGGCCAGTCCAATGCGCTGCTGATCCGGCAGAACACCCAGGCAAACGCGACAAAGGCGGGCGGTCTGTGGGTTGAGTCGCAGCAGACTGCCGCACCGATCAATCCGTTTGGTTTCTGCACCGCGCTCACGGCTGCGTCCTCGCTGTCCTACAACTGCGGCGGCAGCGCACTGACTGTTGCTGGTGTGAAGGGTGTCGCGACCACGCTCAATACCTACACAGCCGCCAACTCAGGGGCGACATTCGCCGCCGGCATTGTCGGCTACGAGTTGGACATTCACGCGCGATCTGGCTCATCCATCGGCGGCAAGACCGGTTTGCTGATCGTGCGACTCGCCGACGATGCGGTGAGCGGTGCATTTGGCGCTGACTCCGCTATAGCGTTCGGTGGCTCGTCACCGACTGCTGGCTGGGATTACGTGCTGAACATCGGTGGTGGCGCCGGGCAAATACCCTATAAGTCCACCGCGACATTCATTGGTGCCAGTGAACCGCAGACGCCATCAACCGGACAGGCGCTCGCAGCATGGGGCATTGACTTTAGCGGCGTGTTGTTCTCCGGCGGATTCGCGCGATCACTTGGTTTCCTGGTGGACGGGTCCGGTAATCTCATTAGTCAGCGGCACAGCATCAGCAACTGGTCGCTCACGCCGTCATCTACAGGACTGGCGATCGATGCTGTCGCGCAGCGTGCGTCGCTGACATCGATTGCTGCCGGCGGCGCTGGCTGGATTATCGGCGACAAGGCGACGACTGCTAACGGCGGTGTCTACCAAATAACCGCGGTATCTGGTGCCGTCGCTACGGCAGTGGTGCAGTTGGTGCCGGATGTTGCCGTGTCGCCACCTGCTAACCCAGTGGCAACCACGGCAACCAACACGTCGATTTTTCACCCCAATGCGGGCGGCTTGACGCTTAACCTGACGTGGACTGCCGCCAACGGCCTATCGCTCAACCCCACTGGGCAGCGCGTGGGCTTCAACGGCACCGCACCAATCGTCAAGCCCACCGTGACCGGCGCTAAAGGCAGCAACGCCGCGCTGGCATCGCTGCTGAGCGCCCTGGCGGCGTATGGCCTCATCACCGACAGCACGAGCGCATAGCCATGGCAGGCTTTGACTTCCCCGCCTTCCCGCCCGTGGGCACGCTGGTGCCAGGCGGCAACAACGCGGTCTACCTATGGGAGGGCACCAAATGGATACCGGCCATGCAGCCGGTTCCGCCAACCGTTGGCGGCCCGTTCCTGCCCATCCCAGGCGGCGCGCTGACCGGGCCGCTGACCCTCTATGCCGATCCCACGGTGCCGCTGGGGGCTGCGACGAAGCAGTACGTGGACACCAATGCCCTATACACTGCCACGGGGGGAACCGCTCCCCGCCATCTCACGGACCATATCGGGGACCAAATCAGTATTAAAGACTTTGGCGCCAAAGGCGATGGCGTCACGAACGACACTGCCGCATTCACGGCCGCAGTCGCCACGCCCAGCGGCACCACGATCTTCATCCCAGCCAACACAACCTGCATCATCACACCGCAAGCATGGAACATCGGCAGCAAGCAGATCAACTTCGTGGGGGCCTGTCAGCAGACGAGCACTATAAAGCTAGCGCCTGGATCTACCGTTTCGTCCACGCTGTTCTCTTGGAATGGCGCCACCAGCCCGACCGTGCGCAATCTGACTTTCGATTACAGCGCGGCGGTCTATTCCGGCACTACGGGTTTGTCCGTCTTCTCGTTCACCAGTTGTGCTAACCTCTCGGTGCAGGATGTGTCTATTCTGAACGTCCCTAACAACGCCTACGCTATCGGTCTTGCCGCCTGCACAAACATCAGGATCACATACTGCTACGCTGTCGCCTCAACCCCGCTTAGCACTGCGACATGCAAGGCCATCGCGATATTTGCATCCCCCGGCCCCACGATCGGCGGCGCGGTGGCGGGCAATACATTCGTCGGCCTAAACACGATATTCAATCATTCTACGCGTATCCTCATCACAGGAAACGACATCTCTGGCTGGGGTGTAGGCGCCGCGATCGCCACCGGCACGGATACCGACACATGGGGCTGCGTTATCTCGGACAACCGCTGCCACGACAGCCTCGCAGCCGTGGATATGTTTGGCGACGCATGCCCTGGGATAGAGCATTGGGGCACTAAGTGTGTGCTCTCCGGCAACGCCTGCTGGAACAATGCCGGCGCTGGTATCTTTAACGGAGGGAAAAACAATCTGGTCACCGGCAACTTCTGCTGGGACAACAACACAACGCTCTCTGCCACGGGAGGCGGCATCGCGGGCGGGTACACCGGCGCAACCAACAACGCTGGCGGTTCCACCTATACCGCAAACAAGTGCTGGGATAGCGGCGCCGGGCGCCAATACTACGGCTTCGTTTCAAACAGCAGCAATTGCCCACCGCAGGCTGTGCTAGGCAACGATTTCTCCGGTGTCACCGGCGATGTGTTGCTGAGCGCCTTCGCGGTAACGGCCCAGAACACCCGCAGCGTGGCCCCGTCAGTGGCGGCGGCTGGAGGCAACCACAACAACGCGACGCAGCTTACGCACGAATATACCGTTGTAACTTCAGCCACGGCCGGGACGGCTAATGGCGTGCGCCTGCCTTCAGCGGCAGGGGCAATGTGTGTCGTGGTAAATCGTAGCGGTATCGCCATCAACGTCTATCCTCCAGGTGGCGGGACGATTGATGGAGGCACCACAGACGTTGCCGTTAGCCTGGCGAGCGGTGCCGTTGGCCGTTACGTCAGCGTCACCTCCACTGCGGCTTTCACGATTTAACCGCCAGGAGGCGGAAATGACGCCGGATGAACGGATGACAGTGACCCTTGAAGCCCAGCAGTGGGAAGCCGCAATGCGCGTGCTGGCAGATGGTCCGTATCGCATCGTGGCACCGCTGATCGCCGAGATCCAGCGTCAGTGCATGGCCGGGCAGCAGATGCCCGCTATGCCACCCAACGGCTCCGCTGAGGCGCAGATCGTCAGTGGCTAAGGTCCCGCTCGCCGGAGGCGCCTATCAGGCCCGTAGCGTCATCGCGGCGGCGCAGCGCTGCCTAAACCTCGTCCCAGAGCCAATGCCGCAAGCCCAGGGCGAGCCGATGCCGGTCGCGTGCTACCCCACGCCAGGGCTGCGGCTGCTCGGCAACATCGGACCAGGACCCATCCGCAGCATCCGCCAGGTCGCCACGGGCGGCACCTACGTCGTCTCCGGCAGCACGGTGTATCTGGTCGACACCACGAACTGGACCGGCACGTCCATCGGCAGCATCACTGTCGGCCTTCGCACGCCAGCCTCCATGCAGGACAACGGACTGGACCTGGTAATCGTCGACGGCACGGTGAATGGCTGGACGGTCGCTACCGACACCAACGCCTTCGCGCAGATCCCAACGGTCATCACCGAGGCGCCAGCAGCGGCCACAGCCACCGAGGCCATAACGGCTGGCATCGCCCGCTACACGCCGTTCACGCCCACCATGAACGGCCTCGTCGCCACCGCCACGGTATCGCTCGGCACCGGCTACACCGGGCAACTGCAGGCGGCCATCTTCAGCACGACGGCCGGGCCGGCGCCCTTCCCTACGACCGCGCTAGGCTTCGTCGCCAACGTCATCAACAACCCGACCAGCGGTAGCAATACCCTGACCTTCCAGACGCCGGTCGCGGTCAGCCGGGATGCGGTCTACTGGCTGGGCTTCTGCAGCGACACGTCGGCTGGCACATGGGACGTGCTCGGCGGCAGCAATACCGGCCTGAGTAGTGTTACGGCATTTGCCGATTTCCCGGCTGACAATCCGGGCATCTCCACGGCAACCGCGGTGACCTGCGTCCTCACCATCAGCAACGATCCGGAGAATACGTTCAGCGGCGCAGACCGCGTGGATTATCTCGACACGTATTTCATCTTCAACAAGCCAGCCTCGCCGCAGTTTTATATCAGCGGCTCGGTGGCGGTGACGTTCGACAGCCAGGATCACGCCAACAAGGAGGCATACAGCGACTTGCTCGTTGTGGCCGTTGTCGCGAAGCGGCTGATCTACCTGTTCGGCGAGCGCACCACGGAAATCTGGTATGATGCCGGCACGACATTTTCGACTACGGACGCAAACGCAGCCGCGTCGTTTCAGTTTGCGGCGATGCAGAGCGAGGTATTCATCGATCATGGTTGCGCCGCGAAGTACAGTCCGGCCGTCTACGACAACAGCGTCTTCTGGCTCACCAAAGATCGGCAGGGCCAGGGCATCGTCATGATGGTGGCCGGCTACGAAACCAAGCGCGTATCTACATATGCCATCGAGGCAGAGGTCGCCGGTTACGCACGCATCGATGATGCGATCGGGTTCACCTATCAACTCGCGGGGCATTCATTCTACGTTCTCACGTTTCCCACGGCCGACAAAACCTGGGTCTACGACATCACGACGCAGCACTGGCACGAGTGGTGCTGGCTCGACAGCAACGGCACCGAGCATCGTCACCGCGCCAATTGCGCCTGGGCGGTCGATGACACGGTGGTCGTTGGCGACCACGAGAACGGGAACCTCTATGCGCTCGATCTCCGTGCGTTCACCGACAACGGCGCGCCGATCAAACGGGTACGCTCGTTCCCGCACATGCTGGCGGACGGCAGACGCATCTTCTTTCGGCAGTTCCTGGCCGACATGGAGACCGGCACAGCGCCGGAGGTGCCAGCGTCTGCGTTGGCGACAAACCTGATATCGCTGCGCTGGTCGAATGACCGCGGGCACTCATGGTCCAACCCGGTGGCGCAGCCGATCGGCGATGCCGG
>JANWJO010000024.1 GCA_025449435.1 Chloroflexota bacterium | reverse complement strand
GTGAACTCGATCCCTCGACCAGGCACGACCAACTGGCGCGACGTCGTCCGCGTACTTCCCGAAGCTCGTCCCCCCCGCCAGGGGGGGACCGGGTGCCCTCTGGGCGCGGGGTTGTGCCTTGTTCCCCTCCCATCCCAAGCGGCACCCACCTTCATCCCCTCCTGCTCCACATGTGGGTAACAACAAGCCTAAAGTGGGAGGGGTCGGGGGTGAGGTCCGTGGTACCCTGGCTTGCTGGCGCGCGGTCCGGCTTACCAAACCGATGATATAAAGGGGCACAGAGACCGATGCAAGGGCTCACCTGGCTCCAAGCCATCGTGCTGGCCCTGCTGCAAGGCGTGTCAGAACTCTTCCCCATCAGTAGCCTCGGGCACACGGTCCTGCTGCCGGCCTTCTTGGGCTGGGGGCCGGTGCAAGCCGACACCACCTTCGTGCCCTTTGTGGTGATGCTGCATCTGGGCACGGCTGCTGCCCTACTCGTGTTCTACCGCGATCGCTGGGGCGGCATCGTGCAAGCCTTCACCAAGAGTGCGGTAGCGGGCCGGCTGTCGCACACGCCAGAAGAGCACCTGGCCTGGATGCTGTTCTTTGGCACCATACCTGCTGGCATCATCGGGGCCGTGTTCGAATCGCCTATCAAGCAGTTGTTTGCCACCCCACTGGTCGCAGCCGTGTTTTTGGTCGTCAATGGCGGTGTGATGATGTGGACCGAGTATCTGCGCGGCAAGCGCCAGACGGAAGCCGCTTCAGCGTCCAACAAGATACCGGAACGCAGCATCGCCGACCTCACCTGGCGTGATGCGCTGATCATTGGTGGTGCGCAAGCCTTCGCGCTGATCCCCGGCATATCGCGCTCCGGCGCCACCATGTGTGTGGGCTTGCTGGCGCGGATGCGCCACGACGAAGCCGCCAGCTACACCTTCATGCTGGCCACGCCGCTGATCGCTGCCGCCGGTGTGTTGGAAGTGCCCACCCTGGTGCAAGCCGGGTCGCAAGTGTTTGCGATGGCTGTGGTGGGAGGGCTATGCGCGGCGGTGACAGCGTACCTGAGCCTGCGCTTTCTCACGCGCTACTTCCGTTTTGGAACGCTCATCCCATTTGCGTACTATTGCATCGCCGTCGGTTTAGCCGGCCTGATCTTTGTGACGGTACACGGCGCATAGGGTATGGGCGGCGCGACGGCCGCGCTAGAGAATTGGGAGCACACCTTGGGTTTTATCATCTTGACCATCTTGAGCATTCTGTCCGTTTTCGCCGTCCCCGCCATTGTGGGTGGCATGACCGGCCTGCGCCGGGGCACGGCCCTCATCGGCGCGAGCATCGTGGCGGCAGTCATCGCGCTGTTCTGGGCATTTTTCTGGGCGGTGCCTTCCAAGGGCGTGTTCGGCGAAGTACATGTGAAGCACACGGTGCTGTTCCTCGTGCTAGCCGTCGTGGCCCTGATCGGCGCCTCCTTCAGCCGCCCGCAAGTCGCGTAGCGATGTCGGCCGTTGGCGGGGTGGTGCTTGCCTACTCCCCGCCCCGGAGACCGGAGAGGGGTTGGGGGAGGGGGGCGACCTCCTTCCCTCCTCACTTGCTGTAGTACAGCGCCAGGAAATACAGCGCATACGACAGGATGAAGGCGCCGCCCATTTGTGCTGAGGAGGCGTTGGCTTGCAGCCCTGTTCGCACAAAGTCATATCCCCCCTGGCCAGCGGAGAGAATCATCAGGGCGCCAATCACCGTGCAGACGCGCACGCCCGTACTCACCGGCGAACGGAAGGCCATGACGATCGCCACAATGCCCAACACCAGCAGCGCGATCCCAAGCCCAGCGTGAATAAGGGGGATGGCAGACGTCGGTAACGCTTCCAGCGTCTGGAGATAGCCGCCCAACGACGGTGCCGGTGGCGTGACCCCGGTAGCTGGCGCCACGAAAATGTTCACGGTGTCGCCGAACCACCCCTGGATCGACAATCCCACGATCATGGCGATCACGAGTGCTCGTACCGTACGCACACCCGCTGGCCGGACCGGTCTACCAAGCGTCGTCGAGGTCAATCTCGTTTCCCCTTCACGCCGTCGCGTCGACTCCTCACTCATCCTGTGGAGATAGGAACGACCAGGAAGGCACCGCCCAGTGGGCACCCGGTCCCCCCAACGGAGGGGACGTTACGCCGGGCGCGGGGTCGGGTCACCTCATAGCGCGGAACGATACAAGCTAGCATACTCCGTCAGACAGTGGTTTGCGTCACACACCCGTGACGCCACAAAGGAGATAGACGCATGGTCGTACACCCCGCCGGAGCCGATGGGCCGCACTTCGCGGTTGGTAACGCCATCTTTGGCAACCTAGTGCCAGAACATCTGGCCATCGTAGCTGCCGCTGGTTACCCCGGCATCGAAATTTACCGCAGCATGATGCTCAACTACCTCGACCAGCCGGCCGCACTCAAGTCCTTGCTGGACGGCCACGGCCTCACCTGCTGCACCATCTCCAATGGTGGCCCAGGCATGTCGTGCGAGTTCATCGATCCGGCGGCGCGAGCGCGCTCCATCGCCGACCATGTGGCGTTCGCCCGCGATACGCTCGCCGTGCTGGGTTGCACCTACTTCAAGATGAACATGGGGGCCCGGCCAGCCGGAGGGACCACCGACAATCAGCTGCACGCGCTGGCCGATGCGCTTAACGAACTTGGCCGTGCCACCGCCCAACTCGGCATCACGCTCGCGCCGCATCCCCACATCTGGGGCCCGGTGGAGCGACCGCAGGAGGTGCGCGCGCTCATGGCCTACACCGACCCTGCCTACATCGCGTACATTCCTGACAGCGCACAGCTCAACCTGGGTGGCGGCGACCCAGTGGCACTCACCTTCGACTACTACGACCGCATCGCGGCGGTCCATTGGAAAGACTCTCTGCCTTCGTACCGCGGCTATACCGGCCCCACGCCCAGCCAGGAAGAACACCGCCGCCAGATCCTGTACAAGGACCTCGGCACCGGCGGCGTGGACCTGCCGCTCATCTGGAAGATGCTGCAAGATCGCCACTATAACGGCTGGGTCACCCTCGATCTGGACCCGCCGCGAGCCAATGAGGGTGAGGGCAGCCCAGCGGACAAGCTCGCCATCAACACCCGTTTCCTCAAGGAGCGCCTGCACGTCGCGCATCTTTAGCCGTGCGAGCGGCGTGGTTGTGTACACTAGCCCTGCTCACGCCGGCCGGGCTGTGAACAGCGACAAGGAGTGATCGATGCGAATCAACACTGCCAAGCAACTCCTGAAAGCAGGCAAGCCTGCCGTTGGCCTGTGGATCAATATGCCCTCCGTCGTGGGCGCTGAAGCGCTGGCCAGCGTCGGCTGGGACTGGCTGACCCTCGACGTCGAACACGCCTGTATGGACTACGAAACACAGCAAAACTTGTTCATCGCCATAGGGGCCAACGGCACCATCCCCCTGGCGCGTATTCCAGAAAACGACACGGCGGTCATCAAGCGCACGCTCGACGCCGGCGCCTACGGTGTGGTCGTGCCGATGGTCTGTACCGTAGACGACGCCAAGCATGCCGCGGCCGCTTGCCGCTACCCGCCAGAAGGCGTGCGGTCTGCTGGCGGTGGCCGCTGGCGCTACTGGGCCGGACCCGATTACACCGCACACGCCAACGAGGAAATCCTGTGCATCGTGATGATCGAGCACATCGACGCCGTGGACCGCGCAGAGGAGATCCTCTCGGTTGACGGCGTGGATGGCTGCTTCATCGGGCCGTCGGACCTCTCGTGGTCATTGGGGCTCAAGGGCAAGCGCGACGAACGGCACGCAGCGGCCATCCAGAAGGTGCTGGAGGCCGGCAAGAAGACGGGCAAGTTTACCGGCATCCATTGCATGTCGCCGGAGGAAGTGGTGCGGCGCATGAAAGATGGGTTCCAGTTCCTCGCCTGCCAGAACGACTCCGGGTTCATGATGAGCGGCGTCAGCGCTGCCTACAAGACGGTGTCCGAGGGCAAGGCCAGCTTACGCTCCTAAAAGGTTCGTGACCTAGGAGCGGATGGTCACCAGGTTGGCTTGCGGCGGTGCGCCGGCGCGCGGTAACGTGACGGCGAAGGTCGCGCCCTGGCCTAGCTCGCTCTGGACATGGATTGTGCCGTGCATGGCAAACACGTAGCGGCTCGCTATGGCCAGGCCCAATCCCGTGCCAGCGGGCCCACTGCGGCTTCCGCGCACTTTGAAGAAGCGGTCAAAGATCTTCTTCTGGTCCTCGGCCGAGATGCCCGTGCCTGCGTCTGACACGCGCAGGATGACCGAGGTCTCCGTCACCTGGCTGCTCACTGTGACCGAGCCGCCTGGAAAACTAAACTTTATGGCGTTGTCCACCAGGTTCACCAGCACTTGTTCCAACCTGGGTGCGTCGGCGAGCACGTAGGCAGCGTCGTCCCCCAATAGGTCGAGCGTTACCGAGGATTTGGCGGCCTTGGTTTCTAAGCGGGCGACCACCGTGGCCAGCAAGGGGTGTACCTCGACCGGTGTCACGGTGATGCGCAGTTCGCCAGCGTCGGCCTGGGCCAGATCGATCAAAT
This sequence comes from Chloroflexota bacterium, assembly GCA_025449435.1. Next base: position 9,231 of record JANWJO010000024.1, on the reverse strand, counting down.
CACGCGCCAGTGCGGTCAGGCGGTCGGCTTCGATTTGTAGGCTGCGCAGAAAGCGCCGCGCCGATTTGCGGTTGTCCATGCCGCCGTGACCTAAGACGTCGGCCAGTGCACGCACAGTGCCGATGGGAGTCAGCAGCTCGTGGCTCGCATTGGCAATAAATTCTTGGCGCACCTGCTCTTGCCGTTGCAGCTCGGTCAGGTCGTGGGCGACCAGGAGGGCACCGCCGCCAGGAGGGCGCAAGGGCGTGGCGATCAGGCGCAGCACGCGCTTACTGTGGGCAAGCTCCACCGTGAGTTCGCCAGATTGGCCGTGGAGCGCTTCGTCGGCCAGGCCGGCGATCTGGTGGTTCGACGCTACCTCGAAGAACGGATGGTCGATGGGGGAGGGTCCAGCATAGTCGAGCAGTTCGCGCAGTGCGGGGTTGGCCAGGCGGACGTTGCCCTTGGCTGAGAGCACGGCCACACCATCGGTCATGGTCGTGAGCACGGCGGCTAGGGTATCGCGTTGCTCGGTGGCCAAGGCCATCTCGTCGCGCATCGACCGCGCCAGGTGCTCAAACGTGGCAGCGAGGTCAGCGAGCTCGTTATCCGGATGGAGCGCAAGCTGACCGGACGCTTTGCCGATCGCTTCAGCCTGCATCGCCTTGGTGAGCTGCACAATCGGTTCGGTGATCCGCCCGGCAACGAGCTGGGCAAACCCCACGCCAATGAGCCCACCTATCACCCCAAGCAGCAAGGCGAGTGGAATGTTAGGTTCGGTCAGAAGGAGGGTAAGCACCAGGCACATGAGCAAGCTCGTGCCACCGAAGCTAATGGCGATGCGCCAGCGCAAACTGCCCCACACGCGATCAAACCGCTCTTGGTGATAGATACGCCTCGCCATACTCTATCGCACTTCCTTCCCCGGGGACCGGGGCGGGATGCCGACTTCGTACCTGCACCCTTCCCCGGGGACCGGGGAAGGGATGGGGATGGGGCTGCGAATTAATTCCCTAACCTATACCCCACGTTGCGCACCGTGAGCAGGTACTTCGGCTGGCTCGGGTTCTCCTCAATCTTTTCGCGCAGCCAGCGCACGTGTACATCCACGGTCCGGCTATCCTCTGGATCCGCGATGCCCCACACGTGCAGCATGATCTGTTCGCGCGATAGCACCTGCCCGGGATGCTGAGCCAGAAACGACAGCAGGTCGAACTCCTTGGCGCGCAGCGCCACTTCCTTCTTTCCAATAAACACCGAGTGCCTGCCGGCATCGATACGCAAATCACCCACGATGAGCGATGATGTTTGGCCCTCAGGTGGGGACATGTGTGCGCGGCGCAGCGCCGCTTTGATCCGCGCGGTCAGCTCACGCATCTGCAGCGGCTTGGTGATGTAGTCGTCCGCCCCCAGTTCCAGCCCTACGACCTTATCAGCCGTGCCGGTTTTGGCCGTCAGCATGATAATGGGGACATTGGTTTCCTGGCGGAGCCTCCTGCAGACTTCTAAACCGTCCATGCCAGGAAGGAGGATGTCAAGCAACACCAGATTGGGTTGAATCCGGCGAGCTGACGAAAGCGCCGTGTTGCCGTCACCGGCCACACGCACATCATAGCCCTCACGTTGCAAATGAAAGCGGATGGCCTCAACAAAGGCTGGCTCGTCTTCAACGATGAGGATGCGGCCCTTGCTGGCTTTCGCCTCAGGCTTTTGTTCGATCACGGCGCGAGTGTACCACTGTGGTCGACGGCCTTAGGATGCATTTAGGCTGCGCTTAGTATGCCGTTAACATGGCGTGGTCATCTGAAAACATTGTTATCTTGCGCCATATGCACGCTATGGGAGCGCTCGTACGCTGGCGGTCGGTGGGGCTCAGCGCTTGGAAGATGCACGGGAGCGTGTCGGTCGCGGTGTACGCCTAGGACCTTGGTTTAACACAAGTGTCAGACAGTCTGTAGACGCCGTGAGCCCTCCTGGCGGGTTCTTTGTTCACGTACGGTGAGGGCGACGATTGGAGATGCTCGATGCCTCGAACACTATTTGAAACGCAGCTCGATACCCTCCGCAGGGACGTCGTGACGTTGGGCAGCCTCGTCGAGTCGAGCATTGCGAAGTCCATCTACGCCTTGCAAGCGCGTGATGAAAGCCTCGCTCAGGTGGTCATTGATGGCGATAGAGCCATCGACCAACTGCGCTACCGCCTTGAAGAAGCGTGCCTGGTGCTCTTCGCCACACAGCAACCGGTGGCGAGCGACTTGCGCTGGATCACGGCTGCCCTCATCATTTCCAATGAGCTGGAACGGGTTGGTGACTACGCGAAGGGCATCGCCCGGATATCCCAGCGCATCAATCAGGAGCCGCTGCTCAAACCACTCATTGACATCCCTCGCATGGCGAGCCTGTGCCAGGAGCAATTGCGTGGTGGGCTGGCTGCCTACACCAATCGGGATGTGACGTCTGCCACGCGCGTCATCACGAACGATCGCCAGATTGATCAACTCAACGCGCAGGTGCTGCGTGAGCTGCTGTCATTTATGATCGAAGACCCACGCACGATCACGCGCGCCACCTATCTCCTGTGGATCGCCCATAACCTAGAACGCATCGGCGACCGCGCCACCAACATTGCCGAGCGCGTCATCTTTGCCGTAAGCGGAACCTGGCCCGATACCAGCGACCCACACCGAACAGAGTAGTGTCCTTCGTGCCTACTCCCCTCCCCGGGAACCGGGGACGGGTGCCCTTTGGGTGCAGGGGAGGGGCTGCGCCAATCCTTTTTCTTCTACGTTTAACATCGGTCGCTCACACTCATGGCAAGCGCAGTTGTTCAGCAGCGCTGCAAGCATGAAGGATGTCACACAGCATGAATTGGACACGGAGACGGGTCCTGGCGGTCGGCGCGTCGCAGCTCGCCCTCTTGGGGCTCGCAGCCTGCGGTGCAACCGGCACGGCGCCCGTTTCGTCCCAATCTTCCACAGCAGCCGCTGCGCCAACGAGTGCAGCGACGACCTCAGCACTCGCTGCAACCACGAGCGCAGCCGCGTCCGCCAGCGTCCCGGCCGGCAGGGCCGCCACGATCGACGCTAGCCTGCAAGGCACGCTCACCGGCGCCGGTTCTACCTTCGACTACCCGCTGTTTTCCTCGATGTTCGACGCCTACCATAAGCTGGTCACCGGCGTGACCATCAACTACCAAAGCATTGGTTCCGGTGGGGGCATTCAGCAGTTGACGCAGCGGACCGTAGATTTTGGCGCTAGTGATGCACCGTTGACCACGGATCAAGAGCAAGCACTGCCGAGCCTAGGCTTGCACGTGCCGGTCACCATTGGCGCCGTGCCGGTTGGCTACAACCTGCCCGGCGTTCCAACGGGGCTCAAGCTCTCCGGCGACCTGCTGGCCAGCATCTACCTTGGCGATGTCAAGACCTGGAACGATGCCAAGATCGCGGCGCTCAATCCGGATATAAAGCTCCCCAACACGCCCATTGCCGTGGTGCACCGATCCGATGGCAGCGGCACTTCCTTTATCTTCACTAACTATCTCTCGGCGGTGAGTGACACCTGGAAGACCAAGGTGGGCACCAGCACCTCCGTGAAGTGGCCGGTTGGTATTGGTGCCAAGGGGAGCGAAGGTGTCGCGGGCCAGGTGAAGCAAACGCCTGGTGGTATCGGCTATTTCGAGCTGGCTTACGCCAAGCAAAATAGCTTCACCTACGCGTTTATGCAGAACAAGGATGGCGAGTTCGTCGAGCCCACCGTGGCGGGCGCGTCGGCCGCGGCGGCCGGCACCGCTAGCAACATGCCTGCGGACTTGAAGGGTCTGTTCACCAACCCAGCTGGTACCGGCGTGTACCCCATCAGCGGGTTTAGCTGGGTGCTGGCGTACCAGGAGCAGACCGACCAGGCCAAGGGCAATAACCTCGTGCACCTGCTGGATTGGATGGTGACCGACGGCCAGAAGCTCGGCGAGAGTTTGTTTTATGCCCCGCTGCCGGCGCCGGTGGTGACACTCTGCCAGGCACAAATTCGCAAGATCACCTACGGCGGCAAGCCCTTGCTCAGTTGACGGATAGGTGCATTGAATACTAGGCTTACGAAGGTAATAACAACGTGAGCGGGGTTCCAACAACTCAAGTGGCGCGTCGAACCTCGGCGTGGTCTGTGCCGCTCCTCAAGGCCCTGCGCTCGACAACCGGCCTCGCTGGCGACAATATCTTTCGTGGCCTCACACTGCTGGCCGCGCTGCTGATTCTGGCCGTGGTTATTGGCATCTTGAGCGCATTACTCAATGAGTCGCGCTTGTCCATGGCCGCGTTTGGCTGGAGTTTTGTCGTTGGGCAGGATTGGGACCCTGTCGCCAAGGTGTTCGGAGCGCTGCCCTTCATTTATGGAACCGTCGTGACCTCGCTCATCGCACTAGCGCTGGCCACTCCGTTCGGCATTGCGGTCGCGGTGTTTCTCACTGAGCTCGCGCCACGCGGGTCGCGACGGGCGCTCTCCTTTGGAGCCGAACTGCTTGCTGCCATTCCCAGTGTGGTCTACGGTCTCTGGGGCATCTTTGTGCTGGCGCCATTCCTGCAATCGGTGATCGAGCCCGGACTCGGCCACTTCGCGTTCTTGCCCATTTTTGCCGGGCCGCCCTATGGAGTGGGGCTGCTGGCGGGCGGCACCATTGTGGCGATCATGATCGTGCCGACCATCATCGCCATTGCTCGTGACGTCATGACCGCCGTGCCAGTTGCCCAACGAGAAGCAGCCTATGCGCTCGGGGCTACTCAGTGGGAAGTGATCTCATCTGCCGTCATTCCGTATGCCGCTTCCGGCATCATTGGCGCCGTCATGCTGGCCCTCGGGCGTGCAGTAGGTGAGACCATGGCCGTCACCATGGTCATCGGCAATAACCCGCAAATCGTCGGATCACTGTTCGCCTTGGGCAACAGCATGGCTAGCCTACTGGCCAACGAGTTTACCGAGGCTGCGTATCCCCTCTACGTGTCTGCGCTCATCGAGATCGGCCTGGTGCTGTTTGGGGTAACGGTGTTGCTCAATATCCTTGCCCGGCTCTTAGTGTGGCGAGTGACGCGCCAGGTCGGAGGGTAACGCGTGCTTGCGAGTGCATCGGCTATTCACCGGCGCAAGCCAATCCTTTCGATGCGGCGACGTACGGTCAACGCGGTCATGAAGGTGGTCCTGGTCACGGCTACCGCGCTGGTGCTCCTCCTGCTGGCGCTCATCGTGGGGTACGTGGTCGTCAGAGGTGCCGGAGCGATAAACCTTAGTTTCTTCACCCAGTTGCCCAAGCCAGTCGGCCAGGTGGGAGGTGGCGTTGCTAATGCGCTCGCCGGCACCGTCGAACTGGTGGCTCTTGCGTGTTGTTTCGGCCTGCCCGTAGGCATTCTGGGCGGCACGTTTATTGCCGAGTTTGGCAAGAACCCAGTAGGTTCGTTTATCGGGTTTATCAACGACGTGCTGACCGGGGTGCCGTCTATCATTGTGGGCATCTTCGCCTACATCATCGTCGTGTTGCCGTTGCACCGATTCTCTGCCTTATCCGGTGGTGTCGCCCTGGGCATCTTGATGGTGCCCATCATCACGCGCACTACCGTCGAGATGCTGAGGCTCGTGCCGGTCGAACTGCGGGAGGCATCGCTCGCGCTCGGTGTCAGTGAGCGGCAGACGATCCTCCGTGTTGTGTTGCCCGCGGCAACGCCTGGCATTGTGACCGGCGTGATGTTGGCGGTGGCACGCGTCGCCGGCGAAACCGCGCCGTTGCTGTTCACAGCCTTTGGCAACGTCAATTGGCAGTTTCGCGTGGATCAACCGGTGGCGGCGCTGCCCCTACAGATCTTTCAATATGCCATCAGCCCGTACGCCGATTGGCAGCAGAAGGCATGGGCGGGCTCGTTTCTGCTCATCCTGGTGGTGTTCGTTGCCAGCCTGATCGCACGGCTAGCCACGTCTCGCGTTGGTATGGCGTCGGGGCGTGTCCGGTGAGCGTACAGTGAGCAGTGTAGAGAAGGTGAACATGGGAGTAGCCACGCCTCCAAGCGAAGTGCGCTACGTGCAGCTCGACTCCACTTTCGACGGTCGAACTGAGCGGAAGAGCCAACCGGTGCGCATCAGTGTGCGCGACCTCAACATCTACTATGGCGCGTTTCATGCCATCCGCGATGTCTCCTTCGACATTCCCGATCGCAGCATCACCGCGATCATTGGCCCGTCGGGAACGGGAAAGAGTTCCGTGCTGCGCTGTTTCAACCGCATGAATGACCTGATCCCTGATGCCCGGGTGGAGGGGCAGGTGTGGATGGATGACGAGGACCTCCTCCAGACCACTGACGTGGTTGGCGTGCGCACACGGGTGGGCATGGTGTTCCAGCGCGCCAACCCTTTCCCCAAATCCATTTACGACAATGTGGCGTACGGGCCGCGTATGCACGGCACACCCAAGAAGCAGATCGCCGAAATCGTCGAGCGCAGCTTGCGCAGCGCGGCGTTGTGGGACGAGGTAAAGGACAAGCTGGCGCAAAGTGCGTTGCGACTGTCGGGAGGGCAACAACAGCGGTTATGCATCGCCCGCTGCCTCGCCGTCGAGCCGGAAGTGATCCTGATGGATGAGCCCGCTTCCGCGCTCGATCCCATCGCCACGTTGCGCATCGAAGAACTCATGGACGGCCTGAAGGAACACTACCCCATCATTATCGTCACCCACAACATGCAGCAAGCAGCGCGCGTGAGTGATATGACGGCAGTGTTCATGCTGGGGGAGGACCGGGCTGGCGAGCTCGTCGAGTATGGCAGGACCAAGCAGATCTTCAGCCGCCCAGCCGATAAGCGCACCGAGCAATACATCACCGGCCGCATCGGCTAACGGTTCCTCACGCGCTACACTTATGGGCACTGCGGGAGGTGCTCACATGACGGTTGCCACGCCACACATTTCCACGAGCTTGCCGGCGCGAACTGCGTTGGATTTGCTCAAGCGCAACGGGGTCACCCACCTGATATGGCTGCCGGATAGCGAGTCGGCGGTGCTGTACCAGTTGGTCAAGAGCGACCCCGAACTAGCGCTGGTGCAGGTATGCCGCGAAGGCGAGGCGTTCGCCGTGGCTGCCGGACTATTTGTGGCGGGCAAGACGCCGGCCATCCTTATCCAGAGCACCGGCTTCTTCGAGTCGGGCGACTCTATCCGGGGCATCGCGCTGTGGCTGCGCTTGCCGTTGTTACTCATGATCGGCTACCGAGGCTGGCAGCCAGAGGGCACGCCGCAAGACACGGCAGCGGTGTATCTCGAGCCCGTGCTCAACGCCTGGGGTATCGAGCACGTCCTGGTGCGCAACGGCGCAGACATACCGCTACTCGAACAGGCGCTACAGCGCGCCGCAGCCATCTCTAAGCCGGTGGCCGCCCTCATCGCCACGGAGTGGACGTAAAAGACTGACCCCCCTGTCGTCCCCCCGAGACGGGGGGACGTTGCGCCGGAAGTGCGCAAACTTCGTCCCGCGTGCCTGCTCCCCTCCCGACGGGAGGGGTTGGGGGTGGGGCTCCCTATACTTTGCTATACTCCCGCCCGGTTGCGCCGGAGTCCAGGGAGCGTACCCTGCACCTGCCAGACCGTGTACCACATAAGGGAGCAGCAGCGTGGACCCCATTCGCACAGGTATCATCGGCTGCGGTGGCATCGCCCGCCGGCATGCCGCCGCCTTCGCCATCTTGCCCAATTCCAAGTTCACGGCCGTGTGCGACGCGCTGCCCGAGCGCGCCGAAGCGTTCGCCAAGGAGTATGGCCTCAAAGCCTACACCGACCCGGAAAAGATGCTGCGCGAGTCCGGCGTCCAGGCCGTATCGATCTGCACACCGCACCCGTTGCACCCGCCGTTGCTGGTGCTCGCGGCCGAGTGTGGGGTCCACGCCATCACCGAGAAGCCGATGGGCATTGAGCTCGCCGAGTGCGACCGCGCCATCGCTGCTGCGCAGAAGGCCGGCACCGTACAAGGCGTCATCTTCCAGCGCCGTTTCTGGCCAGCTTCCCTCCGCCTGCGCGCCGCTATCGACGCCGGCAAGATCGGCACACCGGTACTCGGCAGTTGCACCGTGCGCTTTTCGCGACCGCCAGCGTATTATCAGCGGGATGCCTGGCGCGGCAAGTGGGCCACCGAGGGCGGTGGCGTCATGGTGAACCAGGCCGTACACGCCATCGACATGTTCCAGTGGTATATGGGACCCGTCGCGAGCTTGTCGGGCGGCTGGGCTAACCTGACTCACCCCTACATCGAGGTGGAAGACACCGCCATCGCGCAGATCAAGTTCAAGAACGGCGCACTGGGCACCATCGAGACCAGCGTCTCTCCCAACAAGACCAACTACACCTTTGCGCGCGTGGCCGTGTATGGCAGCAACGGCGGTTGGGCCACCGTCACCGAGATGCCCGAAGGGCGAGTTGGTCTCAACGATGTCTGGGAAGTTCCGGGCGAGGAGGAAGAGGGCCGCGAGCGTTACAAGGACGAGTACGGCCAGGAGCTTTACATGTTCGAGAACGCTTCCGGCGGCCGGCCCGTCACCTCATACCACCAGTTGCAGCTCGAAGAGTTTATCGACGCCGTGCAGCACGGGCGCCAGCCATTGGTCAACGGCGAGGAAGGCCGCAGGTCGGTCGAGATTATCCAGGCTATCTACGAGTCCGGCCGCACGGGCAAAGAAATTACCTTCCCGATGGCGCGCAAAGCCGCCAGTTAGGCACGACCCCGCGCCGGGTACCCACTGGGCATGCACCCGGTCCCCCCTGGCGGGGGTGAGGTCCGTTCCTGTTTGCAATAATCCTGCAACGAAGGGCATGGTAGTACACATGCTGGCTGGCGCGCAGTGCCGGTTGCGGTGGCTGTTGCCCCTACGCGGAGGACTGGCCTATGTGGTTGACCTCCCTGTCGTTACGCCGGCCGCTCGTCGTGTTCATGGCGGTGTTCGCACTCGCCATCGCTGGCATCATCTCCTACCGCGCCATGCCCGTCGATCTGTTGCCAAACTCCACCTTCCCTTACGTGTTCCTGAGCATCGAATACCCCGGTGCGGGGCCCCAACAAGTGGAAAGTCAGGTCACCAAACCGGTTGAAGATGCGTTAGCCGGCCTCAACGGCCTCAAGCAGATCACGTCTACCAGCAGCGACAATGTGTCGATCGTTATCCTCCAGTTCAACGACAACGTGGACCCGAATAACGCCGAACGCGACGTGCAACTCAAGCTCAACCCCATCC
>JANWJO010000023.1 GCA_025449435.1 Chloroflexota bacterium | reverse complement strand
TCACAATGCGCATGGCTTGCTCTCGCTTTGCTCGCTGCGCAGCAATTCCAGCCGTTGCACGGTGCGTCTCGCTGCACTATACCGAATCGCGCCGCGCCCACTGGGGGCGCGTAGACCGAGTAGGTCTGGCGTCACCACTACCGCCTCATTGCGCCAGCGTGACGCTCCGGACCGAGGCGAGCGGGCCGCTTTGACCGGTCCAGCGCCGGTGATTCTTCGTCGTTCGGCTCATCATCTGGACCGCCGTCAATTTCATCAGGATCAGCGACCGGTTCTACTCTCCCTTGGATGGTAGGGAACGTTTGGGCGATCCGCACGCGCATGGGATAGACGCCTACCACGACACGCATGGAGAACTCGAGATCATAATGCAGCCCTATTTTGCGCCGCCTCGACAGTTCCAGCAAACAGTCGGCTGCTCCTTTGGGCAACCCGATGTGCAGTTGGCCGCGCTCATCATGCACGAGGGTGCCTGACTCAGTTTCCAGATCGAACCGGCGGCGGATATCAGCCATAGGCACGTACGGCCTACTACTAATGAACCAAAAGAGATTGCTCGCCTTTACGCGGCGCTGGCGCGGGACAACCGCCGGTGACCCGTCCAAGCCTTGCCGCCCTCAATTCTTACTGAGGCTACTGTATCACCCTTGTCTAGTGGGAGACCGCGAAAGGTGACGTTCGTACACCGCAGTGGGACCGTGGCTACTGTTGACTGACGTGGACCGATTCGCTCTGCGCAGGCCGTCCTACGATGGCGTACCACAGCCGCTTCACCCACGACGGTTTAGCGGTCACGGGCCGGATCGGCCGCGTTTTCGCCTTGGGTTGGCGGTGCATCTCCTCGAATTCGCTTATCTTGTCTTCCAGGAGTTGGAGGAGAACTGCATTCATTGAGCGGGCTTGCAGGAGTTCTTGCTGGAACAAACGCTCGCGTTCGGCCGTACGCGCTTCCTGTTCCAACCGGGTTACACGCAATTGCTCCAGCAGCTTGCCAAATTCCTTGACCTGCCCGGCAAGCACGGTCCGATCATCCAAGACTAGGTCGCGCTCCATCGCCACGTGCTGATACTCAAGGCGCAGGGCGCGCAGTTCGCGAGTGAGCGCGCGGTTTTCGGTGTCGCGATCCTGAATTTGGGTGTTGCTTTGGTTAGAGGCCAGTTGGTTGCGCTTCGCCTGCTGACGGGCACGCCTTACGGGGCGGGAAGCAGCCACGCGAACCAGCGGGTGTGCTAGACGTGTCTTTGCTGGCGCGGCGATAGGCACTGCGCAACCCCCTCAGAACCTGTCCGCGGAGTATATGCCACGCAGGTGACAGGAGGCGCCAGCGGTCACTGGGCATCACCCGAAGGTGTACCTCGCCACCGAGCACCTAGCGAATCGTGACCACAGCCGGATAGGCGGCATTGGACACGCTGGTTGGCAGAGCCAGGCGCTCAAAGCGGTTGTTGACTGTGCGATACATGCCGACCTCCAACTTATAGGTGCCGGCTGCGACCCCAGCAGGTAGCGATATGACGTGCGTGTCGGTGATCCACTGCCCGGCTACCCAATCGCTGGTTGGCTCCCTTCCTGCATCCGGGGGCCCATCGTGTTGCGCTCCCACGGTGCCATCCGGCAGCAAGAGGTGAACGAACACGGTGTAGTCAGATGGCAACGGCTGCAAGCAATGCCAGTACAGGGTTACGGCCACGGTGCCTCCGGCGTGCGCGTTGGCAGTGTCAACGCCAACGCCAGCAAGCAGAGCAGCCCCTCCGAAGACGGAGGACGCAACTTGTGGGATGTTCGGTGGTGGTTGCATCGCGCGCTGGCGCGGCTGTACGTCCAACGTGTCCAGCGTCAGGTCGGCTGATCCGCCTTGGTCGTTGGTTAGCTCCGCCTCGAGTTTCACCTGGCCGGTGGGGGCGTCGGCTGGCAATTGGAGGACACTCTCTTGCACAAAAGCAGATCCCAGTGGCCACTGCGAGGTTGGTAGTCCTGGGGCGGGCGGTGCAAAGCGGTCTACCGCCACGGCGCCTTGGCGCCCATTCAAGAGAATGCGCACCACCCAATCGTGCGATGCTCCAGGGACCCGGCGCCACAACATCGACAGGGTTATGGCATCACCTTGGGTCGCCTCGGCAGGCACACCGCCGAGACCTTCGATCTCAAGCCCCTGGTCGACGGGGAGGTGAATCGACAGCGGCATTGCTGTGGTCGATCCAACTACCTGTCGGGGCGGGAGCACGCGGACAGCGCCTAAGTCAACCTCGGTGCCCAGTGCGCCCACCTTCGCGTCAGACGCCGGGAGGTCGCGTTGGGTTGTTGGATCGTACAGCGACAGCATGACGTGGTAATCGGCCGGCGGCACGGAACTGCCCGCCGTGATGGTGAGCTGGCCAGGAATGTCGATGCCGGTTCGCCAGTCATTGGTTGGGTAGTCATACTCAGCTGGCCGGCTTGTGGATTGAGCCCACACGATGCCGTCCCGCACGAGCCGCAGCACGGCGCGATAGTCGCGCTGCAGTGGCTGGTCAGCGCGATACCACAGGTGAAACACGAAGGGCACATCTCCTGGCATGTTCCACTGTTCCAGGCCATCGCCGAGGAAGGTAATGGAATCGCCAAACTGCACATCCATTGGGTGGAGTGGAGTTGCGTCGGGTGAGAACACGATGCCTGGCGGAAGTTGGTATAAGCGTAAGGTCAAGCTGGATGGTTGCACGGGTACGGCAACGCTCGTGGAATTGGTCGCAACAACATTGCGCAGATATCCTGTCGGATCAGCGAACTCCGGGTGCCACAAGAGCAGCCAGAGGCGCTGGTGGCCAGCCGCCGCCTGGTTGAGAACCTTGGCCAGGCGGGGAAGGTCGTCACCGCGTTGGAACTCGGAGACGGCAGGGAACCACCCCTGGGCTTCAGGCCCCAAACTGCCGTCGTAGTAATAGCGAAATACCGCGCCGGTATCCTGAGCAAGTACAATGGCGTCACCGGGGCGTTCCATCGAGCGAATCTCGGCGACCGCCAAGCGCATATCGCCGTCCTTGATCTCCGCTGGACCGACGGGTAAGTGCTCCAGGTTGTGTACCAGCCCGCCGGCAGTAGCGACCATAGCGACGGTGGCAAGGGTGAGCGTGCCGGCGGACCAAGCACCGACCAATGGCCACTGCAACCGGGACACCAGCACACCAACGGTCACGGCCACCATAACGTACGCGAGAGGTGCAATGGGCAGCAAGTAGCGATCGATGAACTTGGGGTAATATCCGGTGATCAGTGCTGCTTCCAATAGCGGCAGCGCCACGAGCGCCACCAAGAAGAGCAGCTGCAAGCGTCGCCCGCGTGCCAGGATAAGTGCTGCGGCGGCGGTGAGGAACACCGAGCCAGCAATCGCTACAACGACGTGGGGTTGCTCCGAGAAGGCCAATGGGCGTGAAGCGATGGCGGCTATAGCGCCTTCGGGTGCGAGCCAAGGGGAGATGCTGCCAGGCCAGAAATCTGGGTTGCTGCGCATGACGGCGAGTTGCGCCAGGGCGCTGGGCAGCCACGACGCCGCCAGGACGCCACCAAAAACTAGGAAGCCAGCGGCAGCGAGTGAACGGCGGCTCGGCTGGCGAGCGACGATAAACACCAGGTGTGCTGGAATCAGCAAGAGCACCGCGTAGTGAGACAAAGCGGCGGCGGCAGATGCTACGGCGTACGTGGTACCCCAAGTGACAAGGGGCGAGCGCCGGTCAACGATGCGTAACAGCGCATAGGCGGATAGCAGACACAGCGCGGCTGCAAGTGTATACGCTCGGGCCTCCTGAGCATAGTCGGTCAGAAAGATGGACATGGAGGCGAGTCCGGCGGCGGCGATGGCCGCGGGTATTGGCGCGCCGCACCGGCGGGCAACGGACCAAGCCAGTGGGACGGTGAGTAGGCTGCAGGCCGCAGAGGGCCAGCGCAACGCATACTCGCTCTGGCCAGCGGCCGGAATCCAAAAGTGCAAGAGGAGTGGGTACAGAGGTGGGTTGAAATCCGCTGACTGCAATCCTGCGAGCAAACCGCCAACCGACCTCGTGGCCAGGTCCCAGGACACGCCCTCGTCAAACCACAGACTAGGCTCACCCAGGTGCCAAACACGAAGGCCCCAACCGGTGGTGATGATGGCCATGAGAACGAGCAGCATCAACGCGGTGTCTGAAGCAGCGGTAGCGATGGGGATGTGTGCCTGCGCTCGTGACGCCGAACGTAGTAGCGGAGGTTCGCCTTCTACAACTGGTTCCAACGTCATTCGACGGGTCATTCGACATTACCCACTTTGATAGTCGAGCAGCCAGTCGCTGATCGAGTCAGACCAGTGGGGTACAATTTGGGCGGAGGAGCGCCGTGCCACGCCAGGGTCTTGGACGAGGAACATCGCCCGCAGTCGAAGATTATGTCAAGGGTCTTTACCACCTTGGCGGCACCTCCGTCTCCGTGAGCACGACCGACCTGGCTGCGTGGCTGCATATTAGCCCAGCAGGCACCTCGCACATGTTGCGCCAATTGGCACAACTCGGCTTGGTGGAGCACACGCCCTATTATGGGGTGCGCCTCAGCCAGGACGGTACTAAGCTAGCACTGGAAATGATCCGGCATCACCGTTTGGCTGAACAGTTCCTCGTAGAGATTTTGGGCTATCAGTTACATGAGGTCCATGCCGATGCTGAACGGCTCGAACACGCGATGTCGGAGATGTTAGAGGCGCGCATGGCGGCAAAGTTGGGCAATCCGCGCGCCGATCCACACGGGCATCCGATCCCGACTGTCAACGGTGACCTACCGCCGGCAGATGAGCGGTCGCTGGCGAGCGTACCGGTGGACATTGTCGCTCGTATTGAGCGGGTGAACGATCGCGACCCGGAAAAGCTGCGCTATCTGACGACCATTGGCCTGATTCCGGGCGCAAAGGTGGTCATACTCAGTCAAGGGCCGTTTAACGAGCCGCTCGTCGTCCAAGTGGGAGCCAAGGAGCGCGTGATCAGCAGAGAACTGGCGCAGGAACTCACGGTGCATATCGACACGGATCCGGTGTAGCGTTATTCCCGCTGTCACACAGAGCGGGTATAGCAATCGCGTGGCAACCGGCCCATTAACTGCCGGTAGCTACGTATTGCCATTGTGTAATTGTGACAATGCTGGTAACATTCTGGGCTTTCGTTTCGGCTATCGGGACCAACCATATTTGAGGGGAGACATCCCATGACTGTCGTTGTTGAAGAGTTGATCCAGGCCGGCGTAGAGTCGCAAGTCAAGGAAGTGGCGACCAGCCAGGACTGGCCAGTTCCCGACGTCCGCCGCAGCCTGCGCTCGGTGCGCGAAGAAGAAGACGATCCTCACGCTCCGACGCTCGATAGCCTCGCGGCCTATCTCGGCGAGATTGGTGCAGCGCCGCTGCTGACCCCTGCGCAAGAGATTAGCCTGGGCCGGCGCGCCCAAGCGGGCGACAAGATGGCGATTCACGCCCTCGTGCAACACAATTTGCGCCTCGTGGTGAGCGTTGCCAAGAAGTACCAAAACCTAGGGATGACACTGCTCGACCTGATCCAGGAAGGCAGCGTTGGCCTGATGCGTGCCGCCGAGAAGTTCGACCCCACGCGCGGCTTCCGCTTCTCCACCTACGCCACCTGGTGGATCCGGCAAGCCATCTTGCGCGCGCTCAACGAGCAGTCGCGGCTCGTGCGCTTACCCGAATACTTGTCGGGCCGGCGTAATATGGTCGACCACGCGCGCGAAGTCCTGCGTGAGCGGCTCGGTCGCACGCCCTCGGACGCCGAAGTGGCCGCCGAAGCGAGCGTGCCGGTGGAGCAGGTGACGGCGCTCGCCCAAGCCTCGCGACCAGTGGCTTCGTTGGACGCACCACTGGGCGAGGATGGTGAGCTGGCGCTTGGCGACCTGATTCGCGATGGCGAACCAGGCGCTGAGGAGCTGGCCGAGGCAGAAGACCGGCGTATGGCCGTGGCTCAAGCGCTGGAAGTGCTCGATACGCGCGAACGCGAAGTGATCCGATTGCGCTACGGCTTGAGCGACAACGGTCGCGAACACACGCTAGAGGAAGTCGGTCGCACACTCGGCCTCACGCGCGAGCGCATCCGCCAGATCGAAACCAAGGCACTGCGCCGCTTACGCGGTGAAGACGTGGCCAATTTGCTGCGCGGGCACGTGTCCAACTAGGGTTGGCTGCACTCGCGCCACATCGGGCGGGCCCTACAGTGGGGTCCGCCCGATTCGTTTGGTGCTTCGCCAGTACTACTCTTTGACGGCCGCGATCACATCGACTTCAACCAAGATGTCACCCGGCAGGCGTGCCGCCTGCACGGTCGTGCGCGCCGGCGGGTTGGCGACGAAGTAGGTGGAGTACACCGAGTTGAACCGCGCGAAATTGTTTAAGTCACTCAAGAAACACGTGCACTTCAAGGCGTGATCCAACGAGCTGCCAGAGGCTTCCAGGATCGCCTTTATGTTTTCGAGCACCTGCTTCGTCTGGGACTCAATGTCTTCACTGCGCTGTCCGGTGGCTGGGTTGGTCGGTCCCTGACCGGCGACAAACACCAAGCCGTTCCACACGTTGGCCTGCGAATACGGCCCGATGGGCTGCGGCGCGTTGCTGGTGCGCACAATTGTCTTCTCGCTTGCCATGGGTTCGGTTGCTCTCCTCGATAGCGCAAAACTGACGGCTCGATCGCAACGTCAGCGCAGATGATGACCTACTTCCGACCGTTCGCGCAAACAGCCGTCCAAGCTATCGGGCGCTGCCGCCGGCGATCACGTGCGACTTGAGGATGCCAACATAGGGCAAATTGCGAAAACGCTCCTGATAATCCAAGCCGTAGCCGACGACAAATTGGTCCGGAATAGCGAAGCCGATCTGGTCAATGTGAAGGCCATCTGGGCGATGCCGTTGCTTGTCCAACAGCGCAACAATGCGGAGACTGGCTGGCTGTTGGGCCTGCAGGTAGTCACGCAAATAGCGCAACGTCAGGCCGCTGTCCACAATGTCCTCCACCACGACGACATCCTTACCAGCGATGCTGGACTCGATGTCCATGACAATGCGGACGGCACCCGTGGACCGTGCTCCGCCTTGGTAGCTACTCACGGCCATGAACTCGATCTGGCAATGAATTGTCATTGCACGAATGAGGTCCATCATGAACATGGCGCCGCCCTTGAGCACGCCGACGAGGAGCGGCTCGCGGCCAGCATACGTGTGTGACAGCCACGCCCCGAGTTCACGCACGCGGGCGCGCAGTGCGTCTTCGGCGATCAGGACTTGTTCTAAGTCATGCTCCACCCGAGTGCAATCCTCCCCCCTGCAGTATCAATCGCAGCCGTTGTGCTTCACCGGGCCGCGCAGCAGCCCAGGCAGCTGTGCCTATGCCGGCCAGGCAGATAATCCGGTCCGTGCTATCAGTCACCACCGCTACGAAAGCCCGCCAATCGCGCGGCACCTTGGCATCCACAAGTGCGTCCTGCACCTTTTTGTGACGGCCACCAGGCAACTCAATGCGATCACCCGGTCGACGGGAGCGTATCCTCAACGGCAGCGAAATGACCCGCGCGTTCAAGTCGGTGTACCACCCATCCACGGGCGGATGGTTACCCGGAAGTACGCGCTGCAACTCAGCTGTGAGGTTCCAGGATGGAAGCTGCGTTGTACCCTCGGCGTTGAGGATGGTTTCGGGCGGCGGCACGAGCTGCTCGCGAGGATGTGCGCGAAGCAAAACAGCATCGCTGTATTGGCGCACGACCAGGCGCTCTCCGGGAAGGTAGAGACGATCACCAGCGCGGCCACTCAACAGCAGTGCATCGACGCGCTCATAATGTGACGACTCTACCTCGCTGCTCGCGCCTAACCACAGCCGCAACATGCGCCGTCGGATAGCCGGATGTTGCTCAGCATAATGGGCAAGCGAAAGCCTCGGAACATCCATCTCGCCGGAAGTTGGCACCACAAGCCGGAACGCCACTTGTGCTTGTTGTTCAAAGTACGACTCGTCGATGGAGGCGGACATAGCTAAGCGCGACAGCGCTTGTTCAATCGACGGGTTCAGCGCTCGTAGCACAGGCATGACCGTCAAGCGCACAGCATTCCGCCGGCACCACGCTTCGTCGTTGGACTGATCGTGACGCCAATCCAGGTGCCTTAGCTTGCACCACTGGCGCGTCTCCTGGCGCGTAAGCGGCAAGAGCGGATGGATCACGCGACCTACCCTGGGAGGGAGCGCCGCCAGCCCTGCCAATCCTGTACCACGAATGAGGTGGAGCAACACCGATTCGGCCCGATCATCGCAGGTGTGGCCCGTTGCGATGACATCTGCTCCGATGCGACGTCGCAGCGCCTCGAAGAACGCCCAGCGCAGGTCGTGCGCCGCCGACTCCAGCGACACACGCCGCACAGTGGCGGCTCCCGCCACCTCGCCTGAGCCGGCAGTGAACGCTAGCCCGTAGCCATCAGCGAGGGTGGCGACGAACGCCTCGTCGGCATCAGACGCTTCGCCTCGAAGTCTGTGATTGAAGTGCGCGACATGCAAGGTGATAGGGCGCCCAGAGCACAGCAGCGTCAAGAGATCCAGCAAGCATACGGAGTCTTGCCCGCCAGACACGGCAACAATGATCACCGAGCTCGCTAGCAGCTGGTGTTCGCTGGCCTGCTGGCGTACCGCGCCGAGCAGGCGCCTCGCCGCAGGTTCGTGAATGGTATGCACCACCCTAGTCTAGCGCGAGGTACGCGATGCGCGTGGACGGCTTGCTAGCTCGCGACGCGACCAAGAAATTGTCAAGGTCAGACAAGTGATTATAAACACTTCACATGAGATTATTAACCAGAAACTTGTCAGCGCCACCATCATCGGATATGCTACAAAGAGTGGAGATCGAGAGCGTTGGTCAGATGACTCGATGGGACCGCGGAGTGCAAGGAGGCGTTCGGTGTATACAAACTGGCATGCCCGCCACCACCATCGGGCGAATGGGTCGTGGCTGTTCATCGCTGCCATTGTATTTGCCCTCGTGGTGCTTGGACATGTTGGGATGATGTTGATACCCATCGTCGCTATTGTTGCTGGGACTGCGCTGCTGTGGGGCCCAGTGTCGGCACTCTCGCGCCGGGTGAGCACACCGCGCACAGTCGCTCAACCCAACACGCAGATTGATGCCAGGATTACGATACTCGAGAGCCAGCTCGAGTCGCTCAGTCGCGAGCACCAGATGTTGCAAGAGACAGTCCGCTGGCAAGAGCGTCTCCTCCAACACGCCACCGGTGGCGCCCAGATCCCACCGGCGGCACCATCCGACAAGAAGTAGGTGCGCACCGGACCTGTGCGAACCCGCTAGACTAGCGGTCGCAGGGCGAGCGTTTGCCGGTCGCTTTCTCTGCTACGACGCGGGGAGAGCACTTATGCGCCGGGTCGCGATCATCGGGCTGAACGTACGCGCCGAACGGCTCCTCATCGCTGGGTTGCTAGCTGCGGATAACTGTCAGTTGACCGCTGTGGTCAGCCGGTCTCAGGAAAAAGCGGCGGCCATTGCCGCGCAATTCGAAATTCCACATTTCTTCGACTCGGTAGACGTTTTGGCGGCCTCCGGGGTTGCCGATACCGTATTCGTCAATACGCCGCCAGCGCACCATCTGGCTCCGGCCCTGAGTGCTGCGCAGCACGGCATGGCCGTCATCTGTGAGAAGCCGCTTAGCAGTTCTGGTACTAGCGCCAGGCAATTAGCTGCTGCAGTACGCGAGCGGGGCGTACCTAGCGCTATGCATTTCACCTTCCACGGTCTAGCGGGCACCCGGATGATCAAACACGTGGTAGAAACGGGAACACTGGGCACCATCTGGCATTTTGATATCACGATGTTGCAGCCCAAGGAGCTCACACCGCCGTATCCCAGCTTGAGCTCCTGGATCGAGCTTGGTCCACATGTGATCGACTTGCTGCTGTGGTGGAGCGGCGCACCTAGTGCAACCGTCGGCGGCGCAACGGCGGTACGGCGGAATGCCGGTGCCGCTGACCTGGCAATGCAGGCCGTATTAAACCTTCCTGCTGGGCGCAGCGCTGCAGTCCAAACGTCGCGTGTGGCAGCAGGTTATGAGAATGCTGTCCTGGCCAGGCTGTGTGGCGAGCACGGCACACTGACGCTGGATATGGGTGCGCGGCACGCGCGCGTGCAACTGGCCCGGCCGGGAGGGGTCCTCACCGACGTGCCCATCCTGGAGGAGTTCCAGGTGCCATTTAGCGACTTCCCGCGCGTCCAGATGTCGGCGTTGGTGGCGTCGCTCGATGGCACCCATCAGTTCCCGACCGTTGAAGAGGGGCTGAGCATTCAAGACATCCAGGATGCCGTTGCCCGCGACGCCGGGTTTGACCCGGAAGCACTGTCCGCCGCGGGAAGGAACGTGTAGCGCCAATCGGTCAAGTACGCGGGCCAGCGAAAAGCTGCCTGGCCATCACTAAATCGTCTGCCGCGTTGATATTGAGCAGGACTTGGCGATCGTCGAAGTCCAGAAGTTTGATGTGCGCTGCACCGGCGCGCAACACGGCACGCAGGCCTTGTGACTCTTCGTTGATGGCCAGCAGTTCTTGGCGCAGCAATGGGCCGAACACCGGCGGATGGCCCCGCCGCCCCTGATAGGTGGGAATCAGGATGCCATCGGGCTCCAGATGTTCAGTGCACAACGCGCTCAGCACGGCAGCGGCACGCGGCTGATCGACACCGAGGATGAGTACGGACCGTCCTTCAGGCGACGCCAGCACGCCAGCGCGCACCGAAGTGGATTTGCCCTGCTCGTAACCGGCGTTGAACACGACAGTGGCGCCCGCTCGTCGTGCTTCACATCCGACTTCATCGCTACGGGCACCAGTCACCACGATGACGGGATCGGCGCCGGCCGACAGCAATTGACGGGCTTGATAGGCCACCAGTGTGTCGTGGTCGACTTCGGCAGGCCAGGGAAGCAAAGGCTTGAATTGTCCGAGTCGTGTCGATTCGCCCGCCGCGAGGATGATGCCGGTGACGAGCAGACTTCCCAGATGGCTCAACGGTCAGACGGACGCTTCTTGCCGGGCGAAGCGCGCGCGGTACAACTCCCTGGTGTCATCGGACATGGACGCAGCCTTGCCACCACGGCGCACCTTGACCAACTCAGCACCGATGGCCACCGCAATTTCGGACGGCGTGATGGCCTCGATGTCCAGACCAATAGGCGCGTGTAGTCGAAGCAAGCGCTCCGGGCTCACGCCCTCTTCATTCAGGAGTTTGAGCACGGTCCACACGCGCCGCTTGCTGCCAATCATGCCGATGTAGGCGGCGTTAGATTGGATCAGGGTTCGCAGGGATGCTACATCTTGCTGGTGGCCGCGCGTCACGAGCACAATGTAGGTATACGGATCGACAGGAAAGTCGCGCAACGCCGCGCCGAAGTCGGCGGCCAACACCTGGTCGGCGTCGGGGAATCGCACACGATTGGCGAAGGCGGCGCGATCATCTAATACCACCACTTCGAACTCGAGCAGCGAGCCAACCTTGGCCAGTGGCACGGCGATATGCCCTGCACCCAGAATCAGCAGCCGCGGTGCGGGCGTGAACAGCTCGACAAACACCTCGGCGCTACCGGCTTCGGCGGCATCGCCAACTGGAATGCGCAGCGGTTTGCTGTCTGCATGGCTCAGGGCATTCCGCGCGGACGCGGCCACGGTTGCGTCGAGTTCATATTGACCCAGGGTGCCCACTTGCGCCGTTGTCGTAACAAACAGGCGGTTCCCGCGAACCAGCCCCGTTGCCGGATGCGCGCGCACGACGGTGGCAAGGGCGCACGCGCGGCGCTCGCGAATGGCCTGGGCTACAGCACTGGCGAAACCATCACCTGCTGGGGCTGCGCCAGGTTCTGCGTCGGCACCCTGCGGATAGCGCGGCTCGACGAACACCCGCATGATGCCGCCGCACACAGCCTCTGTTTGGAGCGTCATTTCCTCCGTGAGGTCTACCTGTACGATCGTGGGCGACTTGGTATCGATCACATCCAGCGCTGCTCGCCACACGTCGGCTTCGCCGCAACCACCGCCGACTGTGCCAGCGATGCCACCATCGGCCCTGATGAGCATTTTGGCGCCAACTTCACGTGGCGTGGAGCCGCGCGTTTCAACGATGGTAGCGACGGCGAGGCTTTCACCTTGCCCTACACGGCGGGCAATTTCGTCAAAGAGTTCGGTGTTACCTGGCATTGGTCACGTTCCTTTAGCGCAGTGGGTATGGTAGCAATCCAACACCTGGTGGTCGCAGTGAACGACGAACCGAATGCGCCTGTGGTCATGCTACCGCCTCGTTCAAGGGCTGTGACAAGCGGGAAACAGCGGTAGGCGCGTCAAGTACGTTGCAGTCAAGCGCGCCGTTTCCGGGGCAGTCCGGCCTACGGGCCGCGGCGGGTACCCGATCCTCCGGTGACGAGCGTATTCACCGAGCTAAACGCGTCGGCGATGCGGTGCAGCACATAGTCGGTCATCGCAAATACTTGGGGTCCGATAAGCTTAAAGACGAGATATGTGATAAGTACGATCGCGACGAGCACCAGAAAGAAATCTATCCGTGCCTGCCACTCGCCCTGCACCTGCAATCCCGCCTCTAGAACTTGGTTCTACGCCGCAGTCTTGCGGCACACCCTGCTCATGCACCCAGGAGTATGCCATGGCCCCCGCCTTCGACCTAGCGGGCCGCCTCCACCAGTGCGCGGTATTATCGCCCCACGCTGGCCAGCATCGGGCGCCGCGGAACCAGGAGGTGTATGGTGTCAGCGCAATCTGAGGTACGAGCAGCCAAGCCAGTAACCGAGGACGCTCAGAGCACATCAAATGATGCGGTCCAACGCTTACTCGCTTCTATGCGCCGCGTCATGGTGGGCGCCGATCGGGCTCTTGAGCTGCTCCTAGTAGCGCTGCTCGCCAACGGGCACGCCTTGCTCGATGACGTACCGGGCACTGGGAAAACGACCATGGCCAAAGCGCTGGCAAGGTCATTGGGGTGCTCCTTCAGCCGTCTGCAATTTACGCCTGACCTGTTGCCCACCGACGTAACGGGGACCAGCGTCTTCAACCCTAAGACGTCCGACTTCGAGCGGCACCTAGGGCCGATCGTAGCGCAAGTCGTGCTCGCAGACGAGATCAACCGCGCAGGCCCGCGCACGCAATCGGCCCTCCTAGAAGCTATGGAGGAACGCCAGGTGACGATTGACGGCATGAGCTTTCCCTTACCAGCGCCATTCTTCGTCATCGCGACGCAGAACCCTGTGGAGCTCGAGGGCACATTCCCACTGCCCGAGGCACAACTCGATCGCTTTTTGCTCAGTTTTCGCATTGGCTATCCATCCGAGGACCAGGAAAGAGACCTTGTTAAGCGGTTTCGCGTCGCGCAACCACTGGATGACTTGTCGGCCGTGTTGAGCGACAAGGTGGTGGTGGATGTGCAGCGGCAGGTACGCCTGGTACACATCGACGACTCGGTGGAAAACTATGTCGTGACTATCTGCCGCAAGACGCGGGAACTGGAAGCGCTCCAACTCGGCGTCAGTCCGCGTGGCACGCTGGCGTTGCTGCGTTCATGCCAGGCGCGCGCGCTGATCCACGGCCGGGCGTTCGTCACGCCCGACGACGTGAAAGCACTCGCTGAACCGGCGCTGGCGCATCGCATCGTCACGCGTGCTCAAGCACGGCTGCGTGGGCGGACTGCGGGTCAGCTCATCGCCGACCTCATCGAAACGGTTCCAGCGCCGGTGGACCATGTGGAGCACTGAGCGCTCGCTCGCCTACAAGCTCTGGGCTCCAGTGGTGGTCGTGCTCGTGATCGCAGCACTGTTTTCGCGCTCAGCCATGCCGTTAGTGGCGGCCACGGCGATTCTGGCACTGGTCGCGATATCGGTGCTCTGGCGCCACTATGCCCTCACCGACCTTACGCTGACCCGGTCGCTCGATCCAACGCGGCTGTTTCCCGGCGAGGAAACGCAATACACGCTGAGCTTGACTAACCAAAAACTGCTGCCCGTTCCCTGGTTGACCGTCACCGAACGCTTCCCGGCGGCGCTCGCCGCTGGCATTGGCGACGCCGTGTGGCCCACCTCACGCGAGCGGCAGGTGACACAGCCGTTCACGCTGGGCCCGTTTGAGCGCGTCCATCGCTCCGTGACCTTGCGGGCTACACGTAGGGGCTTTTACCAGATCGCCGAGGCACAAGTCGCCGCAGGGGATCCGTTTGGGCTCGCCCACGCTGAAGCGACGATGGGCACCGTACGCGAGGTAGTGGTATACCCGGCATTGCTCCCGGCGTGGGCGTACGACCTACGCGCGCATCAGATGATTGGCGACTACAAGGCCGAGCGGCGGCTGTGGGATGACCCCGCACGTCTTGCCGGCGTTCGTCCTTATGAGAGCGGTGACCCTCCGCGCAGGATCCACTGGCGCGCGACGGCACATACCGGCATGCTGCAAACCAAGGTGTTCGACCCGGGCGCCGATGTCCAAGTTATCCTCGTGGTCGACTGCGGTACGACGGAACTTGCCTGGAGCGGCATCGATCATGAGTTGCTGGAAAGGGCAGTTTCGGTGACAGCCACGATGGCACGAGACACGCTGGATACGCGCGTGCCGGTAGGACTCCTGTCAAATGCGCTCACCGTCAACACCGGACGTCACATCCGGCTCATGCCGGGGAGGTCCCCCGACCAGCTCGCGGCCATCCTGGAGTTGCTCGCCCGCCTCATTCCCTACTATTTGCTACCGATCGAGCGCCTGCTGGAGCGCGAACTGCCAACCCTGCCATTCGGCGCAACGCTGGTGCTGGTGAGCGCGGCCGAGTCCGAGGAACTGTCGATGACATTGGAGACGATTCGCGCGCATGGGCACAAGATTTACCGGTGTGATCCCCGCCACGCGGAGGGCGCAGCACCGCTCGAGGAACGTGCATGGTGAATGCGATAGCGGCTCACATACGCCAGTCTTGGCTTGGCTATCTCTTGCTCGTCATCATTGAGAGCACCTGGCTCACCGCCCTGTTGGTGGCTAGCACGGCGCTACAAGACGCGACTGCACCGGCACCTAACTGGCTGGTGGTGGCTGGCTCGGTACTCCTGAACCTGTCCGTGAACGAACTGCCTGATCGCTCGGCACGCGACTATGCCGCCATCGCCCTGCGCGTGTGCGCGGCATTGCTCACCATCGCCGTGTTCAACCTGCAAGGAATCAGTGCAGTACTGGTGATATTTGCCCTGTATGTCACCTGGCACCAGCGATCACTCGCTGACCTCGATACCTGGGACGACCGGTTGCGCAGCAGCGTGTTTGCAGGCATCGGCGGGGTACTGGTGTCGATCGTGATCCGAGCGATTGCACCAGCGTTCTCGCCGGTGGCTGCAGGAGAACACCTGTTGTTCACGCTGTGTTTTTTAGTCGCGGCACTGGCTGGTCTCAGCCTGGCCCAGCGCGTTGAGGTGTTGGGCACGGCCGCACTGTCCAGCAAGGGAACGAAGTCCTGGCTCATATCACTCACCGCGGGCGTTGCTGCCGCGGCTATGGCCGTAGCGCTGGCGGTGTCGCTCCCAACGGTGGCCGGCCTGGTTGGTGTGGTGCTCCACTTGTTGGGGACGATCATTGGCACCATCCTGTTTTACCTGTTAGTGCCCATTGCGTACGTGCTGTTTACGTTCCTGTTTGGACCACTGGCGGATTGGTTGCACGGCCTGCAACGCAACCCAGTGCAGCAACCAGCGGTGAGCGGCGCTGTGGGCAAGCCGCCGATACCGCAAGACACGACCACCGCGATGTCGTTCAACCCTGGGCCCCTCCTGCTGTGGGCAGTGGTCATGATCCTTGCCATCGTGGTGATCGTTGTGATAAGCCGGAACGTCCGGGCGCGGCGGAGTAAGACCAGCAGGCGGTCCGACGAGCGCGAAAGCGTCTTCGCCTGGAGCCTGCTTGGCGCGTGGCTGTCTGGAGCGCTGGGCGGCGTTGGCTCACGGCTGGCAGCCACACGGCTGCCATCGCTGTCTCGCCGCTGGAGGGAAAGGGAACCCGCTAGCGCGCGCGAACTGTATGTCCTGGTGCAGCGCTACGCCGCCGAGGTAGGAGAGGCGCGGGAGTCGCCACAGACGGCGCAGGAGCACTGCCAGCAGCTCTGCGCACGGTTTGACGCGTTGGCGCCGGAACTCCAGGAGGTCGCCAACGCCTATGCCGCTGAACACTATGGCGGCCAGGCGCCGCCGGGAGGGGTCGCTTCACTACTCCCCGCCTGGCATCATATTCGAACAACATTGCAAGAGGCAACCCCACATGGATCCTGAGCGTTTAGAGCAACTCCTCAAGTCGGTACAGGGTGGATCGTTGAGCGTGGACGGCGCGCTGTCCCAACTCAAGGAGCTGCCGTTTGAAGACCTGGGGTTCGCCAAAGTCGATCATCATCGCTTCTTGAGACAGGGGTTTCCCGAGGTCATATTCTGTCCAGGCAAGCACATTGACCATATCCTGGCTATCGCCCGCCGGCTGCGCGAGCACGGGGCGCCGGTGCTGGCCACGCGGACTACGCCCGACATATCAACGGCATTGGCGGCAACCTTTCCAGATGCGCACGTCTATGACCTCGCTCGCTGCGTGGTGGTCGGCGAGCCATTGCCGGTACACGGCGGCACGATCGCTGTGGTCAGCGCCGGCACAGCCGACCTGCCGGTTGCTGAAGAGGCCGCCGTGACCGCCGAGGTCATGGGGAATATGGTCGAGCGCGTCTACGACGTCGGCGTCGCCGGTCTGCACCGGTTGCTCAGCCGCCTCACGATGCTACAGGCAGCGCGGGTGCTGGTTGTGGTGGCGGGAATGGAAGGGGCGCTGCCGAGCGTGGTGGGTGGCTTGGTGAGGTCGCCAGTAATCGCTGTGCCCACGAGCGTCGGCTATGGGGCGGCCTTTGGCGGCCTCGCGGCGCTCTTGGGCATGCTCAATTCCTGTGCGTCGGGGGTGACGGTCGTCAATATCGACAACGGCTTCGGCGCGGGTTACGCGGCAAGCTTGATTAATCACGTACCGGAACTCCGCCGTTGAGCATTGCGTACATCGACGGCCGCTCCGGCGCCGCTGGGGATATGCTGCTGGCCGCGTTGCTCGACGCCGGATGGCCCGAGAGCGCGTTACGACAGTTGTTGCAGCAATATCCGGTGGACGGATGGAAGCTAGACGTCGAACGAACCGTGACGCACGGGATGGCGGCAACGCGCCTTCGCTTCGACGTCGCACAGACACAACCGCTGCGCCACCTGAGCGAACTCACTAACCTGATCGCCGGCGCGCGACTGCAGGAAACGGTCAGAGGTCGGGTGGTCAGCGTCCTGCAGCGGCTGGCGGAAGCCGAGGCGCAAGTACACGGTGTTGCCGTGGAAGATGTGCACTTTCACGAAGTAGGCGCGGTAGATACGCTGTTCGATGTCGCTGGCGTGGTGGCCGGCCTCGACTTTTTTGGGGTCCGTGAGGTGCACGTCGCGCCGCTGAATGTCGGCGGCGGAGTCATGAAAATGGCCCACGGCACCGTGCCGGTCCCACCACCGGCCGTGGCGCTGCTCTGCCGCTCGTTAGTGACATACGGCACGCCGGATGTCGGTGAGTTACTCACACCCACGGCAGCGGCCCTGCTTTCGACACTGGGCAACACGGCGCGCGCGCAACCGGCCATGCAGGTGGCAGCAGTGGGTACTGGCGCCGGAACTAAACAGTTGCCATTTGCCAACACCGTGCGTGTCATGGTTGGCGAGAGCGCGCACCTGGGTGCGAATACTGGCGTTGAAGTGGTGGAAGAGTTGTGTGAGCTGGCGTGCAACCTGGACAACCTCAATCCGGAGGTGCTGGCCTACGCCACCGACCAGGTACTCGCGGCCGGTGCTCTCGATGCCTGGGTGTCACCGATGGTCATGAAAAAGGGAAGGTCGGGACAGACGCTCCACGTCCTGTGTGCCGTTGACGCGGCCGATCGCTTGCGCGACGTGCTGTTCCGGCAAACGAGCACGCTCGGGGTACGGCAGCACCTGGTCCGGCGCGACCGTTTGGCCCGCAGTTGGCAAACGGTCACCACAGCGTACGGGCCCATCCGCATCAAGGAAGGCGTGCTGCGCGGCGAGGTGGTGAACCGCGCGCCGGAATACGAGGATTGTGTCACGGCGGCGCAAGCGCATAACGTCCCGCTCAAGGTCGTTTACGAGATGGCGCTGCGCGGCATCCCAGACTTGGCAGGTAGCGCATGACCTTCGCATATGTCTTCTGGCACTGGCCGGCGCCGGGCGTCGCGCCGGACGACTATGAGCGGGCGCTGGCGGGCTTTTGTGCTGCACTCTGGCAGCAGCCGCCGCTCGGATTGCTTGCTACCTCAACCGCGCACGTCACGAACTGTCCCTGGGCACCAACGATGGGGGCGTATGAAGACTGGCACGTCGTGGATAGCCTGGCGGTACTTGAGCGCCTGAATGACTTCGTCGTGAGTCCGACCATAGACAGCGCACACAACCAGATCGCCGGGCTCGCGGCGGGCGGCACGGCCGGCATCTATCGCTTCCGCTCGGCCGGCCGGCTCAACATCGACGCTCCCCTCAGCAGGTGGTTTGGCAAGCCAGCGGGCATGCGCTACCAGGAGTTCCTGGCCGTGCGCACATCCCAACTCGGAGCAGACGCGTTGTGGCAACGCCAGCTCACTCTGGGGCCGGCACCGGAGTTCTGCGTGTTGGGCGCTTCCACAAGCACGCTTGTTGGCTCGTCCATGGCGCGCCGGATCATCGGCACGTGGTCTTAGCGCCGCGTGCACCGAACCGCTTATCAGCCGGTGTTGCGCAGGCCAGCGGCAATGCCATTGATCGTCACCAGAATGGCTTCTGTGGCCTGGCGACGCGCCTCCTCGCTGAGGGCTCCCGAACGAGACTCTTTGAGCAACTGCACCTGCATATAACTGAGCGGGTCGACGTACGGATTACGCAATCGAATGGAGCGCTTGAGCACCGGATTGTCATCGAGCAGATCGCTGGTGCCAGTTACGGCGAGGACCGCCTGTTTGGTGCGCTCGAATTCGGCAAACGTCTCGCCGTAAACGGCTCGGGAAACGGTTGCGTCCGGAACCAGGCGGGAATAGGCTTGCGCCACCCGCATGTCGGCCTTGGCGAGCGTCATCTGGAGGTTGTCGATGAGCGACTTGAAGAACGGCCAGACCTGGTACATTTCACGCAACAGCGCTTGGTTGTGCGGAGCTTGCTGTATGAACGCCTGGAGCGTGCTACCTGCAGCATACCAACTCGGTAGCAGGTGACGGTTTTGCATCCAGGCAAACACCCACGGAATCGCTCGCAAGCCTGCCAGCGACCGACCGGCTTGACGGCGGGCCGGACGGCTGCCTATGTTCAAGTCACCCAGTTCGTCAATCGGGGACGCACGGTGGAAGTACTCCAAGAACGAGCCCTCATCGGACACCAGATGACGATAACGCTCCAAAGAGTCACGGGAGAAGCCGTCGAGAATGCCCGCCCACTCCACTTGCTGATCGGTTGATAACGCCTGCGTCGCATCAATTGATTCGTATACGGCCGTCACTACCAGTTCGAGGTTGCGCAGGGCAATATCTGGCAGCGCATACTTGAACGAGACCGCTTCTCCTTGCTCGGTCAGCTTGATGTCACCATCGAGGGTGCCCGGCGGTTGCGCCAGTATGGCTTGATTGGTTGGCCCACCGCCGCGCCCTACCGTTCCGCCCCTACCATGGAAGAAGCGAACGCGTGTGCCATGCCGATGCGCAACATCGACCAGCCGCTGTTGCACTCGGTACAGTTCCCAGCTGGCTGTTATGATGCCGCCGTCCTTGTTGCTATCGGAATAGCCCAGCATGATCTCCTGGACGCCGCCGCGCGCAGCAAGCTGGGCTGCGTACAGTGGATGCTGGAACGCTGCTTCCATGACACCCGACGCGGCGTGCAGATCGTCGATAGTCTCGAACAGCGGCACGACGTCGAACTGGCTTACCGGCACCGGCGCCGCCAAGTTGCATAACCCAGCCATGTGCCCTAGAGCAAGCACGCTCAACATGTCCGACACGTCGTGCGTCATGCTGATGATGTAGGTGTCGCCAGCGTCCTGGCCATACTCGTGAATAGCCTCGGCGAGTACGCCGAAGGTGTCGATCGTTTCTTGCGTGTCCGGGCTCAGCGTCGCGGCGGCCGGCACGGCGATGCCATGTTGAAGTGCGGCGCTCAACAGCGCCACCCGGCCAGTCTCATCCAACGCACGGTAGTCAGCACAAAGGCCAGCGTGTCCGAACAACTCATGCAGCGCACTGGTGTGGCGCGAACTATCTTGCCGGAAGTCGATCTTGGCGAGGTGAAAGCCAAAGCAGTCGGCCTGGCGGCGAAGGCCACGCAACGGTCCATCAGCCAACCGGCGCTGACCGGCTACCCGCAACGCTCGGTCCAGTTCTTGCAAGTCGTTTTTGAAGGCCTGCGGGGAAGTATATTGGGCGCTTGCTTCCTGCTTGGTCAGTGTGAGTCCTTCAGCCGCCAGGCGACTTAGCCGCAGGCGTTCTGCCATAAAGAGGAACTTTTGACGGAAGAGCTCACCGGGGTTTCTGTCGATAACGGCGGGCGAGGCCTGAGGCACGTCATGCGCATCAGTGGCGATCGAGTTGCGCAAGCGTCGCGAGATCTCTACAAAACGCTCGGATTGGCTGCAATACTCCGCCAGCCGGGAGACCTGCTGTTCATAGCTGAGCAGCACCACGGCGCGATGCCTCAGAAACGTTGCACGGCTGACCGCGGCAGTCACATTTGGGTTGCCATCACGATCGCCGCCGACCCAAGAGCCAAAGCGAACGACTGTTGGCACGTCGACGTGCGCTTCCGGATAGTGGGTTTGTAGGCAACGTTCGATCTCGGCGTGTAGGCGAGGAATGGCCTCGAAGAACACGTCCTCGAAGTAGAACAACGCAGTGCGCACCTCATCGGCCACTTCCGGCCGGCGAGCGCGGACGTCGTTCGTTGCCCACAGCACGGACACCAGGCCGGCCAGTTCAGTCATCAGGTCGACGCGCTCTGGACTGGTGAGCCGGCGCACGTCGAGTTCGTTCAACAGATCGGCGATGCGGCGCTGTTTGCGCAGAATGGACAGTCGCGTAGCCTCGGTGGGATGCGCAGTGAGGACAAGTGACACATGGACGCGCTGCAACCGGTCAACCACGTCCTGATAGGGCACGTGTGAACGAGCCAGACGCGATACCAAGTCTTCGATAGAGCCGCGCTGTGGTGGCTCGCCGGCGACCATGCGGTGAGCACGCCGTCTGCGCGTGCGATGGTGCTGCTCAGCCAGATTTACCAACTGGAAGTAGAGGGCGAACGCGCGGGCGATATCGATGGTCATGGGTAACGACAAACGTTCAAGCGTTTGCTGCAGCTCGGCGTCAAGTCCTTCGGTATAGTCAGCGCGCAGCCGCTTACACTGGTCGCGTATTTCCTCGACAGTGGCATACACGGCAGGAGCCGCTTGCTCGCGCAACACAGTGCCCAGCACCTCGCCAAGTACGCGTACATCCCGACGCAACGGCGCATCTTTGGCGGAGAAGCTCACAGCGGGTGCGCCGGTCTCCACCTCTGAGTTCATGTTGTCTCCCTACGGGTGCCGGGTGGGCACCGGTCCGCGAGTGCTGGCGGCCGGCGCCGTCTGCGCTGAAGCGATCGGCTGGCTCGCGGTACTTCTGCCCGCAGCAGGGGCAGCCGGAGTTACCGAGCCCGGCAGCGGGGCCACTGTAGGAACAGCTTGCTCAGGTGGTACGCCGAGGTGAACGAGAATCTTCTGGCCAAGCTCGCCAAACATCGGAGCTGCCGTGTCAGCGCCGTATTGCGAGGTGAGCGGGTGATAGAGGCTGATGTACATGACAAAGGCTGGATGGTCGGCTGGTGCATAGCCAACAAACGACGCAATGGTCACGTCTTCCAGATAGGTGCCATTCTGAGCCACCTGTGCGGTGCCCGTCTTGCCGGCAATGGTGTAGCCGGGAATGCGTGCTTCGGTACCTTCGCCGATGCGCGGTACTTCCTCCAGCATATTGTTCAAGACGGCATCGGTGGCTGCATTGATAGGGTGGCCGGTGACTTGCGTCTGCGTGATCTGCGGCCCCTGCGCGGTGTCGACCTGCTGGACAACGTAAGGGCGGACCATTGTGCCGCCATTGGCGACGGCAGCCACGGCAGCCGTCACCTGCAGCGCGGTCGCCGTCAGTCCCTGGCCGAACGAGTTGAACAACATGTCTACTGGATACCAGCCTTTGTCCTGACTGGTCAAGATCAGCCCCGGTGACTCACTTTCCAGGTCGATACCGGTGAGCTGACCAAAGTGAAAGCCACGTACCGTAGCGTAGAACGCAGTCGAGCCGAGCCGGTCCACGGCAAAGGCCGCACCTACGTTCAGCGAGTGGTCGAGCACGTAGCGCATGGTGACGGTCCCGTGCGGTTTGCGATCCCAGTCATTGATGACGTAGCCATTCCCTTTGAGGAAACCCGGATCGACCACCGTCGTCTCCGGCGTGATCGCGCCGGCCTGCAGCCCCCCCGCCATCGTCACGATCTTGAACGTGGACCCGGGCTCGAACGGGGTTGAAATAGCGGCGTTGACGAAGCTACTCAACGGCGCGTGCATGAAGTCGTTGGGATTGTAGGTTGGGTAGTTTGCCATGGCGAGGATAGCGCCTGTTTTGGGGTCCATCACGACGATGGTGCCAGACTCAGCGCCATAGCGCGCCACACCGGCAGCGAGCTCCTGCTCAACATCATATTGAATGGCAGAGTCGATGGTCAGGTGCAGGTCGTCGCCGGCCACGGCTGGCTTATCGCCGCTCGCCTCCTGGCCAATGGTGTTACCAAGGCCATCCTTCTGCACCACCGCGACGCCATTGGTGCCGCTGAGTTGCCGGTTGTAGTACTGTTCGACGCCGTAGCGGCCAGCTCCACTGTAATCGGTGAAGCCGAGCACCTGGCTGGCGAGCGTGCCGGCGGGATAGATACGCGTTGGATCCGGCTCGGTGCCGATTCCCCTGAGCGACAACTGCTCAATCTGGTCTCTGGCTTGTGGTGGCATCTTGCGCGCGAGCACTACGTAGGTCAGTTTGGGCGACTGCATAGCTGCAACGAGTGACTCCGTTGAGGCACCGAGGATGGGCGCCAAGCGTTGGGCGTCGAGAACCGGATCGGTAACTTGTCGTGGCAAGGCGTACACCAGGTAATAGGTCACATTGGTGGCGAGTGGTACACCCTCCGAGTCCAAGATCCGGCCACGTGGCGCCATCACATCGATCGTTTGCATGTGTTCAGAGGCGGCGACGTTAGCGAGTGGGTGATCAGGTACTACTTGCCAGTAGTACAGGCGCGCGATGAGTCCGGCTGCAACCGCGACGAAGACGACCAGCATGAACGGCTGCCGCCGATGAATTGACGTTGTCGGTGAGAGCACGTGCATGGGCCAGCGAACCTCCTGCCGGAGCATACGCGGGCAGCTTCTGGATCGAAGGTAGAGCCCACAGTATGGGTGACTGCCGTTGACGTGTGACGAGGGGCCCAAGTTGCCATCAAGAGGCTGCTCCCCGCCTCTGAGAACGTAAGCAGAATCCCCCTGTAATCCCCCCTGGCCGGGACGCACATATTGCGCTGGCCGTGCATGTCGTGCCTGTTCACCGAATCGTGCGCCCACTTTCGGTGGCCAGTCCCTCCCGCCAGGGGGACTACAGGGGGATTCTGGCTGCGCCCGTTCGCCGCCCTATCTGCAAGTTTCATCCTCCTCGCCCGGAGGGAAACGGGTGCATGCCCCTTGGGGGCACCCGCGCGGGGTCGTGCCTCGCTCGCCAGACAAGCGACCAGCAATGATGTGGGTAACAACAAGCGCTAGCGGGAGGGGTCTAAGGCTACTTAGGCAGCCGGCAATTCCACCGCAGTTGAGGACTCGAACGGGACAGCCCTGCTGGCGTCGATCGCCACTTCGAGTGCGGTCGCCCAGGCTTCCACGTCGGCGAGCGACGACACCTGCTGCGCTTGCACGCGCAACTTATCCTTGCCCGCGATGCCGCGCGTGTACCAGATAAAATGTTTGCGTAGCGGCATGAAGGTATGTCGTTCCGGGCCGTAGACCTCGACAGCAATGCGCGCGTGCTCGCGCACCAATGCTGGCAGGGACACGCCATCCCAACCAGGGAGCCATTCGCCTTTGAGCGCCTGGCGCAATTCGCTGAACAACCAGGGGTTGCCTTCAGCGCCACGACCGATCATGATGCCGTCGACCCCGGTGGTCTCCAGCATATGGATGGCCGAGGCGACGTCACGCACGTCGCCGTTACCGATCACAGGGATGTGGACGGCTTGCTTGGTGGCCGTGATGGCCTCAAGTGAGGCGATACCGGTGAAGCGCTGGGTCCTGGTGCGGCCATGAATGGTGATGAGTGAAGCGCCGGCACGCTCCATGACCTGCGCCACTTCGGGCGCATTCATGGTGTCCCACCCCGCGCGCATCTTCACGCTAATGGGCAGGCGTGTGGCTGCGCACAGCGTCGACACAATGTCGCCACCGAGTTCCGGCTCCTTCATGAGAGCGCTACCGTGGCTATGTGCCACCACCTGATCGGCTGGGCACCCCATGTTCACATCAATGCCGGAACACGGGAGGTGGTTGGTGATGAGACGAGCCGCTCGGGCGAAGTCGAGTGGATCCTTGCCATACAGTTGAATCAGGAACGGTTTGGTGCCGTGGCGCGCGCCGATACTGCGCATCAGCTTAGCGGGTGACGCCGACAAGCCGGCGGCCGGCGCGAACTCGGAGACGGTGAACTCAGCGCCAAGTCGGTAGCACAACTCGCGGAACACAGCGTCGGTGACGCCATCCATGGGAGCAAGGGCAATGAGCGG
This sequence comes from Chloroflexota bacterium, assembly GCA_025449435.1. The sequence continues at coordinate 9,884 of JANWJO010000023.1, read as the reverse complement.
TGGGCGAAACGCCGCAGCCCACGCTGGTAGCGTCGTCATGGGCGAGCGCTAGTCGCCAGCGGTCACGAGTTCACCGGTTCGCCCTGACGGCGCCGGCGCATGCCAGCGGTTGAGCAAATTGGTGAGCCGTGCGTCGACTGCTTGGTACTCTTCGAGCAAGTCGCCCCATGCGCCGTCTTCTTTGAAAGCGCCGGGATCGGCCAGTCTGGTGGCAATGTGATCTCGCTTGGTTTGCAACCGGGTAATCTCGTCGCGCGCCGCCGATTGGACATCGGCCTCCAGTTGCTGACGTTGCAACTCCGACTGCCGGGCGGCCCGCTCGGTTTCCTCGATACGTGCTTGTAACTCACGCCAATCGGCGTAGGTCCCGAGCCGTACGACCGCGGGCTGGCCGTTGACTGCCATTTCCACCAGCTTGGTGGTGTTGAGCCGTTCTAAGAAGTAGCGATCGTGGCTAGCAACTACGATGGCGCCGTCATAGCCTGTCAACGCCGCTTCCAGGGCTTCCTTGGACGGGATGTCGAGGTGGTTGGTGGGCTCATCGAGCAATAGGATGTTGGCAGGTTGTAAAAGCAACTTGGCCAGGGCCAGCCGAGCTCGTTCTCCACCAGACAGAGACCCAACCAGCGTGGCCATCTTGTCGCTGCGGAAAAGCATACGGCCAAGGGCCTCGCGTACGCGCTCGTTGGGAGTGCCGCTAGGAGCGTCGGCCGACGCTTCTTCGAGCACGGTGCGCTCGGTGTTGAGGACGTCCGCTTGATGTTGCGCAAAATAGGCGACCAGCGATTGGGGACCGAGCGTGAGCGTTCCACCGTCAGGTTGCTCGATACCCGCCAGCAAACGCAACAGTGTTGACTTGCCACTTCCGTTCGGCCCCACCAGTGAGATGCGTTCGCTGCGCTCGATAACCAGCGACAGGTTGTCAATGATGCTGCGCTCGCCGTAGTGCTTGGCAACATTGACCATCTCGCAGGCGATCCGCGTAGCGTGCGCCGCCGGTGGAAAACGGAAGGTGACCTGCCGCCGGCGTGCAGGGGCGCTAGACGCGTCCTTGGCGGCTTCCTGTTCGAGCCGGGACAGCATCTTCTCGCGACTCTTGACCTGGCTCGCCCATGCGGTCTGGGCGCGGAAGCGCTGGATGAACTGCCGTGCCTTGGCCATCTCTTGCTCGCGGCGCTTGGCGGTAGCCTCCGCGGTACGCAAACGCCGTTCGCGCTCCTTGACGTAGGCACTGTAGTTGCCAGCGTACGGTGTGACGGTGCCGGCCTCAACCTCAACGGTCTCGTTGGTCGCCTTGTCGAGAAAAGTCCGGTCGTGGGACACGACGACGAGGGCGCCGCGATAAACCGACAGCTCGGTTTCCAGCCATTCCAGCGCGGCGAGATCCAGGTGATTGGTTGGCTCGTCGAGCAACAGCACATCCGGCACGGTCACGAGCAAACGCGCCAGGGCCAAGCGAACGCGCCATCCACCGGACAGCTCTTGTGTCCGGCGCAAGTAATCTTCGTCCACGAAGCCAAGCCCCGCCAGCACGCGCTTGGCCTCGGCCACGGTGCGCTCACCACCAAGCCGCTCGAACTCTTCCTCGATGTCTGAGCGCTTCTCGATCAACGCGGCGAGGTTTGGGTCATCACTTGCAGCATTCCCCAAGTCCTCGGTGATAGCCGCCAATGCATCGCGCACATCGGCATAGGGTCCGGCGCCGCTAGTCGCCTCGTCGAGGACGGTGCGGTCGATCTGGCAGGGCGCTTCCTGGTTGAGTACACCGATGCGGGCATTGCCAATACGCTCGACAAACCCCGTATCGGGTTCCAGATCTCCCGACAGGAGGGACAGAATGGTCGACTTGCCCGCACCGTTGGGGCCGACCAAGCCGATACGATCGCGCGCTTGAATAGCCAGGTCAAGCTGTGAAAACAGCGTCCGGCTGCCAAAAGTTATCGAGACTCCTCGAAGTGCAAGCATATGGGATGTCCTTCCCGCTGAGCGGCGTCAAACGGCCGCCAAACGGGCGCGCCGATGTCAGCGCAGCCACCGTGTCAATACGACTGTCGCCGCTCGCACCCATGCGAACCAATCGCTGGCAGTATACCTGTTCCCTTCCAGCGACGGCGCCCGAGCATCGCGCCAGTGGAGGAGGCTACCGGTGAGGCGCACCGGCAAGAGGTGAGGGACTGCTGGCCGGCAATAACTGAAACAAACCTGCAAAGTGCTCGCGGACGTATGGAGGCAGCAGCCTGATATCGGCCATGCAGCCAGACGATAAGCCGGCAAACATCTCCCAATCATTCCCATCGGCCAGCATGCCACGCCAGAAGCCAGTGGGGCTATTGGTATCTCGTTGCGACGTGATGCCGTAGACGTAGTGATGCGCGAGGGTAGCGGTGATACGAAAGGCAGGGTCTTGTTCTGCGCTCAAGTGGACCACGGCCACCATGAGGTTGACTGCTGCGTTGTCGACGAGCCGGCGTGGATGCCACCAGGCGTGTGCCAGTTCATGGATGGCCGCCTCATACTGGACCGTGAACAACTCGACCAGTTGTCGGTCTGGGTGCCAGAAGCCTCCTCCGGTTATTGCCTGCCGGTCACGTACCATAAAGTGAATATCGTGGGCCAAAAAGCGCTGAGCTTCGCTGGTAAACGGGAATCGGGTGAATATCTCTCGCAGAAATGGGTCAGGCTCACTAGGAACCCCCCGGCTCAATCGGGTGAACAACTTGTTATCCTTAACTCACACTGTGTACGCTAGGAACAAGCGCGGGCGGGTACACTCGCCTACGAGGTTACACAACATAGGATGACTGTAGCAGGCGCCCATTGGATCCTAACGGAGAGACCGTGGAGGATAGGCAGGAGCACCGACCTATCTCCACACCGCGCAGCGCAGTGAGCACCAGCAAGGGCAGACAGAAATGACCGGAACCGACCACGCGACTGTCATCGCCATTTCCAAGCTGGAGAGTCGCATCTTGTTCGACCGGATGATTCTTGATCCGTCGGATGAGCTGTCGTACAAAGTGCGCAACTTGTTGCGCGTGGCGTTGCGCGACGAACCAGACGATCGTCACAGTCGCTGCGCGCCACTAGAACTGTCGCGGCGGCAGTGTTACCGCATCTTGAACGGCATACGGGATAGCTTCAACAATGAGTTTTCGCGGTCGCTAGCCGACAAGGTGATGGACGCGCTGTTGGAGATTGAAGCACAAACGAGCGTCGATGAGTTCCTGGGCGCCCGTCCTATGTCTCAGCCGCCACAGCATGATCGTACCTATCACGATGCCTGGCGCGACCTCCACCAGACTAGTGAGCCAGAAACCAGCGGCCCAGAATAGGCGATGCCCAGTTCCGGGTACGTCAGGATGATGGCGGCGGAGTTGGCTTGGCAGCCATAGTGGCGAGTTCCTCAGCGGGGAAGTGCTGCAAGATGCGTGGCAGCATCGACTGAAACAAAGCCATCTTCTCTTCGTTGGAAAGCCCCGTGAGCATTTGCTCGACGCTGTGATCGACGAGGTCCTCACAGAACCTTAGACGGTCGCGCTTCGACATACTGTTGAGCATGTGATCGAGCGTTTCGTTCATGATGCGGCGAAAGTCGTCTTTACCCAGTGTCTCCACCACGCCGCGTGCAAAGCGTTCGATAAGCGCCATATTGGTCCCTTCAGGGCAGCCGTTGTCCGCTAGGGTCGAGCTGCCCTTGCAACCGCAACCAATCGTCCGGTGCGATGAAGGCACCGCCATCCACCGCACGATCGACCTCATGACGCAAGGCGTCGTAGTTCACGGTGATATGCAGCATGCGCTGGCAACGCGTACCGAGCACGTCCTTGTGGCACGTGTACCCCTTGATGAGGTCTTCATCGCCCTCTGCGTACACTTCTTCGAGATCGCAGTTGGTGTTGATGCGAACGCGCAACGCTTCACCGCACGGCTTGCGGCCCGTACCTGAACACTGGACGTAGATGTACACGCCGCTATCGTCGGACTCCGCGACGGACTGGCGCGACCAACCAAACAGCCGGGTGAGCAACTTCACTGCTCTACCTTACTGCGCTGAATGGACGCCCGACCATTAGGCTGATCCCGGAGCGAGCACGCCATTGGCGTGGCCCACGTACTCAATCTTACTGACGAGATTGGCAATCACTTCGTCCCAGGTAAAGCGCGCAGCCGTGGCACGTGCCGCAACGCGCATGCGCGCGGCCAGGTCTGGATGCGCATGCAGGTAGATCAAGTTGGCAGCGACCTCTTCAGCGTCATCGGTTTCTACGACCACACAGTTGGACATCGACACCGCGTAGTCTTCGCCGGAGGCGCCAGTGAAAACGAGTCCTCCGGCAGCCATAGCCTCCAAGCCAACGAGGCCAAACGGTTCGTGCCCACTGTTGGCCAGGACGCCATCGGCGGCCCTGAACAGCGCCCTCGACACTGACTCTGGCACAAAGAAGCGAATGTTGTACACGTCGCCTTTGCCGGCAACCTCACTGAGCGCGGCAAAGGAAGCCGACACCCCTCTATCGGCGGACTCGACATCGATGACGCGCAGCCCACGACTGTGCGCATAGCCTAGCACCTCGCTGCCGTGGGGTTCGATGCCGCCGCGCAGTGGGAAAGCTATGCTGTACCCACGTTCCTTCAGGCGCGCCGCCGCTTCGATCGCCATAATCCAGCGTTTGTCCGGGGCAAACCGCCCGATCTTGAAGAGTAAGGTCGTGCCTGGGTACAAGGCGCGCACGCGAGCCGCCATGGCTTCATCGATGGGCTCGAGCAGCCGACCCGGGATGCCGTTGGGGATGACCAGCGGGTTGACGCCGTAGCCCCACATAAGGTGCTTCATGTACCGGCTGACCGTTGTGAGAGTGGCGGTGAAGCCCAACCTGCCCCAGTTGATCCGCCCAAAGCCATACAAGTTGTTGGCGTTCCAGAAGATCACGACGTGTTGCCGGAGACCTTCGGCGTACAAGCTGTCGCTCAATCGCATGGTGGCGTTGGCAGTGTGCCATTCCTCGGCCAGTACGACGACCACCCGCCCTTGCTCCGCGGCGGGGCGAACAATTTCGCGTGTGACGAAGGACGGGACGCTGTGCCCATAGTCCTCGAGCTTGGCCTCCTCGCCGTCATATACGCCATTTCGGAAATGGGAGCTGAGCCACTGGCACCAGCGATGGTAGACCAGCAACCCGTTCTCGTGCGTTTCCTGGCCAGGAAAGCTCGGATCGCCGACGAAGAACAAGTGGGTGCGGTATCCCTGCTGGGCGAGTGCACCGGCCAGCTCGGTCACGCGCGTCCCCAGCCCACCGGCCAGCGAGTAGCGATCCGGCCCCTCAAAGCTGAGTACGACGAACTCGGCAGTTTCAGGTGATATGGATCCGGGAGCCATCGCTGCACCGCCCTTCTTGGAGCAACATGAGCATAGCAGTCTCGTTGATCTCGAACAAATCCCCTCTGGGGAGGACGGGTGGATTAAGAGCGCACCTCCACCCCCAACGCCGTCCCGGTCGCCGGGGTAGGGAGCAGGAAAGACGAATGAAAAGCCGCTGCTGGTACCCTAGAGAAGGCGGCTGATCAGGAGAGCGAAAGCGTGCGCGGTGCGTTCCGTGACCAGCTCACACGCCGGGCGTTCGTGCGCAGCGCCACGCTGGCCGTAGGTTCGCTAGCACTTTCGGCCTGCCAGATGATGGCGACTCCACCCTCAGCCTCAGACGCGACGGCATCAAGTACCACAGCACGATCCATAAACTCCATCACGGCGGATGGGACAAGCACGGCGACGGTGCCAACGCCGACGCCGTTTCCAACACCAGGAAACGTGCCGGGTGAAATTGCGCTCGCTTACTTGCAACGCTGGACGGTATTTGACTACTCCGGGATGTATGATCTCATCTCGACGGCGTCTCAACAGCTCATTGCGCGCGATGACTTTGTGCAACGCTTCATCGCTATTCGGATTCAAGCGACGATCTCAACGATCACCACGGATCTGGACCCAGGCCAGCGCATCACAGCAAACCTCCAACATTTCACCGTCGTGTTCGACACGATCCTGGTGGGAACGATTACTCAACAAAACACTATGACGCTGGTGGTCGAGGGGCAGGACAATATCTGGCGTGTGCAATGGACGCCGTCGCTGATCTTTTCGCAACTGTCAGGCACGAACCTGGTACACATGCTGCCTGCTGATACGCCGCGTGGCGCTATTCATGATCGTGACCACCAGGCATTAGCGACGACTGGCAAAGTGACGCGTGTGTTTCTGATTCCAGGGAAGTTAACAGACGAACCCAGCACGCTGGCTCAGCTGAGTACGTTGTTGCAGATGCCGGCGCCCGTCATTAAGCAACGCTACGTGCAGTCGCAAGCCGATGCACGGGTCACAATCAAGCTCATGACGGTCGCTAGCATCGCACCCATCCGTGACAAGCTAGCGGCGCTACCAGGTGTGTATGTACTGGATGAGGACGACCGCACCTATCCCCAGGGGAAGCTAGCGGCCCAGGTCATCGGCTACGTGTCGCCGGCAACCACCACGGACCTGCAAACCTTGAGCATCAAGGGTTACCGGCTAGGTGACTATATCGGGCGGTCGGGTATCGAGCTGTGGGCGGAGAGCCAGCTCGCCGGGAGACGCGGCGGCCAGCTCCTGATCACGACCGATCAACTCGAAACAGTGTCTACGGTGGCCCAACGGCCAGCGGAGACCGCTGGAACGGTCACCTTGACGATTAGCAGTGCCGTGCAGCGGGCGTGCGAGCAACAACTGGGCACCCATCCAGGGTGCATCGCGGTGATGGATGTTGCTGACGGTTCGCTGTTAGCCTTGGCGAGCAGCCCCTCCTTTGACCCCAACAGCTTCATCCTGGGTATGCCGGAAGCAGACGCCCTGGCGTTGTTCAACAGTGGGTCCAGGCCATTGGTCAGCCGTGCGGCCAGCGACGTTGCACCGCCGGGAGGTACTTTTTTTCCCGTGACTGTTTCTGCGGCCCTCACCCAGCACGTCGCAATGCCCGACATGGTGATCGACTGCACGGGCACCTACACCTTGAACAACACCTCGTGGTCGTGTTGGAAAAAGAGCGGACACGGCCGGCTGTCTTTGAGCGACGCGCTGGCGCAGGGTTGTGATGTCGCGATGTTTACACTGGGCCATCTAGCCGACGTCGCCGATCCCGGCGGGATCACCGCCGCTGCACAAGCGTTTGGCTTGGGGTTTGCTCCAGCGACGGTTGGGCTGGACACTGTCAAGGGGATCGTGCCCAGCCCAGATTGGAAACAGAAGACCTTTGGCCAGTCGTGGAATACAGGCGATGCAATTGCACTGGCGGCTGGTCAAGGGCTTGTCCAGGCGACGGCGCTGCAGGTTTTGACCTACACGGCGGCCATCGCCAATGGAGGCACGCTGTGGGAACCACGTCTGGTGGATACCGTGTCGGGTCCGGACGGCGTATCTACGCCACAACCACCTAAGGAGCGGTCCCGCCTGCCGATTGACGGCAGCCAGCTGGACATTATTCGCAGTGGGATGCGCGCGGCGATCAATACGCCACCGGGTCGGTTGTCGCAGGCGTTCGGCGGGTTGGCGACCGCTGCCTCTGGACTGACGGGCAACAGCACCTCTCCGGGGACATCGAGCAATGCGTGGGTAGCCGCATTTGCGCCCAGCGACGCACCAAAACTGGCAGTTATCGCACTGCTCGAAGACGGCAGCGACGCCCCCGTCGTGGCTGGTCCGATGGTGCGCAACGTGATCGCTGCCGCGGTAGAAAGCTAAGAATCAGGTGGAACAGCGCGACATACGGCGAGCTGTGTTCCGGCGTGCGCTCGGCGATTTTGGCATGGTAGTGCTGTGCACCGTTACCGTGTTTATCGTGCTGGCGAGCCCGCTGGTGCCTTACGACTTCACCAATGATGTAGTTGGCCTTGAGGTGTGGACGCTTATCGGCGGGTCGATACTAGGCTTCATTGGCATCTGGCTGAATCGTCGGGCAGAAGCGGAAACACGCTCGCGCCAGCGCAAGTAGCAGCAAGGCTTTACAGCACCCGATGCGGCGCATATCGTCATTCTCGGTGTTCATCAGATGACAGCCGAGAAGGGACCCGATTAGCGTGCGCATCACCAGCGTTGAGCCATTGCTCATCGACCGCTACTTGTTTGTGCAAGTGAGGACCGACAGCGGCATTACTGGCCTCGGGGAATCAGGCAGTTGGGGCTACCTGGAGGCGTCGGCGAAGGCAGCTGAGAAGTTTGGCGCTTACCTGCTGGGGAAGGACCCGCTACTCATCGAGCACCACTGGCAATTCATGTATCGCTCCAGCCACTTCCGGGGAGCGGCGATCATGGGTGCGATCAGCGCCATCGACATCGCGTTGTGGGACATCGCCGGCAAGCACTTCGGTGTGCCGGTCTATCAACTGTTGGGTGGCAAGGTGCGCAACAAGGCGCGTGTGTACTACCACGTGTTTGGCCGGACGGCAGATCAATTGGTGCAGGGTTGCATCGACGCTAAGGAGCGCGGCTTCACCGCCATCGGACACCTGACCCCATTCTTAGACGAGCCGTACGACGTGCCGTTCTTTAAGACACACGCCGCCAAGATGCACGATGCCATCGAGACGGTCCGGCGGTACCGCGAGGCAGTAGGCAATGACGTGGACTTGTGCATCGAGATCCATCGCCGCCTAACACCACACGAGGCCGTGGTGCTGGCTCGGGGCATCGAACCGTTCTTGCCATTTTTCTACGAGGACCCCATCCTGCCTGACAACTTTGACGCGATGGGGCTCGTGGCGCAGAACATCCACATTCCCATCGCGACCGGCGAACGCATCCACACCATCTTCGAGTTCAGCATGCTGCTGGCTCGGGGAGCCGTGCAGTATGTGCGGCCAGACGTGTGTATGGCCGGTGGCATCACCCACACCAAGAAGATCGCCGCACTGGCCGAGGCCCATCACGTGGGCGTGGTGCCGCACAACCCACTCAGTCCGGTCAGCACGGCGGCATGTCTGCAAATTGCGGCTTCGGTACCCAACTTTGCTTTGCAGGAGTATCCGCTGGGCGAGAACGAGCCGCCCAAGAGCGAGATTGTGATCGCTCCACCCAAGCTGGAAGCCGGCTTCTTGGTGATCTCCGACGCGCCTGGCATCGGCGTCGAGTTAGCTCCCGACGCCGCTAAGAAGCATCCATACAAGGAGCGACCGGTACACACGCGCCTGCACGTGGACGGGTCGGTGATCGATCAATAACCGGGCGCTGGTGCGCCCCTAAACAAGCCCGGCTTGCGCCAGGCAGCGGGCTAACGCCTCGATGCCCGGCGTAATCAGCTTCTCGTCGATATAGCCAAAGGCGAGCCGGATGTAAGGGACTGGGCGATCCTGCACGTCGAAGGACTGCCCAGAAGCGTATTGAATGCCGGCTTCAACGGCCAGCTCACGTAGCCGCGCCACATCCACGCTGGCCGGTAGCTGCAACCACGTGAATAGCCCGCCTTCGGGATTAGTCCAGGAGATGCCCTTGCCGCTGAGGTTGCGCTCTAATGCCGTCATCAGCGTGTTGAGCTTGCTCTTGAGCACCGTGGTGCCCTCATCAACGTGCGACCAGAGGTGCTCGCGGAAATACTCCGCCACGCTCATGGCGGAGAGGTTGCTCGTTCCGCCGTCGATCTTGTAGCGCATGAGCAAGGCCAGCTGCTCCGGGCTGGCGATCACGTAGCCGAGGCGAACGCCGGGCCCCAAGATCTTGGAAAACGAGCCGATATAGATGACGCGCCCCGGTTCGGCCATGGCGTACAGCGAATCTGGGATGCGTGTCGTGGCGTAGCGCACGTCGGCGTAGCAGTCGTCTTCGATGATCAGCAAGTCATATTTGGTGGCGACTTCCAGCAACT
>JANWJO010000022.1 GCA_025449435.1 Chloroflexota bacterium | reverse complement strand
GGTATTGGTGGAGTCGGACCCATCAGCCAGATATTCATGTTTGAGCGGGTCGTAGGCTGGCAGCACGATCGTGGTCAACGGCTGGGACAGTTGAAACGTCTGCTGATGCCCATCGACGGCGACGATGAGCGTACGGTTGCTACCGGTGATCACAATGTGGACTGGATTGGCGGCCACCAGCGCGCTGGCGAGGACCACCAGCAGAGCACTCGCCACCAGCAGCCCGACGAGGAGGGCGACCGCGCGTTGGCGCGGCGCCAGCAGCGCGGCGTCAGCAGTTTTGGTGGCGGCGTCCATAGTCTCAATCCGGCTGCAACCGGTGCGCCACGCCGGGTAGGCGCCGCGCCGCCAGCATACCAGCGGGTGGGGAGATCGTCAGGCCACCGGTCGGTGAGTCACAGCAACCGCTGCGACACCATCCAGGAGGTGAGCTGGCTGGACAGCGCGTTGAAGATCGCCGTGTTGCTGTGCTGCACGTCCGTGACCTCATTAGGGTCCGTCTTCAAGTCGAATAGGTGAAACTGCCTGGTGGCATTGTTGCGAATAAGTTTCCAACCGGTGGTCGTCACCGAGGTAAACACCGTGTTGTCCATAGCTGCGTAGACAAAAGGCGTTTCGCTGGGGGCCTTCCCGTCGATGAGCGGCAACAAGCTTGCGCCTTGCGCCTGCGCGAGTGGTGGCAGACCCGCCAGGTCCAACAGAGTCGGCAACACATCTACCGAGCCGGTGGGGTAGGGCACCGATTTATCCTGCGGCAACGTCCCCGGGAAGTGCAAGTAGAAGGGCACGTGCGTCTCGGAGTTGTACAGACTGAACGGGTGATAAATCCCTTCGCTCGTAAAGAAGTCTTTGTGCTCAGCGAAGCTCTCGCCGTGGTCCGATGTGATGGCGAGCGCGGTGTTGTAGGTCAAACCGAGGCGCTCAATGGCCGAAAGGAGGAGTTGCAACTGACCATCGACGTAGCTGATCTCGCCTTGGTACAATGCCTTCAAGTGATCGAGATCTGGGCCCCGCGGATGGATTTTGCCCGACAGGATGCCCACGACGGTCCCCCACCCACCGTTGAGCGACCCTTTATATTCGGGGTCATAGCGATCGTCGTAAGGCGCCGGCGGCACGTAGGGGCAATGGGGATCAATATAGTGCAGCCACATGAAAAAAGGCTCGCGTGATAGCACTTGCAGTTCGGAGATAGCGGCGCGCGTAGTGCGGTCGGCAGTGCTCTTGAGCATGGCGCCGGGAGGATTGGGGTGCAAATTGGCCGTTAAGTCGACATAACTGTGGAATCCGGGCTGAAAGTTGGTGTGCCGCTGCGCCAGCGCGGCGCAACTAAACAGCGCCGCAGTGTGGTACCCGTGCTGCATAAAGACCGTGCCGGCCGTCTCGATGTCGTTGGGAAGGGTGTCAGTCATCTGGCGGCGTAGTCCGTTGCTCGTCGGGTACATCGCCGTCAGGATCGACCCGTGCGATGGCACCGTCTGGGGTTGATGCACCATGTGCCAATCGAAGCGGACGCTCTGTTTGGCGAGGCTATTGAGCACGGGCGTGCTGACCTTCGACGAAGCTGTATAGGGCAACAATTGGTCGGCCCGCAGCGTGTCGATGGTGATCAGAATCACGTTAGCACGCTTGCTTTTCGGCGAACGGCGGCGCACTTGCTGGAGGACCGACGCGGCGGTCGCTGTGGATGTGGTCGTCACTGATTCCGACATCGTCGCGGTGGTTTGCGCAGTTGCCGTCGCCTCGGACGCTTGGGTAGAACCCGAGCCACCTCCAAAGTCAGAACACGCCGCCAGCAAAGACAGCACGCCCAACGTTGGGAGCATCGTGGCTAGCAGACGCCGGCGCGTGTACCTGATGGGACCTAGTGAGGACGCACGCCTGCGCTTGTCAGCAGTCGTGGCGGATCGAGACGTGGATTCAGCCATACGCCGTTTAGCCACGGCCCTCTCTGTGCTCTGCCCAAAAGGTGACAACGAAGCCGGGCGAACGCGGATATGCTGACGCCCCGGCATCAATTTTCTGTCTTAACAATTTCGCCTATTTTGACTTGATTTGCAACTGCCTGATTCGACGCATAGGACTGGCTCAATCGAGCAAATTGCACAAACTCTAGTCAATCTGTGAGGTATTTCCTACACTCGTATGCCATAGTCACTGCGAGAGCGCATGCTCGTTGTTGTGATGCCTGCAAACTGGCGGCACCAAAGGAACATCGGAATTCGAAGCCATGAAAAAAACGGTTACGGCGGGGGCCCTAGCAGGGTTGCTGCTGGGCATACTCGCTGGTGCCTGGGAAGTCGTCCACCTCGCCCTGTTTGTCCGGGGCGCAGGCTTTTTGCCGAGCCTCTTCCCCTATGCTTTCGCTATTGACGGCGGGTTCGGCGCTGTTGCCGGTGCGCTGGTAGGAATCCTGATCAGCGCTGCCCGAGCCGCCTATGCCACGTTGTGCCGGGTAGGCAGCCGCGATCTGCCAGATGGCGCCGTGCAGCGCCGCCTGAGCGCGTCACCCATTCCATCGCAAGCCGTCGCGACGAACGAGCACCACTCCAATACGCGGCGGGACTTCCTGCGGCAGGCAGCCATGTCCGTCACGGCATTGGGCGTGCTGAGCGTCGCCGGACTCAAGCTCACCGGTCTTTCCCTCTCGCCCCGGCGCCCAGCCCAGAACAGCGTGGCTGAAGTACCTGTACTGGGGAGTGACAACCCGCCCAACGTGTTGCTTATTACGATCGATACCCTGCGTGCTGACCAGTTGGGCTGCTATGGGCACCCGTTCGTACAAACCCCTGCGCTAGACCGTTTCGCTAGCCAGGGGGCCATGTTTACCCAAAACCAGGTGCAGCAACCACAGACCAACCCCTCGCACGCCTCCATCTTCACCGGCATGTATCCGTCCAGCGACGGCGTGCGCGTCCATATGGTCGATCACTTGCCCACCAACTTGGATACGCTCGCGACAGTGTTTACCCAGGCGGGCTACACAACGGCAGGTCTGTACAGTTGGGTGAGTTTCGACCCGCAGTACAGCGGCTTCGAGCGCGGCTTCCAGGTGTATCGAGACCTCACGCTGGGTGGGCCGACGATGCTGTCCAACCCTGTGGTTTCTCAGGCTGCTGCACGCTATCGGGTGGCCGAGCAGTATCTCTACTTGCCGAATATGGCCAACAAGATCACCGGCCTCAACCAAAGTGTGGAGACCTCCGCCAAGGGACGCGGCGATGTGACCACCGATGCCGCCATCGCCCAACTCTCTGCCTTTGGCTCGCAACCCTTTTTTATGTGGCTGCACTACTTTGACCCCCACTACCCCTATGAGCCGCCTTCCGGTTTCAACTCCCTGTACGACGCGAATTACACAGGCACGATGAACGGCGGGATGCCGTTCGTGCAGGCGATCGAAAACAACACGCTGCACCCCAACAGTGCCGACACGCTGAAGTTGCTCTCCTTATATCAAGGCGAGATCACCTACCTCGACACGCAACTCGCTCGTCTGTTCGCCGCCCTCGACAGCATGGGTTTGACCAGCTCGACGGTGGTGGCGATCACCGGCGATCACGGAGAGAGCTTCGCCGAGCACAAGGAGTTTGAGGAAGACGGCAACTTCTTTCACCCCCACAGCCTGTTTAGTGCCGAGCAGCGCACGCCGTTGTTGATCCGCTATCCCAAGCGCATTGCGGCTGGCACCACCGTTTCGTCGGTTACGCAGTCGATCGACCTGTTCCCTACCTTGATCGAGTTTTCGGGGATGCCGGTGCCCGCACAAACACAGGGCACGAGCCTGAAAGGTTTGCTCGATGGCACCGACGACGGGTCTACACGCGCCGCCTACTCGGCCATGCCAGACTACGTGTTCACGTCGATCGTGACCAGCCAGTTCAAGCTGATTCAAAACAACGCTAGCGGTCAGCGCATTATGTACGACGTGCAGAACGACCCGCTGGAGCAACACGACCTGTACAGCGCGAACCCCAGTGTTGCCACCGACCTCACCACATCGCTTAATGGATGGATGAAGGCCGTGAAGATTTCCTCTTAGCTGGGGAAACCAAGCTGCGCATCTGGCTCTACGCGTCCTGTGAGTGCGGTACCCTACGCATACAACGAAAGGGGCAGCGTATGGCGACGTTCATTCTGCTCAGCACCCTCACCGACGAAGGCGCCAAGACGATCCGGCATAACCCATCGCGAATCAAGGCAGTCAATCAGGAGCTGTCCCAGCTTGGCGTGAAAGTGGTGCAGCAATGGGCGGTGCTCGGCACCTATGACTTCGTCAACGTGGTTGAGGCCGCCGATGTGCAGACAGTCATGCGGATGTCCGCCGAACTGACGTCGCGCGGTAGCGTGCGCGTCACGACCTTACCTGCCATCCCGGTGGATGAGTTTATCGCGAGCCTAACGGCGACTTAAGCGCCACTTGCCTGGCGAGCGATTAGCTTTGGGGCTTGCTCCCTCTCCCGCTTTAACGTAGGCAGGGGGTAAGGTCCGTAGCCACGACCCCCTATCACAGTTCCGCTCGCGGTGACAGGTTACGGACCCCTCCTCAAAGGTTCCCCAAGAGGGAAACCGAGCTGACGGATGGTGGGCACAATCCTTCCGGCGCAACGTTTCCACCTACGCGGGCGGACACCCGGGCGCGGGTCGTACAGACGCTCTATTTATCCCTGATGCATGTCGCTAGCAAGTTCGCGTGTGGCGCTCAAGAAGCTCTCGGCCTCGTCGGGCACCGAGCAGCCATTGGCGAGGATCAGCCGCCGGCCGCCGCCGGTTTGGGCGATGGCGTCACGCATCTCGGCAGCGATCTGGTCGACAGGACCCTTGATCATGGGGCCCTGCTCGTTCAGACCACCCATCAGGCACACGTTGGGCGCGAGGCTGTGCATGGCGGCGAGGCTGCGACCACTGATACGGTCGCTCCAGGAAAACGCGGCTGCTGGATATTGCGCGAACAGGTCGACCATAAGGTTTTGGAAGCCGTGGATGTGAAGGGTATTGAGCCAGCCATTGCGAGCGCCGCGCAGCACCTCCAAGTCATAGGGGACGCCAAACTCCAGGTATTGCTCACGCGTCGTAAATCCGTCGCCGGCTCCTTGCGAGGCAAAAAAGACGCCATCCGCACCATGACTGATCAGGTCGTGGGCAAACATCGCCAAGTTATGAGCAATGGTGGAGAGCGCTTCGTGCAGGACGGTGGGGTTCTCGGCCATATGCTGCTTGATGTGGTCCCGGCCTGCAAAGTTCATTGCGTAGCAGAAAGGCGAGAACATGGTGACAATGAGGGGTGCATCGTCGGGCATCTGCGCCCGCGTCAGCATCGTCGTCTCCACCATGCGGCCAAAGTTGCCCGTGTGGGGGTCCAATTCCGAGATCAGGAGCCAATCGTCGGCGGTGCGCACGCCGGTGTTAGGGAATGGGTACGGAATGTCCGGCATGATCTTGTAGATGTCCAAATCAAAGCGACCGAAGAAGGCGTTGGTGGCACTGGCGAGCGCCTGGGGCGACCCATGGGGCTTGAAGTGGTGCCAGAACACGATGGGCAGCCGGTCCACATCCTGCCCATTGATGGCGGCTTGGACGCGCTCGCGCTTGGTCATGCTGTCCACTGCGTCGTGACCTTTCTTGCCTGCACGCTGCTGTCGATGTTTTCTGGTGAGCTCCAGTTTGGCGACCGTGGATCCATCGGACCATTGAATTATAGCCATCGCCACCGCACAAACCGGATTCTGGCTATCATGGAACGTGCAGCAGGCACCAGGGAGACGACATGATTCAATTCAAGCGCGCTTATGTGGCGGCCTCACCGGATGATGGCTACCGTGTGTTGGTGGATCGCTTGTGGCCGCGTGGTGTGACCAAAGAGCGGGCGCGCCTCGATGTCTGGTTGAAGGAACTCGCACCTTCGGCTGAGCTGCGCCGGTGGTATAGCCACGACCCGGCCAAATGGCAGGAGTTCATCCGGCGCTATCACGTCGAGCTATCCGGACCTGAGGCCCAGGCTGCATTGGAAGACCTGGCCGAGCGTTCCCGACAGAGCATGGTGACGTTGGTGTATGCCAGCAAGGTGCCAGATATTCATAATGCCGCAGCGCTGAAGGCCATCTTGGAGAGTGGATCTTTCAAGTCGCTCGCCACGGGCTGATGACGTTGCCACCATGATGACACTACCTACATGTAGGTGGTCGGTGGCATAAGTTGTTGGAAATCTGGACCAGGCGACTTGTACGGGAGGTAATTCATGAAGGGCCAATTCCTGCGTTTAGGAGCTGCAGCCGTCATTGTGACCCTTGCGTTGATGCGCCGGCAGAAGAAGAAAACGGGCACCTTCCTCGGTATCCCGTATGACTGGCGCCGGCCTAGCTGGGCACCCGTTCGCGAGCGGATGTGGAAT
>JANWJO010000021.1 GCA_025449435.1 Chloroflexota bacterium | reverse complement strand
GGCTTGCTCTTCCAGTTACCCACATGCGGGGCCGGGGTGGGGACAGTCACGGACCCCTCCACCCGTAGGTGGAGACCCCAACATCCACCTGTGCGCCGATGCGCCAGCCCCGCCTCGCGCCGTAGGGTATGCCCGTGACGTGAGAGCAACCTCTCACCAAGAGATAAAGAAGGAGCACACCAATGACCACCGCCCTCACCACCATCGTCATCGGCATCGCGGTCGCAGGCTTCATCCTGTTCCGATTGTTCACTCCCCGCCAGGTCTCCATCAAAGACCTGTTGCTGCCAGTGGGCCTCGGCCTATATGCCGGCTACGGTTACCTCCAACACGTCCCCACCACGGTGGCCGTGTACGTTGGCGTGGCGGCGCTAGTGGGTGTGGCGATGGGCCTGCTCGGCGGCTTCGCGGTGAAGATGTGGCAGCAGTTGGGCACCGTCTACCAGCGCGGCGGCCTGGCCTACCTGATGGTGTTCGTGGTCCTCATCGCCCTGCGCATCGCCGCCCACGTGATGGCCAGCAGTCTGTTCCCCAGCCTCGACGCCAGCGTGCTCAACGCCGCTTTCATCGCGATGGGCCTGGGCAACCTGGCCGGCCGCTCCATCACGGTGCTGCTGCGGGCCGCCGCGATGGTGGGGTGGGACCTCTCGGCACTGCCAGCCAGCAGCCGGGCACGCGGCATCTAGTTCCGGTACTCCAGCACCACCACGTACGCTGAGCGGCACAGGAGCCACTCAGCGTACACTCGTATCAGCCCCACGCACACTTTGGAAAGGTCACTACCGTGAACCAGGAAGGAGTCGCGATGCCGGCGCTCCTGTCGCGGCTCCAGACTATGGTTGCGGCGTTTACCGACTCATCGCGCGAGATGTCACTCACCGTCTGGTTCCTGGCCCTGGCCATCCCCTTAGGGATATTCAGCTCCGTGCCCGAACGCTTCCTGCTGCTGGTATGCACGGCGATCGCCTTTCTGCTCCCCTATGACCGGCGGCCGCTGGTTTGCGCCGGGGTCCTCCTCGCACTGGGCGCCGCTGGCGTGGCCATCTCGCCGCACGCCTACCCGCTCATCCTGCCGGTATCGGCCTACGTAGGGTTGGGCGCCGCGCGCCTGCCGTTGCGGTTGGCCATCGCCACCAGCGTGGTGCTCGTCGGCATGTTTCTAACCGGCGCCTATGCCTCCAGCGATGTGGCCGGTGGGGTCAGTTACCTCGGCCTCCTCCTGTTCGTGTTTGCCATTGGCGCGATCCGCCAGTACCGCGGCCAGGTGCGCGCGGAGCAAGCGGCTATGCTCACCAGCTTGCAACGCGCCAACAGCGAGCTGCGTGCCGCGCACGAGCAACTACGCCTTGACTCGCTGCACACCGCCGAACTCGCCGCCGCTGAAGAACGCGCCCGCATCGCCCGCGAGATCCACGACGTGCTCGCCCACACGCTCACTACTCTGGTGGTGCAGGCCAACGCCGGCAAGCGCCTGGCCACCAGCAGCCCCGAGTTCGTGGCTGGCCAGTTCGACCTTATCAGCCAGGTGGCACGCGAGGGCCTGGCCGAAGCCCGCCGGTCGGTGCAAGAGCTGCGCAGCCCGGGCGAACAGGGCCTGAGCGCCCTCACCACCCTGGTCGACAATTTCTCGCAGCGCACCGGCATCGCCTGCGCGCTCGACCTTGCCCCTGACCTGCCCAGCGCAGCCGGCCGCCCTGGCGCCGCCATCTACCGCCTCACCCAAGAAGCGCTCACCAACGCCGTGCGCCACGGCCAGGCCAGCCACATCGCCGTCGCCGCCAGCCAGGACCACGAAGCCGGCGCACTCCAACTCACCATCACCGACGACGGCATAGGCGCCAGCGCTACCCCGCCCGCTCCCGGTGGCGGCAATGGCTTGCGCGGCGTCAGCGAGCGCATCACCGCCCTGGGTGGTGACGTGACCTCCGGGCCGCTGCCTGCCGGTGGTTACCAGGTGCATGCCCGCATCCCCCTGGCTCCCAACGGACCGGCCCAAAGATATGGGTGAGCGAACAGACCTCACCCAGGGGGCAGGCACCGCGTGCCTGTTCGCCACGCGCCCCCCACCTTCCGGCAGCCAGTCCCTCCCGCTAGGGGGGGACGACAGGGGGGTCGTGACCTGCCCTCACCCCCAGCCCCTCCCGCAACCGTGGGGGAGGGGAGCAGCCACGACGGGCCTGCTCGCCATTCACCACCCACCTCAGCCTTATATTGTCCCTCCCCGCAGGGGGAAGGGCGTCGTGACTCCCGCTAGAAAGAGGCCGCCATGCCCGACCCAACCACTGCTGGCGACGCGCCCAGTATTCGCGTCCTGCTGTGCGACGACCAGCGGCTGATCCGCCAGGGGTTGCGCCTCCTCCTGGATAACGAATCCGGCATCAGCATCGTGGGTGAGGCAGCCGATGGCGAGGAAGCGCTCACCCAAGCTCAGATCTTGCAACCAAGCGTGATCTTGATGGATATCCGCATGCCCCGCCTCGACGGCGTCCGCGCCACCAGCCGCCTGCGGGACAGCCTGCCCGATTGCCACGTGCTGGTGCTTACCACCTATGCCGACGACGAACTGGTGCTGGCCGCCCTGCGCGCCGGCGCCAAAGGCTACCTGCTCAAAGACGCCGATGCCGCCGATCTGATGGCCGCCATCCACGCCGTTCACCGTGGCGGCGTATGGCTGCAAACACCAGAAGCCGCCAGCTTGCTCACACGACTAGCCACCAACGCCACAACCCCAGCAGCCACTCCCACCCAACCCGCTCCAGCCAGCGCCCCCAGCGGGCTCACGCCCCGCGAACTCGATGTCGTGCGGCTCATCGCTCAGGGCCACGACAACCACCAAATCGCCGCCCGGCTCGTCGTGTCGGAAGCCACAGTCAAGACGCACATCAACAACATCTTCAGCAAGCTCGGCGTCACCGACCGTGGTCAGGTGGTGGCCTTTGCTTACAAGCGTGGGCTCATCAAGGCTTGACGGGGGATAACCCCATTCCTCCCTTCCAACACCCCCACAAAAGTCCACTACTTCCCCGGTACGGCTAGTGCTACCGTTGGGCCTATGAATGTGCACACGAGTCAGAGCAGTGGCTGGTTGAGTTCGGCGCCATTGCTGAGCACTGCCGCTGGCGCGCCGCTGCAGATCCGGCTGTCCGAACTGGTCGCCGCGCTGTCGGCCGCCCTGGACATCTCCCAAGGCAGCTCACCTGGGCACGCGGCACGCTCCTGTTTCCTGGCCATGCACATCGCGCAGGGGTTGACCCTCAGCGAAGCGGACCAGCGCGAGCTGTTCTATGCGGCGCTGGTCAAGGATAGCGGCTGCTCATCGACCGCAGCACGGCTGTGTACCCTGTTCGGGGCCGATGACCTCCAGCTCAAAGCCGACCGCAGCATGATCGACTGGACCAGCCTGGGGGATACGCTTGGGTTCCTGCGGCGCGGCGTCGAACCGACCGCTGGGGCTGGGCGCCGGCTGCGCCGGTTCGCGCACCTATGCGCCACCGGCCAGAGCGCCATGCACAACGTCTCCGTGACCCGCTGTGAGCAAGGCGCCCACATCGTCCAGCAGATGGGTTTCTCCGACTCTATCGCCACCACCGTGTTCGCGCTCGATGAGCATTGGGACGGTAGCGGCCAGCCACGCGGTCTACGCAAATACGCCATCCCGCTGCACGCACGCATCCTGTGCCTCGCCCAAACCGCCGAGGTGTTCTTTACCGCTGGCGGCCCTGCCCAGCTGGAAGAGGTAGTGCGCAACCGCGCCGGCAAATGGTTCGACCCCCAACTGGCGGAAGCCCTCCTCGCGTGTACCCGGAGCAGCTCGTTCTACGAGGCGCTGGGCCAGCCCGACGTGTTGCGGCTGGTGGCCACCGTCGAGCCGGGCGACGCGCTGGTGTGTGACGGGCCCCGCCTCGACGCCATCGCCGAGGCCCTGGCCGAAGTGGTCGACGCCAAGTCGCCGTACACCGGCCGCCATTCGCGCGAAGTCGCTGCCGCCGCCGACGCTGGCGCACGCGCCGCTCAGTTCTCACCTGCCGCCAGCCAGGAGCTGCACCGCGCCGCCCTCCTGCACGACCTCGGGAAGCTCGGCGTCCCCAACACGATCTTGGATAAGCCAGGCAAGCTCACGCCCCAGGAGTGGGACGTCATGAGGCAGCACCCGGCCGGCACGGAGCGCATCCTCGCGCCGGTGCCAGCGCTGCGCAGCATCGCCGCCATCGCCGCCGCTCACCACGAACGCCTCGACGGCAGTGGCTATCATCGCGGAGTCCCCGCTGGCGAACTGCCCTTCTCCGCCCGGCTGCTGGCAGCCGCCGATATCTACGCCGCCCTTGCCGCCGATCGCCCGTACCGCCAAGGCATGAGCCCCGATGAGGTACACACGGTGCTACGCCAGCTCGCCGGCAATCATCTGGACCCCGCCGCCGTGGATGTGCTTATCTCCGGCACCACCGCGCTACGCACCGCCGCCGCGTAGCCTTCGTGGCTACTCCCTTCCCCAGGGGGTTGGGGATGGGGCGCGACTCACCCTTCCTACACGCTACAGTATCCTCCTAAAGCAAGGTAGGAAGGGCTGCGTATGACACGCCTATTGCTGGCCGAGTGCAAACAAGAAGTCTCCTCGTTCAACCCCACGCCCAGCCACCGCGAGGACTTCAACTTTTCGGCCGGCGCCGACCTACTCAAGGTACACGACGACCGCCACGGCGAGATGGCCGGCGCCCTCGCCGTGTTCCGCCAGCGCCCCGACCTCACCCTAGTGCCCGCTTACAGCGCACGCGCCATCACCTCGGCCGGCACGCTCGCCGCCGACGACTGGCATTGGATCGCCGAGCAGTTTCTGCAGCACGTTCGCGACGCCGGGCCAGTGGATGCCGTGTACTACTCCCTCCACGGCGCTATGAGCGCGGCCGATGAAGGCGACCCAGAAGGCTACCTCCTGGCCGAAACCCGCAAGATCGTGGGCGAGGTTGTGCCCATCGTGATCTCGCTCGACCTGCACGGCATCCTCACCGAGCGCATGCTGGAGCACATCAACGGCCTCACCGTCTACCACACCTACCCGCACGACGATATGTACGACACCGGCCAGCGCGCGGCTAAGCTGCTGCTGCGTATCCTCGACGAGGGCCTCCACCCGGCCATCGCCCACGTCAAGATCCCCATGCTGGTGCGTGGCAAGGAACTCATCACGGCCACCGGCACCTTCGGCCGCTTCATCCGGGAGTGCCAGGCCTTCGAGACCGGCCCCACCGGCCTAGCCGCCGGTATGTTCATCGGTAACCCCTTCACCGACGTGCCCGAACTGCGCTCCAACAGCGTGGTCATCGGCACCGATCGCGACCTCGCCACCCGCACCGCCTTGCGCCTGGCCAGCGATTTCTGGGACGTGCGCGCCCTGCTACACGAAGACCTCACCCCACTCGACGCAGCCATCGAGCTTGCCAAGGCCACCACCACCGGCACCACGGTGCTCATGGATGCAGCTGACGCCACCAGTTCCGGCGCCTCCGGCGATAGCAACGCGATCCTGGGCGCCTGCCTCAAGGCCGGCTATAGCGGCACCGCCCTCATGCCCATCATCGATCCCCACGCGGCGGCCGCTTGCTTCGCCGCTGGCGTGGGGAATCGCGTGCGCACCACCGTGGGCGGCGCGTTCGACAGGGCCCGCTTCTCACCCATCCCCGTCGAGGGCACCGTGCGCCTGCTCAGCGACGGCAATTTCCTCGCCGAGTTCAGCAACTCGCCCACCACCTCCGGACCCACCGCTGTGCTGCAAGTGGGCACCTACACGCTGGTGCTGGGCAGCCGCGCGGTGAGCTTGCACGACCGGTCGTTCTACCTGGCCCACGGCCAGAACCCGCATTACTTCGACCTGGTGGTCGTGAAATCGCCGCACTGTAAGCCCCACATGTATATGGAGTGGTGCGCACGCCTCATTAATGTGGACGCTCCTGGCTCAACCAGCGCCAACCTGCCCTACCTCGGTCACACGGTGTGCCACCGCCCAGTGTTCCCCCTGGATGCTGGCGTCACCTTCACGCCCCAGGTGCGGGTGTTCCAGCGGTAGGGGAAGTAGCGCAACCCCATCCCCAACCCTTCCCCGGTCCCCGGGGAAGGGAGCAGCCACGAAGGCCGCTAACGCTTCACTTGGAGAAATGCCCCTCTCCGGACGGAGAGGGGCGGGGGGTGAGGTCCGGTACCCTTCCGCCACCCCCACCACCTGCACCCAACCGGCGCGCAGCGTGGCCCGCTCGGCATCGCCGCTCGCCCAGCGCGCAACCAGCGCCGCCGCCAGCACCGGCTGCAACGCAGGCGCCTGTCCTCCTAACCACTGCGCTGCTTGCGGCTTGGTGGACAGCTCGCCGGTGTGGATGCCAAACAGGCAGCGCGCCACGTTGAGCACCCAGTCCGCTATCTCCGGTGCCGGCGATCCGGCAGGGTCGCACGCCAGCAGTTCAGCCAGGTACTCCCGCAAGCCTGCCACCAGCGTGGCCGTATTCACCGGCGGCAACACGAGCTCCGGAGGTGAGCCCCACAGCGTGCGCCCGTGCTGCCGGATCGCGAGCATATTGTCGGCCGAGTAGTCGCTGGCGCTGGGCGGTTGCAACGCCTGGCCTGGCTCGATGGCCGCCACCTCGCCAGCGATGCCCCACGGCCGCAGTGTTGCCCGCACGGCATAACCGCCCTCTAACCGGCTTCCCCAGGCAAAGCGCTGGGCCAGTTGGTGATGCATGTGGGTCAGCGCGGCAAGCTCCTCGGGCGAGAGCGGTTGCTCTACCACACCCAGAAAGTCGATATCGCTGGATGCCGGGTTGAAGTCGCCCATGCACAGCGACCCAAACACATACAGCGCCACACCGTTGGCGCCCAGCGCCGCGCACACGCCAGCGCCAAACGCCGCCAGCGTTTCGCCAATTCCCTCTGGCCACTCAGCCTGCAGCATGGTTAGACTCCTCCCCACGAGCAACCTCACCCCCCGTCGCCCAAAGGGCACCCTCCCCGTCTGGGGAGGGGAGCTTGCATGCTCGTTGCATGGGTGCCTTTCCCCTGGCCTCGTGCCCCTTTCAACTTGTTGAGGAAGCGGGGCGTGCCTGTTCCACGAAGGCCGCTAACGCCTCACTTGGAGAAACTCCCCTCCCCGGACGGGGAGGGGACGGGGGTGAGGTCCGTCACTTGACATCCGTGCACTATTACCGATCGGTGTGTACACTCGGTTACGAAGTAGTGAAAGCCTTGACAGCTGATCGCATCCTAAGAGTCTTGGTACCTCGGGCCATGGGCGGCCGTCGCCGTGGCTCACTCGTTGCCATCGCGTAGGAGAGGAGTCAGGCCATGCACGAGAGGTTTACCCGTCGGAGTCTGTTGCGAGTGCTTGGGAGCACTGGGCTGGTCGCGATAGCGGGCGTGGGTCTCGCCGCCTGTGGTGGCAATGCCGTCACCGCCGCCACATCGGCCGCGGCAGCCGCCACGTCAGCAGCAGCAGTTGCCACATCGGCGGCTGCCGCCGTCACGTCGGCCGCGGCAGCCGCCACCACATCCGCCGCCGCCACATCGTCGGCAGCAGCAACCACAACGTCGGCAGCAGCAGCAGCCACTACCACATCCGCCGCCGCTGTCACCACGTCCTCGGCAGCAGCAGCAACATCGGCTCCCAACAAATCCGGCCTCGTTTTGCAGTTCTGGATCCCCACCGGCGACACCCTTGGCCATAAGATCATGGACGAGTTGACCGTCGCGTTCAACAAGCCGGAGACCGATTTCCAGATTCAAGACCCCTACATCGCCAGCACGAACCATTACACCAAGTACGTCACGGCCATCGCTGCCGGCCAGGCCCCCGACGCCATGATGACGTACGACTACTCCCCCATCGTCACCTGGTCGTCGCAGGGCCTCATCATCCCGCTCGATGCCTACGCAGCGCAGTCCGGCGTCAAAGAGTCGGACTACTTCCCGATCGCCTGGCAGATGATCAACTTTAATGGGCACCTGTGGGGCTTCATGCAGGAATTCGACTTCCAGATCCTGGCCTGGAACAAGGACCTGTTCCAGGCGGCTGGACTGGACCCCAATACCCCGCCCAAGACCACCGACGAGATGGACGCCATGTCCACCAAACTCCTCAAGACCAAGGCCGACGGCTCGCTGGGCCAGATCCCCTTCGCTCCTTGGATCACGGCCGACACCCCGACCTGGACCGCCTGCTTCGGCGGCAGCTACTTCGACGCCACCAAGGGCGAGTTCACCATCGTGACCGACGCCAACGTCAAGGCCATGGAGTGGTACCTGAAGTACGCCGACATGCTGGGTGGGCCCGACAAGGTGACCTCCTTCACCAAGCTGTTCACAGGCAACCAAACGCCGTTCTACAATGGGCAGATGGCCATGGAAGGCATCGGCGAATACGTCCCGATCACCCTGCCCGACCTTGCCCCCAAGCTCAAATATGGCGTGGCCTTCCCACCCACCGCCACGGGCGTGCCCTACGGCTCCGGTGCCACCGGCGGTGGCAACGTGTTCGTGATCCCCAAGGGTGTCAAACACCAAGCGGAATCGGTGACCCTCATCAAGTGGATGGGCAGCGACCAAGCCGTGCTGCAGTGGAACGTCGAAGAGAACAACGTGCCACCCACCACTGCGGTCGCCTACTCCGCCGAGTTCGCCGCCAAGGTACCGCTCATGACCACCTGGATCGATATGCTCAAAACCAACCATATGACGCCGCCGATCATCTCGCCCGTGATCGACTACTTCAGTGATCAGTTGACGTTCGCCACGCAGCAAGTGATCTACAAGAAGGCGTCGCCGAAGGACGCGCTCACCCAGCTCGACCAGAAGACCAAGCAGCAGCTCGCGCAGACCAAATAAAAGCTAGCGGCTAGGAGGGCGTATGCGCTCACGGTTAACGCGCCGCCAGCGACGCGAGCTGATCGCTGGCATGCTGTTCATCTCGCCGTGGACTATTGGGTTCGTGTGGTTCACGCTGTATCCCGTGGTCGCATCGCTCTACTACAGCTTCACCAACTACCGCATCATCGACCGGCCGATCTGGATCGGCCTGAACAACTTCAACGTGCTGTTCACGCAAGACGATCTGTTCACGACCTCCATCAAGAACACCGCGTACTACGTGATAACCAGTGTGCCGCTCGATCTGGTAGTGGCGCTGTTCTTCGCCATCTTGTTGAACGTTGGCATCGCCGGTCGCAGCTTCTTCCGCACCGCGTTCTATTTGCCTACCGTGGTGCCCACCGTCGCGTCAGCGATCCTGTGGATCATGCTGTTCAACACCGACGGTGGCATCATCAACGCGGCCTTGGGGCTGGTGCGCATCCCACCGATTCCCTGGCTGAGCAGCCCCACCTGGGCCATGCCGGCGCTGATCATCCTGAGTGTCTGGGGGATCGGCGCTGCCGTCATCATCTTCCTCGCCGGGTTGCAAGACGTGCCGCGCGTGCTGTATGAGGCCGCCTCGCTGGATGGCGCCGGCCCCCTCCAATCCGCCAGGCACGTCACCGTTCCGATGGTGTCGCCGGTCATCCTGTTTAACTTCATCCTCGGGCTTATTGGCGCGACTCAAGTGTTCACCGCCCCATTCATCATGACCGCTGGGGGTCCGCTCAACGCCACGCTGATGTACTCCATCAACCTGTTCAACAACGCCTTCGTCTACTACAAAATGGGGTATGCCTCGGCGATGGCCTGGCTCATGTTCATCGCCGTCTTCCTCATGACCATGCTGTCAATCCGGTTGTCTAGAAGCTTCGTGCATTATGGATAGGGTGGTCTCACGATGGCCGGTGTAGCCGTACGCGCGCCCACGACCACGCGCCGATCTCTGCCTATCACCTTGCCCATGCTGGGCAAGGTTGTGGTGTTCCTCATCGTGCTCGCAGCGTCCCTCGCGTTTGTGTTCCCGCTGTTCTGGATGATCTCCACCTCCCTCAAGCTGGAAAGCCAAGTGTTCCTGGTGCCGCCCATGTGGTGGCCCGACGTCATCCAATGGAACAACTATCCCGACTCCTTCCAGTACTTTCCCTTTGGGCCCTACCTGCTTAACACCATGACCATCACCGTGCCCTCGGTGGTGGGGACGCTGCTCAGCTCCGTGCTGGTGGCCTATGGCTTCGCGCGCGTGCGCTGGCCGGGCCGCGACGCGATCTTCGTGCTGGTGCTCGCCACCCTCATGATCCCCAACTACGTCACGCTGATCCCGCTCTATATCCTGTTCGCCCATATGGGATGGGTCGGCACCTACCTGCCGCTCATCGTGCCCAACTTCTTCGGGCAGGCCTTCTTCATCTTCTTGCTGCGCCAGTTCTTCTTGCAGCAGCCGCAAGACCTGGTGGACGCCGCCGTGATGGATGGCGCCACCCACATGGGCGTGTTGTGGCGCGTCATCCTGCCCCTGTCCAAACCGGCGCTTGCTGTGGTGGTGCTGTTCCAATTCCAGGGCAGCTGGACCGATTTCTTCGGCCCGCTCATCTTCCTCAACAAGCCCGAGACCTATACGCTCTCCATCGGGCTATACAGCTTTCAGAGCGCGCACCAAACCGAGTGGGCGCCGCTCATGGCCTCCAGCCTCCTGGTCATCGCCCCCATGATCATCATCTTCTTCCTGGCCCAGCGCACGTTCATCGAAGGCATCACCTTCACCGGCCTGCGCGGGTAAAGGGAGATACGGACCCCTCCCCCTAGCGGGAGAGGGGAGCAGCCACGACGAGCGCAGCCTGGCGGGACAAGGTTACGGACCCCTCCTTAAGGTTCCCCAAGAGGGGAACCGAGCTGCCGGCAGGTGGGTACGATCCCTCGAACAGGCACGACAATCACGGCCGGCAGCTCAGTCTCCCTGCCAGGGCGCTCGCTGGAGGTGGTACAGCAAGGGAGCGGAATAGTGGTCCGACCGACCGAGCCGCTACGAGGGAGCCCGGACACTGAAGTGTCGGGCTCCCTGGGTTGGTGGACCGGCGCGCTGCCGACCAGAGGAACCGGCACATCAAATGTGCCGTCTGCTTGCCATACCACCCCCAGTCATCCGCCAGGGGGGACGACAGGAGGGTCGTAGTTTCCTCCCCCCGCTGTGAGACGACAGGGGTCGCTGCAACCACCGCGCAGCAGGTTACGCTACAGAGCACGCAGCGCGGAGGGTACCCGTGGCCCGGGGCAGAACGAGCCTGTATTTCGACCTGCGTGATGGTTTCGCCCTGCCCGGTTGCGCGGTGTGCCGCTATACCCTGCGCTCGGTCCAGCGCTTCTTCGAGGCCCTCGTGTACGAGAACACCAACGACTTCACGCTGCGCGCCAGCATCCGCGCCGCCCGTGGCTTCTGCAACCGGCACACCGCGCAGTACACCAGTATGGGCGACGAGCTCGGCGCTGCGCTTATCTACCGCGACCTGCTGCACACCATCATCCCCATCCTGGACGGCAGCGGACCCTGGTCGCCGCGCAGCGTCGAGGCACCGCGCACCCGGCCGCGCCGCGCACAGGCCCTGCTGAAAGCCCTGGCGCCCCAACAGCCCTGCATCGCCTGCCAGCGCTTGCACAGTGCCGAAACCAGCTACGTTTCAACCCTGCTCGACCACCTTGCCCAGCCAGCGTTCGCCGGCGCCTTCCTGGCCTCGCACGGCCTGTGCGCGCCTCACGCCGCCACGGCCCTCGACTGCTGCTCCGACGCGGCTGCCCGCGAGTTGCTGCACGCCGTGCCGGTGCTGCCTCCACCAGCGCAGCACACCAGCCCGCTGCCGGCCGCGGCACTGGCTTGCGCTCGCTGCGCGGCGCTGGCAAGCAGCGCCAGCGACGCGGAGGTGGCGCCTTTGGGCGCTGCGCCGCTGTGCCTGCCGCACCTGTACGCCGCGCTGCAAATGGCGCCCAGCCCCCATGCGGCCACGCACCTGGCGCACACTGGCGCCGAGCAATTGCGCAGCTTGGAACGTGAACTCGGCGAGCTCATCCGCAAGAGCGACTACCGCTTTCGCGGCGAGCCACGCGGCGCGGAAGCCACATCCTGGCTGCGCGCCGCCCACCTCCTCGCCGGCGCCCCCGGTGTGCCCTGGCCACCAGATGCTTCGTCGAACATGCAGCACTAAGCAGCCGAACGATCAGTGGGCCGGCAGCACCCGCCACCGGCACGCTCGCCGTCTGGCTGTAAGGCAATCCGTCGTTGCTGCAAGCGATGCTAGATGCACATGGGCGGCGGCGCGCGGAACGTGGAGATCTTTACGGCGGAACACGAGCTGGCGGCTACGCATCGGCGGGTGGGGCCGGGCGACCGGGAGACCGCCCTTGACCACCTGCCGCCGGCCAAGGTGCCGGGATTGGTGCTCACACGCGAGACGTGCCGGCAGCAGGCCGCAGCGCCGCCCCCAGCATCACGGCGAAGAGGGCCAGGTCGCGCGGCGTGGTCACCGCCCCGAGCAAGGCCGCCCCTTCCGGCTCGCTCAAGACCGGGTAGGGCGTGCGGGTGCTGCCGCGCGGCTTATTGAGGGCGGCGCGCACCACGTCGTTGGGGAGGCGATGGGCACCCATCGT
>JANWJO010000020.1 GCA_025449435.1 Chloroflexota bacterium | reverse complement strand
CACCCATATCGCCAGCCAGCCGGTGGGTCCACTGCCGAATTCGCCGGCCTACCTCCGCCGTTTTCTCAGCAATCCACAAGGTGTGGTGCCCGGGGGCTTGATGCCAAACCAAAACCTCACAGCAGACCAACTCAACGACCTGCTCGCCTATCTCGCTACGTTGCGGTAGTAAGCCTGCGTGGCTATGCACCTGTCATTTGGGGTCCCGTGTATACTGGTTTCCACAATTGAAGAGGTACTAGCCTTCAGGGCAGGGTGAGGCGCGTCGCGTGCCAATTCCCGATCGGCGGTATAGCCCGCGAGCTCGAGCGCAAGCAGAGAGCATGACCCGGTGAAACTCCGGAGCCGACGGTACAGTCCGGATGGAAGAAGGCGCTTCGCCTCGCAGCCTGTGGTGTATTGCTGGCTTCTGGGCGAGTTGGTGTGGCGGCGTGCCGGCCGCATGGATTCGGGCACGCAGCCGTCGCACGTCGTATTCTTCCTCCTCTCCCAGTCACCCTCCTGGTGTGCCGTGAGGAGGTGTGTTCGTTGCCAATGTCCACTGAAATGGCGCGCGCACTTCGCCAGGCCACGCTTGCCCAGGGGCGCACCTCACCCCGCCCGCCGGTAGGCGCCGTGCTCACCCTGAACGGGAACGTTGTTGGCGCTGGACATACGCAGCCGCCCGGCGGAGCACACGCGGAAGTAATGGCGCTACAGCAAGCTGGGCCAGCGGCACACGGTGCCACGTTGTTCGTAACACTGGAACCTTGCTGCCACGTTGGAACCACACCGCCGTGTACTCACGCGATCCTCGCTGCGGGCGTCAGAGCGGTGGTTGTGGCCCAGGAGGACCCGAACCCGCTTGTTGCTGGCAACGGCGTCAAGCAATTGCGCGAGGCTGGCGTAACCGTGACCACTGGCGATGGCGCTCTCGACGTGCTCCAGACGCTCGCGCCCTTTTTCAAGCACATCACGAGCGGCTTGCCCTGGGTAACTGCCAAGTGGGCGATGACGCTCGATGGCCACATTGCCGCGGCCGGTGGCGATGCCCGTTGGATCAGTAACAAAGCAGCTCGCGTGTGGGCCCACCAATTGCGCGACGAGGTTGACGCCATCGTCGTGGGAATCGGCACCGCGTTGCAGGATGACCCTCACCTCACCGTGCGGTTGGACCAGTCGCAACAGCTCGGCCGGTCACCCCGCAATAAGGCGCCGCTACGGGTCGTGCTGGATTCCACCTGCAAGCTACCCCTGTCACATCACCTCTGCTCGGACCTGACTACAACACCGACGCGGCTGTATACGACTCACCTGGCGAACGACGAACGGGCGTCCCGCCTGCGCACCATCGGTGTGGACGTGGTGGCCGTTGATGCGGACCCGCATGGTGGCGTCTCTGTGCCGGAAGTGCTGCGACACCTGGGAGCAACAGGATGTGTCCACATATTGGTGGAGGGCGGCAACCGGGTCCTCGGGTCGTTCTTCGATGCCAACGCTGTAGATGAAGTGGCAGCGGTGGTGGCGCCCATCGTGACCGGCGGATTGCGGGCGCCGAGTGCGGTCGGCGGCAGCGGCGTGCAGCACATCGCCGAGGCCTGGCGGTTGGACAATACGCGCGTCACGTGCATGGGTGACAACATGCTCATGCGGGGAACCATCCACAAGACGGGCGTGCTGCCATGACTCACATGAATTGGGGAGTGCGGTGTTCACAGGCATAGTCGAGGCGACTGGGTCGGTTATTGACCTGACCCGAAATGGCATCAGGATCTCCGCACCCAGTATCACCACCGGTGCGACGTTGGGTGAAAGTGTCGCTGTCAATGGGGTTTGCTTAACGATGTCGTCAGTCGGTGACGGTTGGTTTGGCTGCGACTTGATGCCAGAAACGTTGCGGCTTACCAACCTCGGTGCGTTACATGCTGGCACTACGGTCAACTTGGAGCGGCCAGTCCAACCATCGAGCCGTATGGGTGGGCACATCGTGCAGGGGCATATCGATGGCACCGGCCGGGTGGCCTCGGTAACTCCCGATGACGATGCGGTGGTGGTGCAGTTCGAGGTCAATCCCGGCCTGATGCGATACATCGTCACCAAGGGGTTCATCGCCGTAGATGGTGCGAGCCTCACGGTGGTGGATCGCACCAACACGGGGTTCCGGGTCTCGCTTGTGCGTTACACCCTCGACCACACAGTCTTTGGCCACTGGAAGCCTGGCGATGTAGTGAACATTGAAGTAGACATCCTCGCCAAATATGTCGAGCAGCTCGTCGCTGGCAGCACGAGTACAGCCGGAAGGAGTACGCTATGAGCCTTGTAACGCCGCGCGTCACGATCTCGATCCCAGAGGCGCTGGACCGGCTCCGCGCTGGACAGATCATCCTGGTGACTGACGATATAGATCGCGAACACGAAGCGGACCTGGTGGTGGCGGCGGAGTTCGCCACGCCTGAAGCTGTCAACTTCATGATCAGCAAGGCCAAAGGATTGCTGTGTGTAGCGCTGCCCGGTGAACGTCTCGATGCGCTCCATCTTCCGCAGATCATGAGGGAAGGCGACAACACCGAGTCGCAAGGCACCGCCTTCGCTATTACCGTCGATGTCAGGCTCGGGACAACGACCGGCATTCCCGCATCGGAGCGTGCGTGCACGATTCAAGCATTGGTCGATCCTTCGGCCGATGCCCAAGCCTTCCGGCGACCGGGGCACGTGTTCCCGTTGAGAAGCAAGCCAGGCGGCGTGCTGGAACGGCGTGGGCACACGGAGGCCGCGGTCGACCTCACCCGGCTCGCAGGGCTGCGTCCAGGCGGCGCCGTGTGCGAGGCTCTGGACGGCTCTGGCGAAGCCTTGCGCGGGCAAGCCCTCACCGAGTTTGCCCAACGAGAGCACCTGGGCATCGTTGCCATCGAAGACTTGGTCAGCTATCGCTGGCAACACGACCGCGTGGTCGTGCGTGGCGCGAGCGCCGAGCTACCGACAAGGTTTGGGCCGTTTACCGCCATCGACTTTTTCGACCCAATTGCGCAGGTACACCATGTGGCCCTGGTGAAGGGCGATCTCGCCGCGGAGCCAGCTCCCCTGGTGCGTGTCCACTCGGAATGTCTGACAGGCGACGCGCTAGGGTCGGTGCGCTGTGATTGCGGTGAACAGCTGATGCTGGCCCAGGAGAACATCTGGCGCGAAGGCTGCGGCATCGTCCTGTACTTACGGCAAGAGGGTCGGGGCATCGGGTTAGGGGCGAAGCTCAGCGCCTACGCATTGCAGGACGCCGTCTTCGATACGGTCGAGGCGAACGAACACCTGGGCTTTCCCGCTGATGCCCGTCACTACGGCATAGCCGTACAGATGTTGCAAGCATTGGGAGTCCAACGTATCCGCCTGATGACCAATAATCCGGAGAAGATGCATCAATTGACCAGGTTCGGCATCGACGTGGCGAGTCGGGTGGAAGTGGTGGCAGCGCCACGGCGCGAACGCGCCCGCTACATGCAAACCAAACGCGAGAAACTCGGCCACTGGGTGCCGCCGGACGACGCCAATGTCGATGCAACACCTGAAATCGGTAGCAAGGAGCGGGTCCGTACATGACGCACACGGTTCACGAAGGCACCGTCGGGGGCGTCGCGATGCGCATCGGGGTGGTGGTCGCGCGATTCAACGAAGTCATCACCCAACAATTGCTCCACGGCTGCCTCACTACATTGAAGCGGCACGGCGTCGATTCGAGCGCTATCGAGGTGGTGTGGGTGCCAGGGTCGTTTGAGTTAGGTATTGCGGCGCAAGCGCTCGCGCGGACCGGCCGCGTGGACGCCGTTGTGTGTTTGGGTTGCATCATCCGGGGGTCGACCAGCCACTATGACCACGTGGCGAGCGCTGCTACCAGTGGCGTGTTGAGCGCGTCCATGCAAACCGGTGTCCCATGTATTTTTGGCGTGCTCACGGCCGAAAACCACGAACAAGCGTTTGATCGGGCCGGAATCAAGCTCGGCAATCGAGGTGCTGACGCGGCGTCGGCAGCCATCGAAATGGCGTCGGTGCTGCGAAGTATCGCCAAAGGGTAGGCCGGCTCCTCAGGATCGCTGGCCACAAGGTCCCGCGCTTGCTAGCCACATATCGCCCCTGACTTGCTGATAGGCCATATGGGTGGCCCGGCCATCACCATGTACGGTAGTTGGCCACGCGGAGCTCTTGCCCCTTGGCATAGTACGCCCAATGGCTGCAGTGTGAAGGCGCGGGTATGAAGTACGAAGAGCGGTTGCGTGCACTCGGGCGACTCGCTGACGAACGGAATTTCGTCGACATCCAGGTCATGGAACAAGCCAGCGGTTTCATCCTCAACGGGCTCATGCTCACCTACAATCGCAATGGTGAGCCATTGTACGAACCAGCCACCATACGCGTTCCTCTGAGCAAAGCGGCGACTGAGTCCAAAACCCCGCAACCCGAAGAAGCCAAAAAAGGCATGTTTGGTTGGTCAAAGCGGTAGTTTCATTGGCGTGATCCCTGCGGCAACCGGGAGCGTTGGACCGAGGAGACCGGTATGAAGTACTTCAATGGTATGGAAAAGACCGACTATCAAGATGTCATGCGCGCGCTCGGGTTGTGGTGCGACGTCAA
Organism: Chloroflexota bacterium; assembly: GCA_025449435.1. The sequence goes on along the minus strand of JANWJO010000020.1, from coordinate 12,535 downwards.
CCGCCTGCGCTACATCCGCATGATGGAAGTTGACGACGGCATTCTTGTTCAGGGCACCGTAGCGAATGCCGCGGGCAAAGTGGAGAGCCGGATGGTCGAAAAGCTGTTTACCGACGATGATATGCATCGCATCCTGGTAGAGGCGTACGCACTGCGCACGAAGGCAGCGGCTCAGGCCACACCGCCGCGCTAGTGATGAGCATCCCTAACCAGCAAGTCGCGTGCGCCGCTGCTGGAGCCGATTACGTGCAAGAACAGCTCGGAACAGCGCTGTTCGAGTTGCGATGGATCGCCCAGGCTGCCGTTGGCGAGTGGAATGGCGCCGCCCGCCAGGCGCCAGTGACCGCCAGCGTGACCGCCAAGCGACGTGAGCTTGGCGGCGATGGCACCGGCATCACCCGTTGGGCTGTTGGTCCGCACCGAAAATAACAAGCGGTCACCGAAGGTTCCGGTGCACAGCGACCAGCGTATGCCCTCCAGCCGCACCAGCAAGTCGGCGGTTTCGCCGGTGGATTCTGGCCCGACAAGCGGCCCGAGGTTCGCGATGGCAATGTCATCGAACGTAAGCGCCCGCTCCAGCGCATCGTGTAAGGCTTGATAGTAGTTGCGTGGCAGCCGGGGATTTTGGATCTCGGCGAGCGCCCGTTTGTCGGCCAAGATGAACAACTGCAGGTAGGCTAGCGCATCCGCACTGGTTGCTTGGCGTCCGAGGTCCTGCGTGTCCGTCTTAATGCCGTAGAACAGCGCGGTCGCCAGGCGCTCGTCGATCGGGGATTGGGCCTCGTCGAGATATTCTGTCAAGATGGTACACGTCGCGCCGAGAGCTGGCCGGATGTCCGCGAAGGCTAGCCCATCAAGCGGTGCCAGGATCGCATGGTGGTCGAGCACTGCCGTCGGGAGCACATTGGGCGGCAAGATGTGGTTGCCGCCCTTGGGCTGGCAGTCAATGAGCGCGATGGCATCGGCGTGTGCCAGGTCATAATGGGCGGCCGGCACGAGCGGAATCTTAAGCTCGTCGACCATCGCGCGGTTTTCAGCACGCGCAATGACGCCACCGTACACAATCGCCGGTTGCAGTTGCAGCTCGCGCTCGAGGAGGAACGCCAGCGCCAATCCCGCGCCAATGGCATCGGGGTCGGGGTGGTCGTGGAGCACGATCGCAGGATGCTTGCTTGCCTGGCACGCCGTAAGTAGACGCCGGTACTCGTGTGGGCGTTGATCGGCCGGCACGACAGCCGGCGTGGGCCTGCCTGAACTGGCAAACAGCAGTTGGGCAAGGTGACGCGCGTCCGTCTCGGCGTCCACGTCCTTCTTCTCCCTGATGCGCGGAATTCTTGCCTGAGTGTAGCGAGTTTTTGTTACACTTGGTGTCGCATCAGCGGTAGAGGGAGTACGGAGAACCATGAGCGCGACCTACGTCCAACGGCTTCAAGCCGCGTTGAGTCGATCAACGGCTGATGCTGATATTCTGCGGGCTTCGGCCGCGTTTGGCCTCCACCCTCGCACCTTTACCGATGCCGGGCTCCATATGATGACGCAATGGGCGCAACGTCGCGGCCAGGACCTTATCAAGCGCGCCATCGCCGAATACCTGGATATTGCCACCTTTGATGCCCAAGTGGAGGCACTGCGCCGGTTGGTGTCGTCATCGCTCGATGTGGCTTCCGGCGCACCCATGAAGCGGCTCGATAGGCGGTTGACCTTGCCGCTGTTCAATAGCGGCGAAATGGGCGCTATCCGTCAAGCGGTTAACCGGCTGCATCTGGGCGACAACGCCGACGAGAACATCGGCAAGATTATCCAGGCACTCAACGGCAACGCCACGGCGTAGCGAACTGGCCGCCTTTGAGGCTTACTGCACGGTGACCTTAATGGGCAGCATGAGGCTATCGGTCCCATTTTCTAGTTCCCTAGACCGGATGGCCGTGAGAACTGAAGGCCACCGTGCGACAACCCGATACGATAGATGACCGGTTCGGCTGTGTCTCCGCAAAATGCATTATGAAACCCGAGAGGGAGTGGCTGATAAACAACAACAACAAGATCATATTCGCCGAATGAAAGGCGACTTAGGTCAAGTTCATAGTAATCAGCCGTGACCTGACCAGTAATCCAATGCGACGTTGGCGAAAGGCCAAGGACGGGCGAGGCTTCGTCGCTCTGAACTGCGATGCGGTTAGAAGTTGGCATCAGTCGCACCGACACGGAGTAGTCTGCCGTTGGCGGGCGCAACGCCTTCCAATACAGCGTTACAGGTAGAACACCGTACTTCGGCTGACTCAGCGGCTCAATACCGACGAGTTCGATCTGCCCATCATAGACGCACCCTACCGTGACCAGGCCCGGCGGGACCGCAACATTGGGTTTCGTCAGCACCTGCACGAAAGGACCAACCATGGTCACGTTGCTCGTCGCTGGATCAGTTGTTGCTGTGGCCAGAAACACCGGCCCGACGCTTTGGGTGACGGCGTTCGGCAAGGTGCTTGTCGGGTAGGAAATGCGAACTGAACGGTTCTTACCGTCGACAAACTGAGCATACCAGAATACCGTTGCCTGGTCCCAGTCAGCCACAACCGTCGAGTCGGATGGGAGTGCCGCGAAAGCATCCTCCAGCCGATCACCCTGGTGGCCCTGGAACAGATTTAGCCGAACGTTGCCGAGCACGCTGCTGGGAGTCTGAAAGCGGTCCCATCCAGTGGACAGTCCGAGCACGGCAACGATAAACGCAATCGCCCAGGGTATTTTGCTGCCAAACGGGTACGTATGCAGCAAGCCGGCAATGGCGCTAACGCCGGCCGCTGCCAGCAGTGCCAGAGGCACCACCGCTGGTAGAAAATACACAAGATTGAGCTCGGGCCCCGTGTCCCACTCGAGGGTAAGGAGTCCTAATGCCGCTGTGTAGCCCAACAAGAGTAGCGCCAACGCGGGCCGGCGAGCCGCTAGCCACACCGAACCCACTAATCCTAGAGCCAGCGCTGGAGCAGGCACTGCATTCGGCAGTTCGTGGAGCAGCGTAGGCAGCCGCGCCAACACGGACATAAGAGGCAGATCAAGATGCGCCGATGTGTCGGGGCTGCCGAGCACCAGATTCCAGAATCCGTGCCACGTACCAGTGTCGTACTGGTCCCAAGCCACCCCCAATCGAGCTCTAAGCGGCAAGATAAGGTAGAGCAGAAGAGGAAGCACCGTCAGGGCCACCGCCCAACCGAATTCCGGCAGGTCTCGCATGGTTGGCCGGCGAACGAACAGCACGTAGAGCACCAACAATGGCAAAATGAGAGCGATGGTCCGGTGATGATCGAGGGCTAGCCCAACCAAAAAAGCAAGCATGAACAGGCGTCGCCGTTGAACCGGCGCCTCTACCCGTGCAGCGCGCTCCCAACGCATAGCCGCCAAAACCACTAAGGCAACGAGGGCAACGGCAGGAGCGCGTACCCCAGCCATAGTCGACCAAGTCCATTCGAGTGGCATCAGTCCCACCACTAACGCCGCTACTAGCCCTCCCGCTTCGCATGAGAATTCCAGCCCTGCAAGGTACGTGATGCCCGTTGCTGCCCCGCCCGCCACGGCCGACAATAGATTCATTCGCCACGCCACGCTTCCCAGCGGCAACAGACTCCATGCTTTGGCAAGCAGGAGCTGCAACGGATAACCCGTGGCGTGCGGGATTCCAAAGATGTAGGGTACGAATTGGAATTCTCCAGCATCCTGCCCTACGACGCCCGGAGCAAGCGTACGAAAAAACATGCCGAAGAATGCCAAACCAACGACGAGGGCCGCCCACTTCGGGGACAACCTATTCCTCGAATCCGGTGCGTTGGCGATTGGCCTACTTAACGTCATGAAACGTCCCCGATGTGCTGGCTGCCAAACAAACCTTCGAAAACTGGCTCACTTGGCCAGCTTCGGCAGAGGCTCACTAGGCGAGCAATGGGGGTTGCGAGGGAAAAGAATCTTGTGGGCACTGCTCAGGAGTCGACCGTTCTCTCTCCTTCGCGCGTGCCAGTGTAGCACGGCGCCTGGTGTGGACTCGTAGCGCGTTGTGGGCTACGCTGAACGAGTAGAGGGCCACCAACCGAGAGGAAGGAGACGCCAATGCGCGTGTCACTGGCCTACGGCAAGCACGGACTGCAGGTCGACCTGCCGGCCGATCGAACCACGGTGATTGAGCCTCGCTTTGTGCCTGGGTTGGACGACGAGCAGGGCTCCATTGCGGAAGCCCTGCGATCGCCAATAGCCTGCTCACCGCTGGCTAGCCTGGTTACACCGCAAGACACCGTGGTCATCGTGTTTCCCGACCAAACGCGGGCCATGCCCAACGAGCGCGTGCTTCCGCCCATCCTGCGCGAGCTGGCGCATGTCCCCGATGGCCAGATCACGCTGCTCAATGCGACCGGGTTGCACCGAGAGAACACGCCGGCCGAACTGGAGCACATGCTGGGGGCGAGCATTGCCAACCGGTACCGCGTGATCAACCATCGAGGCTTTGCCGACGACGAACTCACGTGCTTGGGGCCGACACCCTCTGGTGGGGAGGCGTGGCTGAACAAAACGTATCTGGCCGCGTCCAAGCGCATCATCACTGGCTTCATCGAGCCGCACTTCTTCGCCGGGTTTTCGGGCGGACCCAAGATGGTGTGTCCTGGCGTCGGTGGGCACCGCACGATCATGCACGCGCATAGCGCGCCGTTCGTCGGCCATCCCCTCGCCACCTGGGGCATCACCCATGGCAACCCAATTCATGATGAAATTCGCTTTGTGGCGGCACTGGCACCGCCAACCTTGTCTGTAAGCGTCACGTTGAACAAACTCCACCAGGTGACTGGCGTATTCGCTGGAGACATGTTCGCCTCTCATGACCGTGGCTGCGCGTTCGTCAAGGAAACGGCGATGCAGCCGGTGGGCGAACCGTATGACATCGTCATCAGCACCAATAGTGGCTATCCGTTGGACCTCAATCTGTACCAAACCGTCAAAGGGATGTCGGCGGCCGCTCAGATCGTGCGACCGGGCGGCGTCATCATCATGGCCGCCGAGTGTTCGCAGGGATTCCCCAACGGCAGTCAGTTTCAACGGCAGCTTGCTTCCGCACCGAGCATGGCGTCGGCGCTTCACAGCATCGAGCACACCACCACCACGGTGCCTGACCAGTGGCAAGTTCAGGTACAAGCCATCGTTCAGCGGACGGCTCGCGTGTATTTACATACCGACGGGCTGACCGACGCCAACGTACGGCAGGCTCATCTGATACCAACAGCGTCCATCGAGGAGACCGTAGACCAACTGCTGCGCGAGATGGGACCGGCGACGCGCATTGCCGTCCTCCCACAGGGACCCCAGACTATTCCCTATATACACAAACAACGTGTCGCCGTGGGCGCAAAGTAAGCGTTTAGAGCTGTAACTTTCTGCTAAGGAAGCAGGTATAAAGTTCTTCTTGGATTGGGCAGGCGTGCTACACTTCGCGCGGCAGGGAAGTGAGCGGCGGGGAACGTGGCGGCGTTGAAGCAGGCTCTGGGGGATCACCCTTTTCTTACGGCCTGGGTGCTCCTAGCCATCGGTATGGTCGCCATCCTAGTGTGGACGAGCGGCGACGCACACCTGCTGCCACGGCAGCTGGCGGTATTGGTCGTAGCGACTATTGCCCTTGCTGGTGCGTGCGTGTGGATCATTAGCTGGGAAGAGCCCGTCACGACCGACGACGCCAGCTAGCGCCAGCCGATGGACTGGATCTACTTGCACCGCGGCCGCTTTTACTGCGGCAGTATGTCCGGCACGATTTCCACGATGTCAGCAGCAGTGTGCAGGATCGGCGGGTTTACGCGGAGTCCCCGATAGCCAATCGCTGCCGCCGGCACATACAGGGGTACGACGGGCAGTTGGTCGAGCATGCGCTGCTGCAGGGCAATCAACCCCTTGAGCCGAGTGTTTTCGTCGGTGGCCAACGACGCTTCGATGGCAGTATCTGCAGCCGAGTCTGACCACCCTCCCACGTTGAGTGAGCCGCCGGTATGCCACAGGGCTCTGGTGTTGGGTACCGACCCACGCTGGTCGATACCGAGTATGACGGCATCGAACGTTCCTGGGAGCACAAAGTCACGCAGGAGGCCATCCAGTCCGGCGCTTTGAACCAGCACGTCAACACCGAACCGGGTCCACAAGTCGGCAATTCCTTGCGCCACACCGACACGCGTTGGGTCATCGTCCACTAGCAAGGTGAGGTGCAGTGTATTCTGCTGCACATCGGCCCAGGTACCTTTGTCGTTTCGCTTCCATTGGCCACCTTGGAGTGCCTGTTCGGCTTGGGTTACCTCACCGTCGGCAAACAGTGGTCGAGTGAGCGTTCCCCACCACTGGGCCGGGAACACAGAGCGTAACGGCGCTACCACGGTGTCTGCGGCCCTAGCAAGCACCGTTTGGCGCTCGATCGTGGCGGCCAGGGCCCGGCGTACTGCTAGACTCGAGCACGGCACCCGATGCAGGTTGAACCACAGGTAGACGGGCCGGTTCAGGACAGCCTGAACGCGCTGTAAGCCGGCGGCCAGTCGCCCCGGCAGGGCGCCATCCTCCACTACGGGCCCGGCGGCGAGGGTGGCCGGCGGTGAATCCGCCCAATCGCCAAAGCGCAAGGCTGTCCGTTGCGGCGATGTGCCCGTAGTGCTCGCGCGGACCAGGGCCGCTTCGAAGGCGGTTGCGCTAAGCAGGCGGTAAGGTCCAGCGCCCATCGGGCCGGTCTGCACCGCCGCTCCCTGGGACTGCGTGATCGTACCAGTGACCGTCGACGTACGAACAGTTATTGTTGCCGCCGGTGTTGCTCCCGGCGGCCCTGGTTGCAAGCCCTTCGCTGGCAATATCGCTGTTTGCACCAGGTCCAGGAGCAGTGCACCCGTACTCGATGGCACGGCCAGCCGTACTGCTGTTGCGCTCAGTGCTTCAGCGCTCGCTCCCTTCCAAGCGGCAGCGAGTTCCGGCTCCCATAGCGGGCTGCCGCCGGCGAGGCTCAGAACGCTCGCCACCACATCGGCGGCCGTGACAGGAGTGCCATCCTGCCACTGCGCTCCTGCGCTTAGATGAAAGACTGTGCCGCCCGTTGCATCCGGCTCACAGCTACATGCCAGTGCGGGCACAAGCTGCCCGTTGCTGCTCGTGCCAACAAGGCCGCTATGGACCAAGCCGAGCATCGCTTGGGCGCTGGCCTCGCGTGCAATCCAAGGGTGCAATGAATCTGGAACGCCGTTGATGTACATGGTGATCAGATCGATGGGACTTGGCGTTGGCGTGGGCGGCAGCGGCGTGGCCGTTGGATCGAGTGGGGCTGGTGGTGACGGCAGCGGCACCGCTGCTTGCGACGATGTGGACACGGTCGAGATGAACGGTGTTGCCGTTCGCGTGGTGACGGCCGGCATGGCTTGCGTCGCGCCAGTAGGTTGACAGGCCGTCGTGGCGCCCACCGCCAAGAGCGCCGAGAGCAGCGTGCGCCGACTAATGGCCACTGGGCTAGTGCGAGGCGCGGACCGAAATGAGCGAAAGCAGGCAGAACACAATGGCCACGATGATGGTCAACTGGAATATCACCTTTTCCGCACCGCGGCGCGTACGAAACACCGATCCCTCTTGCCCGAAGGTTGAACCAAGGCCCGACCCTTTGGACTGCAACAGGATCAAGGTGACCAGCAAAACCGATGTCACCATCTCGATGACGTTGAGGTACGGCAGCATGTGAATGTCCTCACGACCTGCGGGGTCTGTCTCTCGTCTGCGAGCGAGTGTACCGCATGGCCCGAGGGAACCTAGCTCCTATCACTCCGCAGGTGACGTCCAATAGCGCACCCACAACAGCCAGTTTGGTACCGGTTCGGACGGAGTCACACTGGACGGTGCCGCCGGCTTGGCAGCTGCCGGGCCAGGTTTTCCTGGAATAGTTGTCAAGGGAGCTTTGGAGGGATGGGCACTTGGCATAGGCACACCTTGAACCTGAATTGGATGGTCACCTTGTCGCGCCAGGTTGAGTTGCTCGCGCGCCGCCTGCTCGACGAACGTGCTGGTGCGTTCGTACGCTACCTGATCGTTCAGCGTCTGGACGGCAGCACGCACCTCAGCCACTTCTGTCCGTTTGGCGAGCAATTGTTGTTCAAGGCGCTGGTTAGCGTGAGCTGCCTGGACAATGGCGACAAAAAACCAGATCGACGTGAGGACAACGACAGCTACGCACGCTTGCGCCACCGCCAGGCGTGAGAGCCGGGTCATTTCGCCTTCTGCAGCGGCGATTCGCCGAGCACTGTGTACTTGGGTCCATCGGGGAACAGCTCGCTGCGCATGAACGACACCATCGGGCAAGTAAACGGCTCTACCGTTGGCCACTCCACAGCACGCAACGCCGACGAAATAGCCGGCTGCTGGCCGCGCAGCAACTGCCCGACTCTGCCGAGGGTCACATGCGGGCGGAACGCCTGGCTGTCGATGGAAACACCCCCATCGAGCAGGCCGGCCACGATGGCTTGCCGTAAGGCAGCGAGCTTGGCTATCTCGCCACCAACTTCTGCCGCGACCACGCGTGGGGAGCGAACATCTGGAAATACCTGTGGCACGCCGAGGTTCAGGTTGAGGACGGCATGTCCCTGCGACGCCGCACGTGTTTGTTGCCAGGCACGGAGCAGGGCCTGACGGGGAAGGTCGCCAAGAAAAGCGAGGGTAAGGTGGAGTTGCTCCGGCATCACCCAGCGTATGGGCAGCGTGTTGAGTTCGGTGTTGGCTTGCAAAGCTTCGAGCACTGGTTGCGCAGCGGGCATCGCGATGGCGACGAACGCTCGCCACACTTGCTCGGCTGGTTCCTCGCCTTCTCTGTCGTGTACCGCCGCCATGTGCCGGCTCCTCCCTGTTGCTTACGACTCGCAGCGTAGCCTCAGTTCACGATTGTGCCTCAGGGTACGACGTTGCTCTCCCAGGGTCGAAAGCAGTAGCCCCCTCGGACCTTGCCGCGTGGCGGTTGAGCGCCCGAGCAGTCGCTCCGCGACGATAGGTTCCGTTCACGCTCGGTACACTAGTGCGCAAGTCGCACCACCGCGCTTATCGCCAGGGCGTGTCACTGGTACTTGGAGAATTGACCAGCTAAGTGAACCTCCTTACGCTGCCAGCGACTTTGCTTACCAAGGGGAGTACGCCTCTGGTGCTGATAGGGGTCCTTGCCCTATCTCCGTTCCTGTACCACCTGCTAGGCGGCAGCCCGGGCGTCACCGTCCACAAAGTTGCCGTGATTTCGGCATTCTCCGGCGAGTTGCAAGCTCGTGGCGCCGATGAGTTAGCAGCCGTCAACCTGGCAGCAGCGCAAGCCAACGGCAATACGACGCGCGTTGTAGCATCGGTGTCGGCGCTGGACGATCGCGGCAGCGCGTCCGTCGCCCGTGATCAAGCGCTGGCCACGAGTGGCGACCCTGGCATCCAACACGTGCTGTGCTGCTCCGATGAGCGCGCATTTCAGGGGGCGCTACCCGCATTGGCGCAATCACTGAGCATTTATCCAGTGGTCACAGGACTTACCCAGCAAGCAGAGGCTGAGGTAACGCTTGCCCAGGTGGCTCGCAACGCGGCGCCAGTGGCCATTGTGTCTGACGAGACCGGTGGCGCGAGCTTACGTGCGCCGGAGTTGGTCGCCAGTTTTGCGCTGGCAAACGTGCCCGTGCAACAGTACGACATCAACTTTGCGACCGGTGACCAGGCGAGTACCCTCGCTGCCACTATTGCCGCCGGCAAGCCTGGCGTCGTCGTGCTCGACATGGATTACCCGGCGGCGGCCATCGTGGCACCCGCATTGCGTCACGCTGGATTAACGGCGCCCTTGCTGGGCGACGATCGCCTGGACGGCGCCGCCGCAAGTATCCTCCTGGCCGTTGTGACAAACTGGACCTATATTGCCTACGACCGCTCGACGTTGCTGCAGATGACCGGCGTCATGGCTCCTGCGTTTGCCCAAAATCGGGGGCACGAACCCGCCTCGCGCGACTTTATCAGCTACCTTCAAGCTGAGGCCGCTTTTGGTCTGTCGACAGCTCCGTTTGATGGCAGCCACGTGGGCCTCTCGGAATACAGCGATGTGTCGGGCCATTACCCCGGTCAATTTATTGCGACGGTCCCTGCTCGATCGGGGCGCCCATGACCGTGCGGCCGATGCAGAAAGGGGATGCGGCGCACGTCGTGTTGCGTCCCTACTCACGTTTTTCACGCGACGCACTGGATGACCATGCCCAGTCGTATCCGGGGCTTATTTGGCTGACGGAATACCAGGAATACATCATCGGCGGTCACTGGAAGAGTCGCACCGAGGTCGGCGAGATCCTCGAATTGGGGCAGACAGCGCGGTCGTTTATGGGCCTGCTGCCGCCGGCACTGAACGACCACCAGTGGCCCAGCCGCCGCCAGGAGCTCATCAGCGCCTTGGTGGAATCATTCAGGCTCCAGGGCAGCAAGCTGGTCTTGTTGAGCGATCGAGAAGCGCGGGAACGGCTATCCGCCTACGTGAGCTTTGGATTTCAGCCCGTTGAACAGCTCGTACACATGTATCGCGACGGCGTGCAAGCCCCTCCGCCGAGCCGCAGGCTCGAACTGCGAGCGGCTACGCATCACGACCTGGCGGCGCTCATGGACATCGAACGGCGCATCTTCCCCTGGTTGTGGTGGTACGGCGAAGACGAATGGCGGCTGATCCTGATGATGGGGAGCGTCGAGACCTACCTTGCCTATGCTGGCGGCGACATCATTGGCTACGAGACGCACACGGTGTTTGAGACGCGCGGACACGTGGACAGGCTCGGCATCCATCCGCGCTATCAAGGGAACTACTATGGCCAGGACTTACTGCTCCATAGCCTGCGACGTATCGCTGCCCAGGGCGGGCAGGATGCCGCGCTATCGACGCAACTGCACAACACCCCCGCACAACGGTTGTACAGTAAGCACGGCTTCCGGCGCTCTGGGGCGCCAATGATCTTTTACGGCTTTGCGTTGGACGGGTCGCACTCGCTCGCCAAAATGGTGGCTACTCCAGAAGCGCAACCGCCTCAGTAGGCCGGAGCAACGCTACCTCTACGAGCGAGGCGCGCGATCGTCGCCGGGGCGGCGCGCGCGGGCCGCGGCGACCCACGCCGTGCGCGCTTGCTCCATGTCCGCCAGGCGAACACCGCCGTGATTTTCGGGGCACGCGCAGCGCGCAATCACGCCTTCGGTGTCGGTATCGTCACCCATTTCGAACGTGTTGCACGCTTGCTTGTCTAGCCAGCCGCCGAGGAGTCGCAGGGCGAGCTCGTACCGGCCAGGGAGCGCGTCGGGCCGGCCGGACCCACGACGTTCGCGAGCAGCTTTGCTAATGGCGCCCAATTCGTCGATGTCGTAGCGGCGACCGATGGTGACGCCACCAGCACCGCGCCGGCGCTCAGCCTCGACGACCAGCGCAGCGCCTGGCCGGTACCGAAGATGCACGTTGCGTAGGCCGTCCGCGTCCAGTTCGTGCCCGAGTGCTCGGAGGCGATCCATCCAGGTAGTCCCCGGCGTATCAACCGGTGCGAGAATAGCGGCGCGTTCTACCATGGCCCACCTCCCAGTGCTGCAGGCTTGCAAAGCCAAGCACGATGCGTGCTGCACCTACATGCCGCATTGTACAAAAGGATCAACAGCAACAGGAGGTATTCGCTATTCCATCGCGCCGGTCGCCCGCGCTACCTGATGGCCCGTTCATGCTACCGTGTCTCCCCGTGGTAGGAAGGGGATGCAGCATCGTATTTTCTTCCTATCTACCGAGCGAGGCGCGTACTCTGCTCACCTTAGCCAGCCAGAGAATGCCCGCGGAGCAGGCAGGACCATTGGCGTCCGTTAGTACCCTGACCTTGTAGCGGGTGAGTCGCCAAGGAGTACCACTGCAGTTCGTGTCAACGTGATGCAGATCGACGAGTAGACAAAGGAGCCTACCGACCACCATGAGCATGTCACCGAGCACGTCACCCATTCGAGCCTGTTTGGTAGGCTGCGGAGCCATCGGCCGGATCCACGCCACATCGCTGGAGCCGCATCATGACCTGATGTCGTACACGGGCGTGTTCGATCCCGACGCCGGCCGCGCTGCCGAGTTCGCCGCCAGGCTCGGCAACGCCACTCGGGTGTACTCGTCGCTCGACGCGGTGTTTTCGGACGCTTCAGTCGAAGCGGTAGACCTGTGTATTCCGCACAACCAGCACGTTCAAGCCGGCCAAGCGGCCCTAGCTGCGGGTAAGCACGTCTTTTTGGAAAAGCCGATGGCGTTGACCAGTGCGGACTGCGATGCCTTGATCGATGCCGCACACCAACACGGCCGCAAGCTGTCGGTGATGCATAACCGGCGCTTCAACCCGGCATCACTCGCCGTGAAGGCACTGCTGGACAGCGGTAACATCGGCGACCCTGTGGTGATCACGGCGCACGGTATTGAAGGCCCAAACACGGTGGGTGTCCGCAGCTGGCTGGGTGCGGCTGACCAGGGCGGTGTGGGTATGGCGCAGACGGTGCACTT
>JANWJO010000019.1 GCA_025449435.1 Chloroflexota bacterium | reverse complement strand
TGATTGTGAAGCGGGTGCGCTTCCCCACGCGCGAAAGTGCGTAGACGGGCGTGGGGGTTGTGGTTACGGACCCCACCCCCAGCGCCTAAAGGGCACCCGGGCATGGGGTTCTGCCTTCATGCCTCACAAGCTTGATCGGCCGCTTCAGCACGGGAGCCTACGCTCCGAGCCAGGCCAGCGCGCCCGGCGTGCGCTCCCACGCTTCGTGTTGATCGTGCCACAGCGAGATCGCTTCGCTCACTGTGCCCGCCGCGTAGCACAGTGGCGTGTGCGCGGGCACCGTGCGCTGTCCGAGGAGATAGGCTGCTGCATAGGCGTTGCCGTCGCGGGCGGCGGCGAGCGCATCATAGGCAGGCAGCGTGGCGCCGCCCATCATGAACACCTGCAGCGCCCGGCCAAACCGCCAATTGGCACTGCTGTCTTGTGGATACACGCCCAGCAAGTCGGCTACCAGTTCGCGCGCGCCTATAGCCAGCAGGTAGCCCAGCAGTGTGTGGCGCACGCACAAGCGGTCGGCCGTATCGAGCAACAGCAACTCCTGGCAGTGCCGTACAGCGGCAGCGGGGTCGCCAGCTCGCCACAGCGCCCGGGCCAGGTCGAAGCGCGTGATCAGATACGTGCGCGTCGCATGATAGGTGCGCCAGGCGTCACGCGCTGGCGCTGCTCGCGCGGTATCCAGGTGGCGTTGAGCCGCTGCCAGGGCCATGCTGAGCAACGCTGCAACTTCCGAGTCGCTGCGGCTGAGGTCGCCGGCCAGCAGCACATACGCTTCGACACAATCCGGCGATGCGCCGAGTGCCTGGTAGCACAGGGCGTTGCGTTGCTTCGATGGCGCCAGCAACGCCCGGTAGGCGTACTCAGCGGCGCGAGCGCGGTGAGGAAAGGCATCCGCCGGCTGAGGGCTCGCGGCGACCGCAGCCATGCGAGTGCCCTTTCCTCCACTGGGAGCCAGGCGTTACCCGCAGTATGCGCCTTGAATGGCATGGGGCGCAAGTGCGTAGGGACCTCACCCCTGCCCCGCTCCGTCCGGAGAGGGGAGCAGCCACGACGGGGGTTCGCCACCCATACTTCCGGCAGCCCGTCCCCCCCGCCAGGGGGGGACGGGTGTACGCCCAAAGGGCACCCGGGCATGGGGTTGTGTCTTACTGACTCGGCGGCGCTCCGCTAGGGCCGACGTCCGCACGCTCGATATAGGCGATGCCCTTGGTCCCTGGGTTGTACACACACAACCGGCTGCCGGACATCGGCTCGATGATCTCAAGATAAGACCACTGGGTCATCGTGCCCAGCTGCGTGGCATTGCTATTGGTGCCGCTCCACAGTGGCGCGTTGGGCGTGAGCACCTGCACCCACTTCGGGTTCCAGCTAACGTAGAAGGTCGTCCACACAAAGTGGCCGCTCACCACCGACACCATTTGAGTGGCTGGGCCCACCACCGAGTAGCCTGGTGGCGGTGACAGGTGCACGCCATAGGTACTCGAGCCACCGTAGCCACTGGAGATGGACAGTGCCGAGAAGATAAAGCCACCGTTGAAGGAGAAGTAAGCGGGGATCTTGGTATCGGTGAGGGAGAGCGTCCCGCCAGGGACCACGGCATGGGTGCGCGAGTCACGCACGTCGCCCGTGATCCAGCCGGGTGGCGGAGTAAACGTGCCGACGGCCAGCGGGGTGCGCAGCAGGATGTACGGCACGGACGTCTGACGCGACACTTGCGCGTCGCCCTGGTTGCGGCACGCCGACGGCGCGAGCACATTGGCAAACACCGTAAAGTTCGGCGGGAAGCTACCAAAGCCCTCGTGGGCGCTGAAGTTCCAGCACGACAGGGCCGAACTGGTTTCATCGGACAGGAAGGAGTTGGAGCCGACAACCGTCACCTTGTCGCCAATCGCACGCGTCAGCGAGAACCGGTGGCTAGATGGGTCGAGCGCGGCATTGAGCAACTGGGCGTCGGTGGCATTCCTGTCGGCAGTGGGCAGGCAGTTCAAGTTGATATACGCGCCGGTGAACCCTGGCGTGCTGGTAGCCAGCGTGATCGCATCGAGCATAAATTGCTTCGCATTCGCGTTGCCGTCTCGGGCGAACTGGAACACTGGGTTATTGCCGGCCAGGATCACGTTGCCTGTGATGGCTGGACCCCACACGCTCGCACTATTGATCAGGAGGCCGATATTGCGGGTGGCAGGCGTGCAGCCGTAGTCGCCGATGATGATCGCGCGTGCGCTGGCGAAGTCGGATTGCGACAGGCTGATCCACTGGGCGTCGGTGAGCACTTGCACTGGATAGCCGAGGCTCTTGGCGGCCTGCGCCTCGTTGAAGATGGGACCGGTTAAGGCAGCCGGGCAGTTGGTGTTGATGCCGGTGATGGAGTCACAAGCAACCAGCACTGCTCCGGCGTAGGGGCTTGCAGCGGCTGCAGCACCTGGGCTGGCGGCGCGGGGCGGCACCGGTGGTGACGCTGCGGCGACGGGAAGTGCGCTGCCGAGCGCCAGTAGGAACAAACTCATCATCACCGTGACGAGCCACTTGTTGTGGGGCTTGCTCCAGCGGTTCATGACGAAGTCCTCCCTAACATGCACCAGCACATGCCGGCAGCATGTAATTTGGGGGCGAGTGACGCGCTATACGTAGCACTACACCCATTGGCGCCCGGGTCAGGTAATAAGTATAGGAACAATAGGGGGGATCATCCATCCCCCAGTAGTCCTACACGAGGGTATGCTGTGACAATCTGGAAATTACTGAACCCGGCGAGCGGTGAGGTCCGTTCCTACGCTCCGCCCCGGGAGATCGGGGCCGGGTGCCCCGTGGGCGCGGGGGTGGGGTTGCGATCAGCTCACCAAGCCGTCCAGCCGCCATCCACCAGCAGGGTATGGCCCGTCACCATAGCGGCGGCCGGGCTGGCCAGATACACCACCGCACCCACAATGTCGCTGGTTTCGGCCACCCGTCCCAGCGGGATGCGTGCCAGGATGTCTTGCCGCACCGCTGGGTCGCTCAGGGTGCGCTCGCCCATGGGGGTGCGCACAAAGGTCGGCGCCACCGCGTTCACCAGCACCTGGTGCTCGGCCCACTCCACGGCCAGTTCGCGGGTGAGGTTCACCACGCCACCTTTGGCCGCGCAATACGCTGCTCGATTGAAGTAGCCAATCACCCCATTTTGTGACGCCATATTGATGATGCGCCCGCTGCGTCGGGGCACCATCACCCGTGCCGCCGCCTGCGCACAGAAGAACACGCCGCGCAGATTCACCGCCAGCACGCGGTCCCAATCGTCCTCGCTTACCTCGAGTGCCGGCCGCGCGATCTGGATGCCAGCGTTATTGACCATGATGTCGAGCTGGCCAAACGTCGCCATCACCTGTGCCACCAGGGCACCGATCGAGGCCACGCTGGTGACGTCTAGTGGTAGGGCGATGCTGTGCCCACCCATCGCTTCGATGTCGCTGCTCACCGCTGCAGCCAGCTCCAGCCGGCCAGGCACTTCGGTGGTCACCACAGCAGCAGCGCCGGCTTCTGCTAGCGCCAGCGCAATCGCTTGCCCGATGCCGCTGCCCGACCCGGTGACGATCGCCACCTGGCCGTGCACCTGCATGCTCGGTAATGTTGTTGCCCCCCGCCGCTCGGGCAGAGGCTGGGGAGCGGTCACCTCACCACTTATTCTTCTGGGCGGCGAGCTCCACCTGGTGCACTAGGGCATCCATCTGGAAAGGCTTGGTCAGCACCGCTTCCACCTTATCGCGGTTCGTGCCCGACAGCCGCGACGTGTAGCCGGACACCACCACGATGGGCGCCTTCTTGGCGTCCCAATCGCCGCTGAGCTGGTTGATCAGCACCTGGCCATCGGCGTCGGGCAGCGACAGTTCCAGCACCACCGCTTGCGGTTTCTCTTGTTGCACCAGCTTCAAGATGCCCTGCGCCATCCGCCGGTACACCGGCTCGAAGCCGTGCCGGCGCAGCGCCGACGACATGGCGTCGGCTACCTCGCTGTCGCCATCGACGATCAGCACTTTACGCGGCCCTTTGGTATCTGCCATAGATCAACTCTCCGTAGGCCGGGCAATACGCCCGTTCCAAAAATTTTACGTGCGAGCAGCAGCACATCAGGCGCCGCGCTCGACATACATCGGTCTAGAGTATAGGGCACGCCACGGCGCCACGCCTGCGCGCTTTACTAGCCGGACTGCTCCTCCTGGCTTTTGACGGCCCTGCCCTCACCCCCAGCGTTGAGGGAGGGGAGCAGGTACCTCTGGCTAGCCAGTCCCCCCTGCCAAAGGGGACGACAGGGGGGTTCTTCCCTCGTAGCCAACACCCCCGTCACGTGGCCAGCGACGGACTCTCCACAGGCGCCGCCGCTGGTTCCTCTGCCCGTTTCTCCGGCATGCTGCGCACCAACCGCAGCGCCAGCAGCCCGCCGGCCACCAACGATACACCGCCCGCTGCGATCACCTGGCGTACGCCAAACACATCGGTCAGCGCCCCACCGGCGGCCGTCGAGATGATCATCACCACGGCCATACAGGTACTGATGAGGCTCATCACCCGGCCCATGAAGGCGTTCTCCACAGCGATCTGGATCATCGTCATAAACGCCATAAACATCACCGGGAAGCCGAGCCCACCAATAAACAGCACCACCACCGCGCTCTCGAGCGAAGGCGTCACCGAGTAGATCAGCACCATGACACCCGAAAAGGCAATGGACACGGCCAGCACGCGGTGATACATGTGTGCCAGTCGCGGCGCGAACTGGAAGCTGAGGATCCCGCCGGCCAGTTGCCCCAACCCGGACGCCACCAGCAACACGCCCACGGTGTCCGATGGCTGGTGCAACGCGCGTGTCACGAACACCACATCCAGCACGCTCAGCGCACCAGCGCCCAGAAACGCCACCATTGCCACGCTGATGATCGACAGCAGCAGCCGGGATCGCCGCACGTAGGCCAGGCCCGCGTGCATCTCGCGCACCACAGTGCTGGCCGCGGTGCCCGCGCGCACGGCCAGGCCCGCTGGCACCAACATCCCGATGGGTACCGTCAGCGCCAGCAGCGCCACGACCACTACCACCAGCGCGTGCGGACCGATGGCGCCATACAGAAATGCCCCGAGGCCGGGAGCGATCACCGGGGCCACGCTCCCCGCCAGTTGTAGCAGGCTATTGGCCTGGCCGAGCTCCGCCGGCTTCACCAGCACCTGCACCGCAGCGCCCGCGGCCGGCTGATAGAACTGCGACGCCGTGCTCCACAGCAGCGTGGTGAGCAAGATGAGCGGCACCTCACGCGCATCGTTCACCAGCAGCAGCGGCAGCGTGAACAGCGCTTGCGCCAGCGCCGCACCCGCGAGCACCCAGTTACGATGCCAGCGATCCACCAACACCCCTGCCAGCGGCGCCATCACCAGCAGCGGCAGCGCTTCCGACACGCCCACCAAGCTCACGCCCACGCCAGAGTTGGTGAGCGAATAGACCCAGATGAGCACCATAGTGCGTGCGCACCATAACGCGAGAAAGCCGAGAGCTTGCCCGCTCAGTAGCAGCGCAAAGCCCCGGTTGCGCAGAATACTCATAGGTGGATAGGCAGCCCGTCCACCGCCAGCGCCGCCTCCGCGATCACTTCCGACAACGTGGGGTGTGGGTGTACCGATTTTGCCAGCTCGTAACTCGTCGACTCCAGCGTGCGAGCGATGGAGAACTCCGCCGCCAGCTCGGTGACCTCTGGACCTATCATGTGCGCCCCCAGGATCTCACCCGTCTTGGCATCGCCCACGATCTTGACAAACCCTTCGGTCTCGGCCATCGCCATAGCCTTGCCGTTGGGCCGGAAGGGGAACTTGCCTACCTTTATCTCGTAGCCTGCCGCCGTGGCCTTGGCCTCGCTCAGCCCGATCGACGCGACCTGCGGCGAGCTATAGGTGCAGCGAGGAATCGAGTTGTAGTCCAGCGTCTGCGGCGTGTGGCCAGCGATCACTTCCGCGCACAGTTCCGCCTGGGCAAACGCTGTGTGCGCCAGCGCCAGCTTGCCTGTCACGTCGCCGATGGCATACACGCCGGGCACGTTGGTCTTCATCTGGCCATCGACCACGATGAAGCCGCGTTCGGTCTGCACACCCAGCGCCTCCAGGCCGATGTCGTTGGAGTTGGGGATAAAGCCAGCGCCCAGCACCACGCGTTCCACCTGGAGGGTCTGCGGCTCACCCGCCTTACTGCCTTGCCCGGATGGCGACAGCTTCACCGTCACCTGGCCACCGGCCACCTCGGCGCCATCCACCTTGGTGGCGGTGAGCACCTTGATACCGCGGCGGGTAAAGCTCTTGTCCAGCTCCGCCGCCAGTTCGGCATCCTCTTGTGGCAAGATCTGTGCCAAAAACTCCACCAACGTCACGTCGCTGCCATAGGCGTTGAGCACGGTAGCGAACTCCACGCCGATAGCCCCAGCGCCAATGATCAGCGCCGACTTGGGCAGCGTCTCCGCCCCCCACACTTCCTTGGACGACACGATGTGCTGGCCGTCGATCTCCACGCCCGCCAGCGGCCGCACCCGCGAGCCGGTGGCAATGATCACGTTGCGCCCGGTGAGTTCGCGCTCGCCATCCGCGCCGCCCGACACGGCCACGGTGTTGGCCGCCGTCAGCTTGCCGAGCCCGCGCACCACATCCACG
>JANWJO010000018.1 GCA_025449435.1 Chloroflexota bacterium | reverse complement strand
CTCGCTCATCCAGATACTTTCGCCTCCGCCGAGACTTTGGAGGCCACCACACTTGCACTGGTGGCGTGCCGGATCGGTAAGACCCGCCTTATCGACAACGCCCCGCTGGGAGAACGCATCACGCCCCCGCTGTAGTCTCCCCGAGAGAGGGGGCGATGCGCCGGAGGGTGGGTGGTGAACCGCGAGCACTCTCTAGCGCGTGCGCATCCAGAACGATGATGGAAAATACCCTTGCGGTGCTGCTGGTACGGCCAGGCCCTGGTCGTTCGCTTGCGGCTGGTAATCGGGCAGTAAGGCGGCCAGGTTGGCCGGTTGCCCATAGTGCAAGGCAGATAGGCAGGCGAGCACCTCCAGGTGCGGATTGCCGGTCAACAATGCTGCCAGCAGCACCGTTTCCTGCCATTCGAAGAACGACAGCAGCGCGTCACGCGGGTAGACATAAGGTAGATAGATGTCGTGGATGTGCACGGTCACACCGGCGGCCAGGCGGGGGATGATCTCCAGGTAGATTCGCACCACGTCCGAACCGGTCTTCACGGCGTGGCTGGAGTCGATAAACAGCAGGTCACCGGCTTGGAGGGTGTCGAACAGGTCGAGCGGCACTTGCTGGCACAGTTCACGGATATGCCGGATGCCGCTCAGCGTGGCAAACCCCGGCTTGGGAAACGGCTCGATCGACACGATGTCGGTGGCGGGGCCCCCATCCTGCACGTTCAACGTGGCGGCGTGTACCTCACAGGCGGTCGTTACCCCGCCGCCGATCTCGATGATGCGCTGGGGGCGAGCAGAGCGTACGAAACAGTGCAGTACCTGCGATTCGATGGCGCCGTAGCCAGCGCCAATCCCGGCGTTGATCGTTTGCTGGTAGAAGGCTAAGCCGGCCACTTCGTGCGCGTAGGGCTGGCAGATGCTGCGCAGCCAGGCCATCTGGCGGTCGAGGTCCCACTCCACACCGTGTAGGGCGACAGGCGCAGTCCACAGGTCGCGATGGCGCTTGAGCCAGGCATGGTCGGGGACCGGCGAATAGAAGTGCTTGGGGAGCACGTGTAGCCCGGCACGATCAAGGGCGTGGTACACCCGGATCGAGCTACCTTTGACAAATCGCCTCAAGGGCAGTTTCACGTCATTACTTCCGCTTCTAGAGGGTGCTTCCTCCGCAGTAGGTTTCCCAACGCAGTAGCCTACAGCACTTCAGGGTGCCCACCCCTGGCGTCCCCCCCAAGGGTGGGACGCTGCGCCGGAAGAGCCGTACCCCCCTCCCACTCTAGACTTCCTTTTACCCACATCGTTGCGGTTTGCTTGTTTTGGGAGCCGAACACAACCCCCCTGTAGTCCCCCCTTAGCAGGGGGGACTGGCTGTTGGTAGATGGACTTGATCCTTCGAACAGGCACGACGAACACGGCCCGCTCGGTGTGTCCGTCCCCCGCCCGGGTGCGATAGGGGTCCTTAACCTGGCAGCGCGAAGCTTGCGTACTTCCGGCATCCCGTCCCCCCCGCCAGGGGGGGACTACAGGGGGGTTGTGTCTTGTCGCCTGACAAGCAACCCACAATGATGTGGGTAACAACAATCACTCTAGAGGAGGGGCTGGGGGTGGGGTCCGTCGCCTACGCCAATGTCCGGCGCAGGGCCACGACGCCCAGCGTGAGCGTGGCCAGCGCGGTGAATGCCAGCACCGCCACGTCGCGGCCGTAGCTCTCCAGCGAGCCGTAGAAGATCGACATTTGCAGCGCGTGTACGCCGTAGTAGGTGGGGATCACCTGGGCGATGGCCTGCACCCAGCCGGGTAGGAACGCCGCCACGCTGATGCCGCCACTCAAGAAGAACAGGTAGAACGCCAGTGGTATGCCAAGCGCCGTCACGCGCTGGAACCGCCGCACCGCTGCGCCAATCGCCACCCCCAGGCCAGCGCTCGCCAGAGCCAGCAGCACCACAATCAGGAGGGTGGATGCCCAGTAGCCGCGCTCGGGCCGCAACACGCCAGTGGCGGCGCCGATGAGGAGCACCAGCAAGCCAATCACCGTCGTAGTGAGCCAGCCGGCCAGTAACTTGCCGCCGATTACCGCTGCGCGGGACACCGGTGCCAGCAACAACTCCTTGATCGTGCTGTCCTCCCACTCCCGAGCAGTAGCTAGCCCCGCGTTGACCACCCCCGCGATCGTCATCAGCAGCACCAGGTCGGGCACCAGATCGAACTGCAGGATGCCAATGTCTTGGGTCCGCAGGTCGGTCTCCTGCACGGTGATGTGGATAGGGGTATCCGGCTGTTGGGCGTAGAACGCGGTGATGGCGGCCGGCAGCGACCGGCGGAGGTCGTTGGTAAAGTCCAGATTGAGGTTGTTGATCCAGATGGTCACCGGGTCGGGTTGGTGGGCGGCGTAGGCTTGGTCGAACGTGGCGGGAATAGTGATGACGGCAGCCACGGCGAGGCCCTGCAAGTCAGCTTGGGCTTGTGCGGCATCCACCAGGTGGGGCACAAAGGCTTCGGAGGTCTGCAGAATGTGCACGAGACGCTGGGCTTGGGGGCCCTGATCTTGCACCACCACATCCACCGGGTTGCGGCCGACGGCGCTGGCGGAGAAGTACAGCACGATCAGAAACACCAGAGCCGGCAGGATGGTGGCAGCGATGGCCGAGGGCTGGCGCAGCCAGACGCTGATATCTTTGCGCGCGATGCTCCAGGCGGCGTACAGGTCGTGCATCAGTGGGCGACTCCCCTCCAGCGCAACAGGCCAGCGCTCACCGCGACGCCCACCACGGCGTAGGCGCCCATCACCACCGTTGCCGTGCCCAGGCCACTCTGCGTGGTCTGGAAGCCGTGAAAGGCGTGCTGGAAGACGCCAATGCCGTAGGTCACCGGCTCGACCCTGGCCACGCTGGCGATACCGGCATTCCCCCAGTTGGCCGGACCAAACGCGCCACTCAGAAAGAACAGCGGCAACGCAAGCCCAAAGCTTAACGGGATCACCGCCTGCCAGCGGCGCAGCAGCGTGCCGGCCAGGGTGCCCAGCGCCACAAACAGCACCATGAGCAGCAGCGAAAAGCCGAGAAGTTCACCCCAGTGCTGCGGCCACGATCCGGTGAGGGGCACCACCACCGCCAGCACCACGACGGCGGGCAGCGCGCTCATCACCAACGCCCCCAGCGCCTTACCCAGCATAATCAGCCAGGGGCTCACCGGTGCGAGCAGCAACTCCTTGATGGTGCCGCGCTCGTACTCGCGTGCGCTGTTGATCCCGGCTTGCAACAAGCCGCCCAGCATCAATGCGATCACTACCAGACTGACCGACAGGTATTGGACGTAACCGGTGTCGTGCGGCTGCACATCAAATTCCTGCGCCGTCACCACTACCTGGTTGGGGAAGGCTTGCGCGTAGAACGAGGTGATAGCCAGCGGCACGGCTCGCCGGATGTCGTTGGTGAAGTCTACATCGAGGTTGTTGATCTGCACCGGTAGCTGGACGGTCTGGCCGGCTGCCAGGCTGGCATCGAAGCCCGCCGGCACCGTCACGATGGCGACGATCCGCCCCTGTTGCATGAGCTGTTGCGCTTGCGCGGCCGTGGTTTGCTGCAAGATGAACGAGTGGGCGCCAGCCATCGCTTGGACGAACTGCTGGGCATACGGTCCGGTATCGTCCAGCACGATGGCAGTGGGCGCTTCCCCACCACTGAGCACGAACAGCAAGAACAGCAGGAGAAAGTTGAGCGGCAGGATGATACTCACGGCGGTGAAGGCGCGTTCGGTGAGCGAGCTGCGCACGTCCTTCCAGGCCACCGCAGCCACGACGCGCGCTGCCGCGGCCAAGCCATCTGTCGCGGCCATCAGCCCCTTCCTTTCTGGCCGGCTTGCTGCCCCTGGCTAATCCCGCAAGTCGCTGCCGGTGAGCCGCAAGAACACTTCGTCGAGGTTCGGCTCCCGCTGGGACATCCCGTGCAACGTGGACTCCTGTGCTATCAGCGTCACCACCTGGATAGCCGAACTGCTTTCTCCGCCGAGCGTGACGTTAAGCGCGGTACCCTGCTGGCTCACTGCTACGACGCCAGGCACAGCTCGCACGCGCTCGACCAGTGCGGCAGGTGCTGGCTCGGCGGTCTCCAACTCGAGGACCATGTTGCCGAAGCGGCGCTTGAGGTTGGCCGGAGTGTCCAGGGCCACGAGTTTGCCGTGGTCGAGGATGGCCAAGCGGTCACACAGCGCGCTGGCTTCCTCCAGGTAGTTGGTGGTCAGCAAGATGGTGCGCCCCTGCTCTTTGAGCCCGAGAATGTAGTTCCAGATGGCGCGCCGGCTCTGCACATCCACACCCAGCGTCGGCTCGTCCAGGTACACCAGGCGGGGCTCGTGCAGCAAGGCACGAGCCAGCGCCAGGCGGCGCTTCATGCCACCGGAAAAATCGGCGACACGGCTGGCGCGCCGGTCGGCGAGTTGCACCAGTTCCAGCAGGGCAAGGATGCGCTGGTCACGCTCTTTGCGCGGCACGCCATACAAGTCAGCGTGGAACGCCATATTGCTCCAGGCGCTGAGTTCGTCGTACAGCGCCGTTTCTTGCGGCACCACGCCCAGCGATGTGCGCACCGCTCGCGTCTCCTTGGTGACATCCTGGCCAAGCACATGGACCGTGCCGGTGGTGGGGTGGCTCAGCCCGCTCACCATATTGATCGTCGTCGTCTTGCCCGAGCCATTGGGCCCTAACAGTCCGAAGATTTCGCCCGTTGCCACCGTGATGCTGAGATTATCCACGGCGATGAAGGCGCCGAACCGCTTGGTGACCCCAGCTAGCACAATAGCAGCGGCAGGTGGCTCACTCGCCGATCGCACTGTACTCGCCTCAGTTGCGGTTTCCATGGTGTCAGCTTCCACTTGAGATGGTCCACAGCATCGCGCAACAAGCTTTTCCAGTGCGGGGCGCGGTGTCAAGGCACGACGCCGTGTCCCAAGGGCATCACCCCAGCAAGCTAGGGAGTGCGAGGCGCGCACGGAGGGACCAAACCCCACCCCCGCCCCCTCCGCGCCAGCACGAGCACCATGAGCACCCAGCCAGCGAACGCTGGCAGTGTTGCAGTGCGTAAGCCGCCAGACACGCCCACCAGTTGTACCGCGCCGCCGATCAAGAGTCCGGTGGCCAGCGTCGCAGCCGCAAACCCAGAGCTATAGAGCGTGAGGGCAAACCCCTCCCGCCCTGGTGCCAGCCGCTGCACTTGCACATAGGCGAGGCCGCTGTAACCTGCCACCGCCGTCGCGCCCAAGACCTGCAGGCCCAACAACACCGGCAGTTGCGTGGCAGTACTCAAGCCAAACACGTACGGCACCGGCGCCAAGCATGTGATCAACAGCAGCGGCACGAGGCCGGCTCGGTCAGCCAGCCAGCCTGCAAGCGGCAGGATGCCGAGCTCCAACGTCGCTTGCACGCCAAAGATGACGCCAACGGTCCCCGGTGGCATGCCAAGTTCCTGCGTCACACGCAAGGGGAAGAATTGCAGCTTGGCCTGCTCCGCCATCATGACCAGCACAGCAGCTGCGCAAAACAGCCACAGGGAAATGGACAGACCACGCACACGATCGGTTGGTATGGCGTGGTCGTGTGCCGCCGGGCGCAAGGCTGGCAGCGAAAACCCGACCGCTACTGCCAGGCCCAGTTCGCCAGCCGTGACCAGTAGCGCCACCGTGGCATATCCCCAGGATTGAGCGATGACACCACCCAGAGGAGCGCCGAGGGCAAAGCCCAGGGCATACCCCATGCGCACCGTAGTCGTCACGCCGCTGCGTGGTTCGCCAGCATCGAACATCCAGCTGACGTCGCCCACCACCGCGAACAGCAGTGGCATGCCAACGCCGCCCACCGCGATGCACACCAGCGCAGCCAGCATGGCCGGCGCACTGTTCGCCTGGCTCAGCGCGAGCATCCCCAGCGCGACCACCACGGTGCCTCCCACGATCATCCGTTTGCGGCTGCCCATACGGTCGGTGATGAGTCCGGTCAGCGGCCCGGCCACCATTGACACTGCCGCGGTGGCGGCAAACAGCGTCCCCACGACCAGGCCGGACGCATGAAAGCGCTGGACGGCGATCGGGCCGATATAGGGCGTAATGGCGCCGGTCAGAAGCCCCATAGCAAACAGGAGCAGCCAGATGATGAGATACAGGCGCCTGCGTGTCTGCTCCATGTGTGCTACCCATCCAATCCACCGCGGAAGCCGCCCAGGGAGTGTAGGGCACTTGCAGGTACCATCGGTCCGCTTATGACGCTGGGGCGCAGAGCCCATTCGTATACTCCCCCAGATCAATTTCGCAAGTGGCACCGGCGTCGCTGGGGCGCTGGTGCGTCGCCAGCGCAAGGAGAGCAGAGGGACGTGAAACTCGAGGGGCTAGCGCGGGGTCCATTGCGCGTCGAGGACGTGCGCAAGGCTTTTCACGGCACCGGAGCATTTGGGGTGTTCAACGAACGCGTGGCGACCGGCATCACGGCTGCTGTGGGCACGATGTGGATGGCCTATGCCTTCGCCATCCTGGCGCTGATCTCTCTCCCAACCGTCATCCTGAGCCACGACCCACTCATCATCGTGGCGTGGATCGCTCAAACCTTCCTGCAGTTGGTGCTGTTGCCGGTGATCATCGTGGGCCAGAACGTGCAGGCGGCACACGCCGACGCGCGGTCGGAACTCGACCACGAGATCATCTCGCAACTATTCACCATCAATAAGCGGCAGCTCGAAATTCTGGAACTGCTGCACGCCGGGCGGCAATCGGCTGACCTGCCAATAGAAACACCCTAGGACGCGCCAGGCTTAAGGCTGGCAGTGCCTTACAACCAGTGCCCAGCCTGCAGGGCCCAGTGCTCGGCATAGCGCAAGACGAACAAGAGGTGCTCGCGCGGCACGTCGAGGATAGCAGTCTTGCCGAACAGGTCGCAGTACCAACGCGCCGGATGTTCTGGCGATTGCTCCTCCCACGTCACGGTCAACAGCCCTATCAGGTCTTGTGACAGTGCCCCTTCTTGCGCGCCACGCGCTGCGACGTGGGCAAAAGCGATGAGGGGATCGCCCGCTCGCCGCTGCTCCGCAAACACCCAATCGCCCTGAATACGATGGTGCTGTACGGCCAGGGCGAGCTGTGCCTTCAATTGGTCGAGCTCTTGATGGCCATCGCGCTGGCGGCGCTCAACACTCGTGTGCCTGTCCATAAATAAAAGCGACCCTCTCCTCGACATGTTCGATGACGGTTACCATCTGAGGCTGGCGAACGCATGCTCCCTTCCTCGTTGGAGCGGCGTCCGCCGGCCAGATTCCATAGTACTCAGCAACATCTGCACGCAACAAGGTGTGCGGGGTGGGGTTCGCCGTCCGCTTCCTAACACATGTTAGGGTACCCTAACATGCCGGCCGCGTCGTGAGCCGGTAGGCCGGTCAGAAGGGTGTGGTTGGTGCTGGGGAGTTTCCTGATCTTCTTGCGTGAAGGTGTGGAGGGCAGCATGCTGGTCTCCATCATGTGTGCGTACCTGGCGGCGGCCGGGCGCCGCGACTTGTTTCGCGCAGTGTTTGCGGGCGTTGGCGCTGCCCTCCTGGCATCGGCCTTGGGCGGCGTTGCGCTGTACGCGCTGGCCAGAGACGCCTTCGTAGGGTCAGTGGCCCAAGCGTGGTTTGAGACCGCGACCTTTCTGCTGGCGGTGATCGTGCTCACCAGCATGACGTTCTGGATGCAGGGCCATGCCCGTACGT
>JANWJO010000017.1 GCA_025449435.1 Chloroflexota bacterium | reverse complement strand
TAAAGACGACATCGACTACCGCCTGGCGTTCCACTGGTCGCGTGCTGGTGATGCGCACGTCAAAGCGGCGGAATGCCACATCCGTGCGGCCGAGCATGCCCGCCGGTTAGGAGCGCTGGAACACGCCCTGGCGAGCCACAAGGAAGCGATAGCTCAGCTTAAGCGAGCGGGCATCGAGCGTGGCGCCGTCGCTGCCGAGGCGCTTGTGGGCATCGCTAAGGCGCAAGCCATGGCCGGTGCGCAGACACAAAGCCGGACTACGATGGAACGGGCCCTGGAAGCAGCCGACGATCCCACCCAACAAGCGTATGTGTACCGCCTGTTGGGCGACATGGACGCGCGGCGAGGCTCGTATAGCGCGGCAAGCGAGCGGTACCGCCAGGGGCTGGACATCGTTGGCCCAGAACCATCGGGCGAGCGGTTACGGCTGCTGTTGGCGCTGGAATACGCCAACGTGGCTCTGGGCAGGTTACTGGAGGCGGCACCCATCCGCGCGGCGGCCGCGGAACTCGAGGCGCACTTTCAGCGACCGTTTGACAACGCAAGCCAGTTGCTCACGGCCTGCCGGCAGGCCTATCAAATCGGCGATTTGACGGCTTCCCGCTCCTGTGCCAGCAAGAGCTTGACGGTGGCTCGCCGCTCACGCGACCTGGGTGCCCAGTCGCGTGCTCTCCATGCGTTGGGCTTCCTCGCCACACAGGCAGGCGATTTGCGAGCAGCGCAGGAATGCCTCGCAGAGGCGCTGGAACTGGCGCAACGCACAGGCTACCCAAGCGAGCAAGCCAGGGCGCTCATCTGCCTCCACACGTGCTACGCGCTGGCCGGCGAAATAGACAAGGCGACCGCTGCCAACACTGAGGCGCTCGGCCGCGCTGAATTTCACGAACTGGCCGGGCTGTCGGCTGAATGCCACCTGGCTTATGCCGACCGACTGATCACGCAGGGTGACCTCGAAGGCAGCAGCGAACACCTGCGCCGGGCGCGCCTGTTCGCCAATCAGGCCGATGATGCCTCCTGCCGGATTCGCATCGCGCTCGGCGGTGCTCGCCGTGCGATGACGCAAGGTGACTACCAGGAAGCGGCCGAGGAACTCACCGCGGTGCTGGCCCGCTATCCCATGCTTGACCAGTCACCTGAAGGCTTGCAAGGCCGTGGCTTGTTGGGAGTCGCGCTATTTGCCCTGGCAGTCCCGACGGGCGAATCCATGACGGAACAAGCGCTGCTCGCGTGCGACCAGGCGGGCTGGGTCGTGGGCGCGTGCATCATCCGCTTGATGGCCCTGTTGGCAGCGGTCCACGTTGAGGATAGTGCTCGGATACGAGCCCATCATGAGGCTGTCGTGCGTGAGGCGCAGACCCGTGGCTTGCAAGTCATTGTGACTGTAGCCAGAAACCTCATCGATCGCCCCCTCCGCCTCCCCCTTCCGTTGAGGCCGGGTCAAGCTGCCGCCATCGTTTGATTGGCCAGGCTCGGACGTCGGTTACACTAGGGCCAATCGGCTGACCGGAAATTGGACGTTGTGACAACCCTCCCTTCGACGCTAGTACCGCAATTCGCGGCGCAAGCCCCATTCACGCTCGATGCTTTTCAGGTAGCGTCTATAGAGAGCCTGGATCGTGGCCGGTCGGTGTTGGTGGCTGCCCCAACCAGCGCGGGCAAGACCGTGATCGCCGAGTTTGCCATTGAGCGTGCGCTGGCGATGGGCAAACGCGTCATCTACACTGCGCCCATCAAGGCGCTCTCCAATCAAAAGTATGGCGACTTTGGCCGAAAATGGGGTTCGGGTGCAGTTGGCCTGCTCACCGGAGATATCACCATCAACCCGGATGCGGTCGTGCGTGTGATGACCACCGAAGTACTCAGGAACATGCTGTTGCAAGCGCCCTTGGGGTTGGAAAACGTCCAATCCGTGGTGCTCGACGAGTTCCACTATCTGGCGGACCCTGAACGCGGCCGGGTATGGGAAGAGATCATCATTCTGTTGCCGCGTCAGACGCAAGTCGTCTGCCTGTCGGCCACGATGAGCAATGCCAACCAGCTGCGGGACTGGGTGGACCGTGTGCACGGGGAAACGGAGCTTGTACAAACCGAGTACCGGCCGGTGCCGCTGGAGGTGTACTACTACCTGGATGGGGTAATCCACCGGGTGGTTGACGCCGAGGGGAAGCAAGTCCGCTCGTTCAAGGCGGGTGGTGAAGCGTTCTTGCGACGCCGGCGGCCAGGCTTCCGCCAGCCAAGCCGGGCTGAACTCAAGCGCACGTCCCACGAGCCGGCACGTGCTGAGGATGTGGTGGTCGCAATGGCGGCTGCCGAGATGTTGCCAGCCATCTTCTTCTTGTTCAGCCGTGCGAAAGCCGAAGCGGAGGCCGTGCGCTGCGCTGGCGTGGTGCAATTACAGCAAGACCCGCATGCGCTCAAAGACATCGACAGCGCCATCGATGAAACGCTGGTGCAACTCACGCCCGAGGCCCGAGAGTTGCCGCAGACCGCGGCGTTGACGGTGCTGCTCCGGCAAGGTATCGCGTTTCACCACGCCGGATTACTGCCGGCCCTCAAGGTGCTGGTAGAAACGCTGTTTGCGCGTGGGCTCATCGGCGCCGTTTTCGCCACCGAGACACTGGCGCTGGGCATTAATATGCCTGCTCGGTCGGTGGTGCTGCCGCACCTTACCAAATTCGATGGCACCGTGCACCGGCCGCTGACCAGCCGCGAGTTTCATCAGATGATCGGGCGGGCCGGCCGGCGTGGCATGGACGGGGTGGGCAACGCTTTGTTGGTGTACGACGCGTGGATGTCGTTTGACGAGGCCATGTCGATCGTGCGCAAGCCGTTGGAGCCGGTGGCAAGTTCGTTCGCGTTAGGATACAACTCGCTAGTCAACCTCCTACTGAGCTACGGCGACGTGGAAGTACTCACCCGGCTCATGGACCGGTCGCTGCTGGCGCACCAACTGGTGGGGCGCCGCAAACGGCTCGAAGAGCAACTGGCGCGAGCGCAACAGCGATTAGAATCGGGCGAACTGGTGTGCCCGGTGTGCCACCAGGCTAAGGCCAATCCGCACTGTCCGGCGCCAGCCGAACACCGCAACGCTGATCAGCACCGGCGCACACTCCATGGCACCATCGAGGGCTGGTCACGTGAGCTCGAACAAGCACGGCAGATCGAGGAACGCGACTTGCGCTCGGTGATCACCCAGTCGCTGGCGGTGCTGAATGAGCTGGGATATGTCCACGGCGACACCTGCTCGAATGACGCAGAGCTGCTGTCGCGCATCGTGGATGCTAACGGGCTAGCGGTAGCTGAACTCGTGCTCAGCGGGACGTTGGACGGTTTGTCGCCAGCCGACCTGGCGGAGGTAGCTGGGTGGCTGGTGACGCCAGACAACGACGCACGCATGGAGTTGGTCAAAGACCACTTGCGCGAGCTGTGGCGCCAGGTGACGCCGGTGGTCGACCACGTGCGCCAGATCGAGCAACGTGCCGGAGTGTTCATTACGCCGGGCCTCTCGCCCGCCTATCCGGGGTTGGTGACGGCGTGGTGCGCCGATGCCGACTTTGGTGCGCTGATGGACAAGTGGGAACTGGCGGCGGGTGATGGCATCCGCTATTTCAAGAAGACGGCTGATCTGTTGCGCCAGATCTACCACGCGCTGTCCGACAGTGGGTTTGCGTCGGCGCTGCACGAAACCGCGCGCGAAGCAGAGGCCATGGTGCGGCGCGACATCGTGCGCGCGCAGGACCTGATCGACCTGGAAGAGCTGGATTCGGTACCGCAGGTAGAAGAAGCCATCGACCAGGAGAATCGGCTACTGGCAGAATCGCTCAAGCTCGCACGGGAGCACGCGCCGGCGACCGGACAGGAAGTAGCAGTCCGGGTAGACGCGAGCAACGGGAACGCAGTTTCAGCCGCTCCAGTGGCGGAAGTAGCCCACGGCCATCACTAGGGCGCACTGACCCTCCTGGCACCCTCGATGCGTCGCCGGACACATGGCACACTGGGACGAATGATCGCCAAACCGGGTGAGTGCGAGTGCGTGGAACATCCTTCCAGTAACGGAATGGCCGCTGCGCCCACGGATTCGGCCATTAGGGTAGACCGCCTGGTGAAGGCCTACGGCGGCCGCACCGTGGTGGATGGACTGAGCTTTACCGTAACGCGTGGCGAAGTCTTCGCGTTATTGGGTCCCAATGGCGCCGGCAAGACCACCACAATCGAGATCCTGGAAGGGTATCGAGCGGCAGAGGGCGGAACGGCCAGGGTGCTTGGGCTCGACCCGCTCCGCGACGGTCCGGCGCTCAAGCGGCGCATCGGGGTGGTGTTGCAGCAAGGAGGGATTTACCCAGCGCTGACCGCGCGCGAAGTGCTGCGACTATACGCCAGCTTCCACAACCAGCCCGAGGACCCAGACGCCCTGTTGGAAATTGTGGGCTTAGCCGGCGTGAGCCGCACGCGGTATCGAAGGCTTTCCGGGGGACAGCAACGCCGCCTGGCGGTGGCCGTGGCGCTGGTGGGCAAGCCCGAGGTGCTGTTCCTGGATGAGCCCACCGCCGGCATGGATCCACAGGCGCGCCGGCTGGTCTGGGAGTTGGTTCGTGGCCTGAGCGAGCGCGGGACGGCGACGCTGCTCACGACGCATCTGCTGGACGAGGCGGAGCACGTCGCCAGCACCGTCGCCATCATGGATCACGGAAAACTGCTGGTCCAGGGTCCGCCCAGGCAATTGATAGGCAGCGCGAGCACTGGACGGGTGACGGTGCGCGTCGTGCTGCCTCAGTCTATCGACACCAGAGCACTAGAGAACCTGCCAGCGGTGCTGGGAGTGCAACAAACGGAAGCAACCACCTATGCCATCGCCACGACGGACCCCGCGGCGTGCCTGGCACAAATCACGGCGTGGCTGCGCGATACAGGCATCGTGGCCCAGGAACTACGCGTAGGCGATATCTCGCTGGAGGACGTATTCTTGCGCTTAACTGGGAAAGCCTTGCGCGAATGAGCGCAGCACCGAGCTTCTGGAAACCAGTGGCAGCGCAGACCCGCGCGGAATTGGTGCTCG
This sequence comes from Chloroflexota bacterium, assembly GCA_025449435.1. The sequence continues at coordinate 5,648 of JANWJO010000017.1, read as the reverse complement.
CTTCCCGGCGCGGTGAGAACCTGCTCATCACCATGCTCGTGCCACCGCTGTTGCTGGTGCTCTTCGCGTCGATGCGCTTTGTACCAGGGGACCAGCAGAACGCGGTGGACTACTTACTGCCCGGCATGCTGGCGCTAGCAGTGATCTCCACAGGCATGGTCAGCGTGGGGATCTCTACCGCTTATGAGCGGCATTACGGCGTACTGAAGTTGCTGGGAAGCTCGCCGTTGCCACGCAGCGGGCTGCTGTTAGCCAAGATGCTTAGTGTCGCAGTGGTTGAAGTCTGCCAGGTGGCCGTCCTGTTTGCGGTGGCGGCCGTGGGGTATGGCTGGCGTCCGGCTGGTAACGCTTGGGGAGTGGTGCTGGCGCTTGCAGTTGGGACGGCGGCATTCACGGCACTGGGGTTATTGATGGCTGGCCGGCTGCGCGCCGAGGCGACGCTGGCAGCAGCGAATGCTCTGTATGTGCTGTTCTTGATCATTGGCGATGTGGTGCTGCCGTTGGACCACTTGCCAGGAGTAACTCAGGCGCCAGCGCAGGTGCTACTTCCCGCCGCCTTCACGGATGTGTTGCGGGGCGCGTTCGGGCAGCCGGTGCCCGCGTGGTGGATCAGCGCAGGTGCGCTGGCGGTGTGGACAGTGGTGCTCATAGTTGCTACCGTACGGACGTTTCGTTGGGAATAGTCACAGCTGCTCTCAGGAATCTCTCAGAAGTGGGACCTAAGGTATCTGCGGGAGACATCGAACAGGATCATCATTGCTCTTACCATCGGAGGCACGACTTGCATCCCTATTTAAAGTTGACACGCCGGCGCTACCTGGTGGTGACCATCGCGGCAGCGGGTAGCGCTGCACTGGCAGCGTGCGGCCAGCTCGCCAACGCGAATGCGCCGTCAGCGGTTCCGGCAGGAATCAACGGCTTGAGCCAGGCAAGCGTCGCGCCTGTCGCACCAGCGCCGGCTGGCCAGGCCGCCGTCGCGGTGGACGTGCCGGTTGGCCAAGCGGTGGCGTCCACCGCGGTACCCAGCACCGGTGGCACGCTGGCGATTGCACCAGAGGTCGCCATCGGCCCAGCGGGCGGCGGCACGTTGGTAGCAGTCACCGCTCCCGCCACGCAGAACAACGTCGCAAGCACCTCGACGGCGCCGTCCACGGCAGCAGCGGCCGTACAAGATGCAAAGAAGGTTACCGTTATCAGCACCGCTATTGAGCCGGTGGCACAGGCACAACCGCAGCTCATAGCGCTACCGGCGAGCCACTCGTTCGGGCCGCTGGAGCACATTGTGCAGACCTACGACAACTGCGGACCGGCCTCCGTGGCTGAGGTGCTCGCGTACTGGGGTATCTACAAAACGCAAGGCCAAGTACAGCAAGTGCTGCGCGCCGACGGAAACCCGGCGGGGATGGTGCCGTATGGCATCCCGCAATACGCACGCAGCCTTGGGCTTGGCCACGTGATTGGTACGCGCGGCACCGACAAGCTCGTCAAGGCTCTAGTGAGTCAGAACATCCCAGTGGTAGTGAATCAGTGGGTGAGCAGCAGCTACCACGTGGGACACTACCGGCCCATCCAAGGTTTTGACGATGAGCAGAGCACGTTCGTGTCCAGCGACCCGTTCTTGGGGCCGGGCCACACCATCAGCTACAGCGAGTTTGACACCATCTGGCAAACAAATTCGCAGCGCTTCTTTTTGCTGTACCCCATGGATAAAGCGCAGACGGTACAGACGGCGCTGGATGGCGTGGGTTGGGATATGAAGGCGGCGTACGCCACCGACTTAGCAAAGCTGCTGCATCGAAAGTCGACCGGCGACCATGCCAACGACGGTGGCAGCATCTACTGGGCTGGCCACCTGAACTTGGCCCTGGCATGGGATTACATCGTGCTGGGTGAAACCGGCAAGGCCCAGCAAGCGCTGGACGCGGCGACGAGCCAGGGGGCCAATGAGGTCGTGCTGGGCTGGATTACCAACGCGTTGGAGGCCGGGCACATCTGACCGGCGTACAAACAACTTGCAAGGCGGAGGAACCCGGTGTTGTCCCCCGGGACGGTCGGGTTGCTCTCTTGCTTATTCGCTTTTGGTGTCGAGCCGTCCGTAGGCCCGGAGGGTCTTGAGCGCGTTCACAGTGACGAAGCCGCGCCACTCCAGCTCACAGGCAGGGCTGATGGGCGGCCAGGTGATGCTCCAGCCTCCATCGGCTTGCTGTGCAGCCGCCAGGGAGTCGAGGTTAGCGTCGATTATTTGATCGCTGAAGAACTGGCGGCAGATGCTCGCAGGCGTTGATGCCCAGTCCAGCGGCTTCTTGACGTAAGAGCTAGACGCCAGGTCGAGCTCGACCAAGCCGGCATCGAACAGGTGCCGGCCGGCGCGCTCGATCAGCGGCGCTGCCCGTTGCCGGTCGGGGACGAACTGCAAGAACGTGAATGCGCATAGCAGGCTGTGCATCTCGTCGGGTAGCGCGCTCTCCAACTCATGCCAGCAAAAGGCAGAGGCGGCGTCGAGCCAGGCGTGCTGGACGCGATGTTTGTGGAGGAGGCCAGCGATCGAGGCGGTGGGGTTGACGGAGGCCGGCGGGTGGTCGGGCATCTCCCACCAGGGGGCGTGGGGATAGGCGGCTAGGGCCGGGGTGGCAAACGGCACGCCCCCTTCAAGGGTGGTGACGGTGGCGAGGTAGGAACAAGTGCGCAGGACAATAGAGGCATCAAAACCCGCTTCATCCAACATGAGGAGGCCCATTTCGGTGGGTACCGGCTGGCTGAGCGGGCCGCGAATATCGGGCTCGATGGCGTTGCCGAAGCCGCCGTCGGCATTTTGGTAGGCGCGCACGGCGTCGATCACCTGGGCGGTTGAACCGCCATGAAACAGTGCTTGATAGCGCTGCCGGTCGAGCAACCGAGCGTTCTTCCAGATAAACTCTCCAGCAAGGCTGGCATTCACCAAGTGGGCCACGATAATAGTCTCCTCCTTAACGGCGCTGACAATAGAACGTATGTTCACATAGCTGTGCGATGGTGTCAATGGCGATGACGCGCATTGGCGTATGTTGACGCTGTGATACCGGTGGAGCTATTGCTACGATAGGCAGCAACTGCTTGAACAGAGAGGATGACGAATGACAGCTCCGCTCCAAAACATCAATCCGGACTTGCTGCTGAAGGGAGGACACGTCCTCGATCCGGCTAGTGGTATCGACGAGGCATTGGATGTAGCCATCACCGCTGGCAAAGTGGCTGGTCTGGCCCGCGACATCCCGGCTGCAGGCGTCGGTCAAGTGCTGGACGTGAGCGGGTGTACCGTCACGCCAGGCTTGCTTGACATCCACGCTCATGTGTTCATCGGGCATGCGCGGTCGCGGCTGTCGCTGCATCCCGACGCACACACGTTTGCATCAGGAGTGACCACTGTGGTGGACACCGGAACATCCGGATGGCGCGATTTCGCCCAGTTTAAGTCTGAGGTCATCGATCACGCGAAGACGCGCATCTTTGCGTTTATCAACATCGTGGGGAGCGGCATGGGCGGCGCCTGGGAGCACGATGTTAACGAGATGGACCCACAACCGGCCGCTGCCGCCGTCGACGCCTACCCGAATGTGACCACCGGCATCAAGACGGCTCATTACTGGGCGGGTCAGATGTTCGACGCGGCACACCCGCCGTGGGCGGCGGTGGACAATGCCGTGGCGGCGGGCCGCCTGTGCGGTAAGCCGGTGATGGTGGACTTCTGGCCGCACCCACAATATCGTCCCTACCCGCAGCTCATCCTGGAGAAGATGCGGCCGGGAGACATCCACACGCACGTGTTCGCACAGCAGTTCCCCGTACTGGATGATCTCGGCCTCCTGCAACCGTACATGCGCCAAGCCAGAGACCGTGGCGTAATCTTTGACCTAGGCCACGGCGCTGCCAGCTTTTGGTACCGCAACGCAGTTCCGGCTATCGAGCAGGGTTTTCTGCCAGATTCGATCAGTACCGACTTACACACCGGCAGCATGAACGGGCCGGTGTTTGACATGCTCACAACGGTGAACAAGTGCTTGGCCATGGGCCTCTCGGTCGCCGAGGTCATAGCCCGCTCGACGGTGGCCCCTGCACGTGAGATAGGGCACGCTGAACTAGGCACACTGCGGCCGGGATCGGACGCCGACGTGGCGGTCTTCCGGCTAGAGCGTGGCCACTTCAGGTTCCCGGATTGCGGCCGTACTGTCCTGGAAAGCGAACAGCGGTTGCGCTGCGTGGCAACGGTGCGCGCCGGCGCCGTCGTGTATAACCCTGAGGGGCTCGGCATGCCTACGTGGCGGGATGCGCCGGACCGCTACTGGTGGGACCCTGCCCGTCAAGCGTCCACGCGGCCAGTGCCCGGCTCGGAACTGAACGGACACTAATGGCTGGTCAGTGCCGTAGTAAGCTCGGATGAACCCATTAAGCACCGCCGACGGCACAATGTTCGCTCCGAAACGTTGCGGCTAATTGGATCGTGTTCGGGCCGGTGAGCAGGTGGCCGTGACCGACCTTTGGGGGAACCTCGACTTGGCTTGAGGTTAGGTGACCCTCATCTCCGGACGTTCCAGCCGCCGCAGCTGCAAAGGAGACCGAAGCGCTATCCGCTACATTGACAGGCAACAGTGCGCCTGTCATAGTGCCCGGCACGCAGCGGCGCATTGTCAGAACGTAGAAGTAATTGGTTGGCGTGGATACCAAACACGCACTGATCAATATTGCCAGACGGCGGGGTTGGGACATACGACGGTTCCACCCCGATCGCTCTCTAGATACCTATCTCTGGTCCACGATCTTTCCAAGCTTACACATCAATTGCGTACTCGACGTAGGCGCCCACATCGGCGAATTCGCGATGATGTTGAGGAATTTCGGTTATCGCGGTCATATCGCGTCCTTCGAACCAGTTCTGGCAAACTATAAAGTGCTCGAACAGCGTGCTCGTAACGACCACCGGTGGCATGTCCATCAATGGGCGCTGGGAAGTGTGTCCGGCCCCGCGGAGATAGGTGTCGCTAAGCTAACCCACTACTCGTCGTTTCTTGAGCCTAGCCCATACGGGTCACAGCAGTTTTCCGGCAACGAAGTAACCCAACGGGAGACGGTGCAGGTATTCCGTCTTGACGACGTGTTCGACGAGATAACGGGGCACATCGCCAACTCTCGCGTGTTCCTCAAACTTGATACGCAAGGATGGGATCTGGAGGTATTGCACGGTGCCGAGCGCTGCATCGAGGATATCCTCGCCGTGCAGTCTGAGATGGCTTTCTTGCCACTGTACGAGGGAGCTACTGACGTCGCAACCGCAATCGCAGCGTTTCGTAAAGCCGGATTTGCTGTTTCGGCCATGTTCTCTGTAGCTCGTGACGATCAACTTCGTCTAGCAGAATTTGATTGCGTGATGGTGAGGGAGCGCAAGTAGTGGGTAGGTGTCGGACTAGGGACGTGCCATAGGCGCCGCGTAAAGGTGCAGCGGTCACGGTACTCGCGCACCCGCCGCGCTTGATTAGGTGCGGAAACCTCCACCCGGCTTCGGGAGCAACGGGCCACCGGCCCTACACTTAGCCAACTAGTCGCCGTGCTGTTCAGAAATGATTCAGTAATGGCTTGTACAGTTCACCGCGCTAGATGATCATGTGCCACTTCAT